>DATHOG010000219.1:0-99556 GCA_035485115.1 Candidatus Sulfotelmatobacter sp. | reverse complement strand
CGCTGGCGGGTTCGAGCAGGCCGATATGTTTCAACCGGACCGGACCGGCAGCCCTGATGGTTTGCGATTGCCGCCAGAGACCGGCGCATTCGGCGTTCTGATTGACGAGCCGGGCAAACAGATAGTGGAACCAGTGGTAGGGATAGAGCTTCAAGGTTTTGGCGACCAGCGGTTGCGTCCACAAGGCGGCGAGGCGCGGATGTTTGTGCAGGATTTTGCCGGCAAGCCGGATAAACAGCCGTGCAAAGCGGGCATTTTTGTTGGTGAAATGGTTTTCGCTCCAAAAGGCGTTCACCCAGTCGCAATAAATTTTGGTCAGGCGACAGTTGTTCGTGGACGCCATGAACCAACTGGCCATGATGCGTTCACGACCGGGGTTATCGAAGACGAAGAATCCGCTGCCCATGCGCGCGGGCAGCCAGTCATCGAGCGGACGGCAGCAGAAACAGGTGGCGTCCACCCACACGCCGCCACGTTGCGCCAGCAGGTTGATGCGGATGATGTTCGAGAGACTCTGGACGGAAATGATGTCGCGGTTGGCTTTGACGATGGACGCGGTATCGACATATTCGCGCAGATTTTTTTCGTCCAGCAGGACGATCCGCCAATTGGGATTATGCCGCCGCCAGGAGGCGAGGCATTTTTGAACCAGCACCGGCGCCGCGTCGAACCCTTGTTGCCAGAACATCCAGATGGTCTTTGGGAATTCTCCCTCAATCATGCCGCCATTTTAGAAAAAAACCGGAGACCGGAACAATCCTATTTATCCGCGTGGGTCAGTCCATCGGGGATGAACTTCAACTTCAGGTCAGCGAGGTAAGCGCGCACGCGGGAATTTTCAGTGATGCGGCGCTGGGTTTCCGGGGAAAGTTCCGTCTGCCAGCGCAAATCGAAGTGCTGCGTTTTTTTTTCCTTCACCCAGTCATAGTTGCGTTTTTGCGAGCCGATATGCGGCCGGTTCCAGTATTCAAGCTGTCCCGGTTCATATTCAAGGTCCAGCCAGCGCATGAGGCGGGTGATCTCACCGGCCTGATCCGTGGCCAGATCGCGATAGGTGACCAGTTCGGAATCGAAGTTATTTTTGCGGATGAAATTGGTGATTTTCTGGTTTTGAAGCAGCCATTGGTACATCCACAAGTCGGTTTCCGGGGCCTGCCAGATGGAAAAGGCCAGGGCAGGAAATTTGCACGCAAGTTTCCACCGGATTTTGCGGCGTGATTCCGGCGTGGACTGGAGGCCGTAGCGCCGTACCAACGCCCGCGGATCCCGGATGAGATGCAGGTATTTTTTTTGGTGGCGGTTGTCATGTGAGAAACTTTCCGCCCACTGGATGGTTTTGCTCGTGTCGATCAACACCTCGGGGGAGGGATGGCTGCGGGAGAATACCGTTTGATGGATGTCGGGAAGGTCTTTTTTACCGAGGCCGTTAAAAACGCCACCCGCCGTCCAGTCCAACTCGCTGACTTCAAACTTGTCGGTGCCCAGCCGGGATACTTCCCCAATATGCAAAGTCCGGGAATGGCTGCCCAGCAAGAGAGACAGGAAGTGCGAACCTGCATAACTGGTGGACAAGATGAACAAAACTTTTTTCACAGCGGGGTGTACAGGCCGGTCATGGTGCTTGGAAAAAAATTGCCGGGTTTACGCCGTCCGGGAACACACCGCCCACAACGAATGGGAATACCTGTTCAAGTAAGCATCCTGGTTGGGGTAGCGGCATTGGCGCAGCCAGCGCAGGAGCGGTGCCCGCGGTTTTTCCACGGCAAACATTTCGGTGATCGACAGGCCGTGGCGCGGTGCGCGGGCCTCGACGAAGTCGCGCGCCTCGGTGAGGCAGAAAAACCACTTGTGGCGATCCGCGGACGGTTCGGCCGGCAGGCCGTAGTGGCTGAATTGTCCGCGACCGCGCTCGATGGCCTTCCGGGCGTTGGCCCAGTTGTTTGGCAACGAGAGGATGATGTGTTTTGCCGTCACGCGCGCCAGTTCGGAAAAGTTTTCGTGAAAATTATCCAAATGCTCAAGTACGTCGGAACAAACAATGCAATCAAAGGAACGGTCGGGGAAGGGCAGCCGTTCTTTTTCAAGATTTACCACCAAATCCGGCGTGCCGCCAACATCAATGCCAAAATATTGTATGCCAGGGACCAATTGCTTGAGACGCGCCCGGTCACAGCCGACATCCAGGACCCGGCCCTTTAAATATGGTGCAAACCGGCGGGCGATGAATTCCGCGCGCTGGTCCCGCAGGGTCATGGCAACATACTCAACGTTCATGGTCAAAAAGATTTAAGAATTGCGAAAGGTAATGTAAGTAATTTTTTGCTTAAACGTCCATGAATAAACACCGGCTTTCACGCGGCAGAGCTGGACAGGCTGCCCGGGTTCCTTTGCCGGGAGTATGGATTGCCTGACAGCGGCAGTGCAGCCAAGGGGGATTGAAATCCGCGGCTAGTGGGCGGGCACTCCGGAAAAATTCAGCCGTACGCTGCGCCGGTGCGGACAAGGCCGTCAGGCGCGAATTGGATTTTGAGGTCATCCAGGTATTGGAGGACGCGGGGATTTTCCGTGATGTGCTTTCGTGTTTCGGGCGGAAGTTCCGTCTGCCAGCGTACATCGAAGTGCTGCGTCTTCTTTTCCTTCACCCAGTCGTAGCTGTGCCGCAGGGAACCGATGTGGGTCTTGTTCCAATAATCAAGCTGGCCCGGCTCGAAATCCAGGCCCAGCCAACGTGTAATACGCATCAGTTCGGTGGATGGATCCAAGGCGAGGTCACGGTAAGTGATCAGTTCCGCATCCAATCGATGCTCGCGGATGAACCGGGTGATCTTCTGGTTTTCCAACAACCATTGGTAAGTCCACAAATCGGTCTCCCGGGCGCCCCAGACGGAAAACGCGAGCGCGGGAAATCTGCGGGCGACCTTGCAACGCATCTTGCAGCGCGCCTTGAACGTGGAGGCCAGGCCGTAGCGCCGAACAAGTGCACGCGGATCGCGAATCAGGTGCAGATATTTTTTTCCAAACCGGTTGTCCGGCAGACAGGCCTGCGCCCAAAAAACTTTTTTGCTCGTATCCACGAGCAGGTTGACGCCAGGGTCGCACCTTTCGAAGATCGCTGAATGGATGCGCGCGCGGTCGTCCCGTCCCAAGCCATCCAGGAGTTTCGCCGAAAGTTCGTTGTCATGCCAGTTTTGCGACTTGGCAGAACCGAGGTTGACGATTTCCCCGATGTGCAGCGCGCGGGAATGGCTGCCGAGCTGCAAGGACAGGAAATGTGATCCGGCATAAGGCGTGGACAAAATAAAGACGATCTGTCGTTGCGAAGGAAGGTTGCCGGTTTGCATTTTTGCGGATCCAGAACGCCAGTTTAGGAATTCAGGAGCCGCGGTCAAGTTGCTTGCGCTCCAGACCCGGCTTCATTGCCTCCCTTGGCCAAAAGTTGCCAGTCACCTGCCTTCTGGTTTTTTTGCTTCCGTTTCTGAAAAATGTGTGAGATACGAAAAAGAACTCAAATTTGGAAGCGGGATGACCCAGAAAAAGATCAGCGTGATTTGTGCGCCGCCGCCGTCCCCCAATCCGGGGATGCTGACGGTTGATCTGGCTTTTCATGACCTGTGGCAGGAAAGTTTTCCACAACATCAGGTCCGGTTCTGGCACCTATTGAGCGAGGCCGAGCGCAAAGCGGGCTGGAAACCCAGAAACATCGAGGAAAAAATTGCGCGCGAGGCAAGCCCCGTGCAATACGAGTGCCTCCGCCGCAACGTGGACGAGGCATTTGCCGCCTCCGCCGTCATTTATTGGGGCGATTTTTTCCACATGGCGCATTACCGCGAACAAAGCGCGCGCTGGCTTGTGTCTGTGGATAAAAATTTGTCCCCGGCCGATGCCTTGAAGGTGGTTGACCAGTGTTATTTTCTGGACGGGGCCGGTTCCGGGTTGTTTGCACGCACGCTCGCCTACGGCGGCAACCTTTTGTTCAATCGCGCCTCGGATTATCTGGATGCCGGATATGGGCCGTTGGTGCAAAAATTTCTCCTGCAGACACGCCGGGTGTGGATGCGCGATGTCTTTTCCGCCGGCCAGGTCAACCGGTTGCGTAATGAATGGACGACTTCACACGCCGGCACGGACTGTGCGCTGTTGATGACCGGCCGCGCGCTGGCCGCCATCCGGCGAAATAATCCGGCGCCGCCCGCGGGTGGCCGGGCGGCGGTTTTTTTTCATCGCAACCAAGGCGGGCGCGGACCGGCGCTGAAATTTGCGCGGGCGTTGTGCCGCCACCGGAAAGTCCGGCCGTTCTGGCTGCCCTGGCGCGTGTGCCGCCCGCCGGGAAAGTGGCAGCGGCTGGTGTTTTCCGAATTGGAATTCCCGCTGGAAAACCATCCACCCACCGCCGGCGACCTGCTGGATCACATTGCCGCGAGCGAATTCGTGATCACCGACACTTACCACATCTGCGTCAATGCCTGGCGGCTGGGCGTGCCTGCCATCTGCATCGGCGAAACCTGGACGCGGGCCGGTCTGGACGTGAGCAGCGGACACGCGGAGGCAGGCCGCGACAAACGCTGGGTCTTTTATTCGACGAATGAAGCCCTGGAATTTTACATCCACGCCGGGCAACTTTCCGGTTCGTTGACGCACATGGTCGGGCGGATGACGCGGCAACTGGAGAACCGCGCACTTATAAGTTTTATCACTGACGGAATGCGCGCACGCGCCGACGCCGTCAAAATTGATTTTTTAAATTGTTTGCAGTCGTTATTTTGATTCCGGGCATCAACATGAGTTCAAACGTTCCAAGAGTGGCCGTGGTCATTGCCACTTATAACCGATGGCCATTGGTCACCCGCGCCGTGGATTCGGTGCTCAGCCAGTCCCATGCCGGCACCCGCTGTGTGGTCGTGGACGATGCGTCAAGCGACGGGACCCCGGCGAATTTGCTGGAAAAATATGGTGACCGCATCACGTTGATCCAGCAGCCGGTCAACCGCGAAAAGTCCGCCGCCCGCAATCTGGGCGTCCAGTCGGCGGATGCGGATTATGTCTGCTTTCTGGATTCGGACGATGAACTGACGCGTGATTCGGTGAGCAGCCGTCTGGAAGTTTTCCTGCGCGATCCCCGTTTTGATGGGGTGGCCTATGGTTTCTGCACCAACGCCGGCCGGCTGCCCGAAAACCTGAAGGATTTGCCGGCCGCGCCGCCCGAGGGCAACGTGGTGGCGGAATACCTCCGGACTTATTTTGTGCACAACAACGGGTTTCTCATCAAACGAACCACCATGCTGCAGCTCGGGATGTACCAGGAATCACTGACCCACCGTGAAGACCGTGAAATACTCATCCGGCTCGCCGCGCAACTGGAATTCCGCTGCAGCCGGAGCAATGTCGCCGACATCCACCTCACGCGCGGTTCAGCCCGGTTTGAATACGAAAAAGCCAGCCAGCAGGGTATGAGGATGGTCCAGCTTCTTCGTGCCAATCCCGGCATCGCGCGGCAACTCGGCACGCATCTGCGCGCCGCCGAACAAAAGGAATGCTGGGAATGGCTGCGCGGCCTTTACAAAAGTGGTGACTACCGGACTTTTCGCAAAATGACGGCCGCCAACCTGGGCCTCTTTGATGTGTTTCGCGACCGGGCCAGCCTCTGTCGTCGTTACCTGGCTTCTTTCGTCCGCGAATGGTTTTGGTCCAGGCCAAAAGTATAAAACGCTCGCTTTTACGCGTCGCCTGCTGAAAAATTGGGGGGAACATGATTGATTTTCTCCGAAAAACCTGGGTTTTTACCCGCCCATATCGCGGGCGGCTGTTCCTTGGATTTTTTTGCGGGATGATGTTCGGCGTCATCAACGGCATCGTCATCGCCGCCTTCAAGCCGATCCTCAACCTGGTTTTCAAAGGTCACGCCGGGGTGCGCGCACAACTGGAAAACATCCAGAGTGCGATATTCCATCCGCCTGCGCACTGGCTCGCGCAACATCTGCCGGCGTTTCACACGCCCGCACCCGGCAACCTCGTCGCCTGGTCGCTCATCGTGGGCATCCTCCCGGCCCTGATGCTGGTACGAAATGTGATGCAATACGCCAGCGTGTATCTGACGAACTGGGTCTCGCTGCATGCCGTCGGCGACATCCGCGTGAAACTGTTCACGCATGTCCAGAACCTTTCGCTCGGGTTTTTTAACCGCGCCAGCACCGGCGAACTCATGGCGCGCATCACCGGCGACACTGCGCTCCTCAACACCGTCTTCAGCACCGCGCTGGTTTCCATGGTGCAAAATCCCATCCTGGTCATTTGTGCCCTCGGCTGGCAGTTCATCGTGCAGCCCAAATTGACACTCCTCGCGATGATCGTCTTTCCCTTGTGCATCGTGCCCGTGGTGATCTACGGGCGTAAACTCCGCAAATCCGCACGGGCCGCACAGATGCATAATGCCGAGCTGACCAAGCACATGCAGGAAGCCTTCACCGCCAACCGGGTGATCAAGGCTTATAACCTGGAGTCGACCGTCGCGGAGGAATTCCGCAATACCAACAAAAAATACGTCAACCAGCGGATGCGCGTCGTCCGTGCGGACGAATTACCCAGCCAGTTCACCGAGCTTTTTTCCGGCATCGGCCTGGCGCTGGTGCTGCTGTACATTTTGCACCTGCCACTGAACGAACGACCCGACTTGCAGGACGTGATGGTTTTTGGCTTCGCGTTGGTGATGATCTACAAGCCCATCAAGGAAATCGTCCGCGTTCAAAACCAGGTCAAGCAGGCACAGGCCGCCACGGAACGGGTTTTCGAGCTGCTCGCCACGGAAAATTCCGTGCCCGAGCCCGTTGCGCCGAAGATGCTGCACGCCTCCAACGCCGACATCCTTTTTGAAAACGTGGATTTCAATTACGGTGAAAAGCCCGTGCTGCAAAAGGTCAATCTCACCGTCAAGGCCGGCCAGATGGTCGCGCTGGTCGGCGCGAGCGGTTCCGGCAAAACCACGCTGGCCAACCTGCTGTTGCGCTTTTACGACCCCGTGCGCGGCGCGATCAAGATCGGCGGCGTGGACATCCGCGAAGTCGGCACGCGCGATTTGCGGAATCAAATCGCCGTCGTCGCGCAGGAAAATATTTTGTTCAACGACACCATCCGCCGGAACATCGAGCTGGGCCGCCTGGGTGCGACCAAAGAAGAGATCATCACCGCTGCCAGGCACGCGCACGCTTACGAATTCATTTCGCAGCGCGCAGAAAACTTCGAGGCCGTCATCGGTGAAAAAGGTTTTTCCCTTTCCGGCGGTCAACGACAGCGCATTGCGATTGCCCGCGCCGTTTTGAAAAACGCGCCGATCCTGCTATTGGACGAGGCCACCAGTGCGCTGGACACCGAATCCGAACGGGCGGTGCAGGCCGCGCTGGACGAACTGATGAAAGGCCGCACGACCATTTGCATCGCCCACCGGCTCTCCACGATTTTGCATGCAGACATGATTGTCGTTCTCGATCAGGGCAAAATCATCGAAACCGGCAAGCACGATGAACTCATCAAGCGCGGCGGTATGTATCAAAAACTGTACGAGCTGCAATTCGCCTCGTGAAGCTGTGAACATCGCCTGCTTGCGTCGCTTCAAGCCGGACGGGTAAACTTTGTTTCCAATGTCGCACGCTGATTTTGTCCACCTGCATCTGCACACCGAGTATTCGCTGCTCGATGGCGCCTGCCGTCTGGACAAGCTCATCGACAAGGCGCATGAACTGAAATTTCCCGCGCTCGCCATCACCGACCATGGCGCCATGCATGGAGTGGTTGAATTTTATCAGGCCGCCCGCGCCAAGGGCATCAAGCCGATCATCGGCTGCGAAGTGTATGTCGCCCCCGGCTCGCGGCTGGAAAAGAAACAGGGCAGCGGCATGCGGGACGTTTATCATCACCTCGGACTGCTCGCGCGCGATGAGACGGGCTATAAAAATCTGGTGAAGCTGGTCACGGATGCCCACCTCGACGGTTATTATTACAAGCCACGCATCGACAAGGAGGTGTTTGCGAAACATAGCGAAGGCCTGATCGCCTTGTCCGGCTGCCTGGCCAGCGAACTTTCGGACTTGATCATGAAGGATCAAACCGCGCGGGCGAAGGACACGGTGGATTTTTTCAAGCAGACGCTCGGCGCGGAACATTATTTTCTCGAGCTCCAAAATCACGGCATTCCCGAGCAGGCCAAGGTGAACAAACAGTTGATCCAGTTCGCGAAGGAGTTTGGCCTGAAGCTCGTCGCGACGAACGATGTCCATTACATCAACAAGGGCGACGCGCATGCGCACGATTGTCTCGTCTGCATCGGCACACAGGATGTGCTGAGCAATCCGAAGCGCATGGGTGCGAGCTACATGCCGGATCAGGCGCCTTTTTTTCTGCGCTCGGCGGAGGAGATGAAGGCCCGTTTTACTGAGGTCCCGGAAGCGATAAAAAACACCCTGGAAGTTGCCGAGAAATGCAATGTCGAGTTTGATTTCAAAACCCTGCATTATCCGGTTTTTCATCCGCCGGAACATTTCACGCGCGAGGGATTTTTGCGCCAGTGGCTGGCGGAAGGGTTGTTCCGGCGGTATACGATCCACGCCAAGGCCGAAGGCAAGGAATTCATCGTGGAAAAGGTGGACGATCCGAAACGCTTGCCGACTTTTGATGAAAAAAATCCGGACGAAGCGGCGGCCATCAAAACCGTCATCGACCGTCTGCAACTCGAACTGGGCGTCATCGAGAAAACCGGTTTCATCTCCTACTTTCTCATCGTCGGCGACTTCATCCGTTACGGGCGCAGCATCGGCGTCTCGTGCGTGGCGCGCGGTTCGGCCGCAGGCTCGATCGTGACATATCTGCTGGAGATCGCGAACGTTGATCCCATCCGGTACGGCCTGCTTTTCGAACGTTTCCTCAATCCCGAGCGCGTCAATCCGCCGGATATCGACATCGATTTTGCCGATGACCGCCGGGCGGATGTCATCGAATACGTCCGCCAAAAATACGGCCGGGAATCCGTGGCGCAAATCATCACCTTCGGCACGATGGGGGCGAAATCGGTCGTGCGCGACGTGGGCCGCGTCATGAGTCTAAGCTACGGAGACGGCGACCGGCTCGCCAAGATGATCCCGACGGACCTGAAGATGACGCTCGAAAAGGCGCTCAAACAATCGCCGGATTTCAAGCAGGCCTACGAAACCGAGGACGCCACGCGCGAACTGGTGGACACCGCCCTGGTGCTCGAGGATCTGGCGCGCAATTCGAGCGTCCACGCTGCCGGTGTCGTCATCGGCGACCAACCGCTCGTCAACCTGCTGCCGCTGAAGACGGATGACGATGGCGGCATCGTCACGCAATACGCGATGGGTCCCGTCGGCGACCTGGGCCTGTTGAAAATGGATTTCCTTGGCCTGAAAACCCTGACCGTCATCCGCAACACGTGCGAGATGGTCCAACGCACGCAGGGAATCGAAGTAGACATCGACCGGATTCCGCTGGACGACAAAAAAACGTACGACCTTTTGAATCGCGCGGAAACGCTGGGCGTGTTCCAATTGGAATCCGGCGGGATGCGCGACTTGTGCAAAAAATTTCAGATCAGTTCCGTCGAGCATATCACCGCGCTGGTCGCGTTGTATCGTCCCGGCCCGATGGACCTGATCCCCGATTTCATCAAACGTCGTCACGGGGAGATTCAAATCGAATATCCGCATCCGCTGCTCGAAGGCATTTCCAAGGAAACGTATGGCGTGTTGATTTATCAGGAGCAGGTGATGCAGGCCGCGCAGATCCTGGCCGGCTATACGCTGGGAAGCGCGGATTTGCTGCGCCGCGCGATGGGCAAGAAAAAGGTCGAGGAGATGCAGAAGCAGCGCGAGCAGTTTGTCGCCGGCGCGAAGAAGCACAACAACATCCCCGCGACAAAGGCGAACCAGGTTTTCGATTTGCTGGAAAAGTTCGCCGGTTACGGGTTCAACAAATCCCATGCGGCGGCCTATGCGGTCGTCGCCTATCAGACCGCGTATCTGAAGGCAAATTACCCCGTTGAATTTTTCTGCGCCATGATGACGAACGACATGGCGAACACGGAAAAGCTCACCGAATACATCGCCGAAGCAAGGGAATTTGATATTGAAGTGCTCGGGCCGGACGTGAATGAAAGCGGCGTCTCGTTTTTTCCGGCGCGCGACGGCAAGGCGATCCGCTTCGGGCTGGCGGCGATCAAAGGGGTCGGGGAAGGCGTGGTTGGAGAAATTTTGAAATCCCGCGAAGAACACGGGAGGTTCACGACACTTTCCGATTTATGCGAACACGTGGACAGCCGTGCGCTTACGCGCAAGACGCTGGAGGCACTCATAAAAACCGGCGCCTGCGATACTTTCGGCCAGACGCGGGCGACGTTATTTGCGCAAATCGAACGTACCCTCGCGCGCGCATCGAGTATTTTGTCCGACAAGCAGAAAGGGCAAAGCTCGTTGTTCGGCGCGCTGGAGGAAAAATCATCGAGCGCGATGCCGGAAACCATCACCGGCCTGCCCGAATGGCCGCAGCATGAATTGCTCGCGCACGAAAAGGAACTGCTCGGTTTTTACGTCACCGGCCATCCGCTCACGCCGTTTGCGCCGTTGCTGCAGAAATATTGTCTGCACACGACCGCGAAACTGGCGGAGGTGCCGAACCGCAGCATGACACGGATCGGTGGCATGATCGCGGCGGCCACGCACGGTTTTTCCAAAAAATCCGGCAAGCCATATTCGATGGTTACGCTCGAGGACCTGGAAGGCTCGGTGCAATTGCTCGTGATGAACGATTACGACAAATTTCGTCCGCTGCTGGAGGCCAACAATGCGATCCTCGTCATCGGCGAAGTGAGCACCGGCGAGGACAAGCCAAAAATTTTCCCGCAAGAGATCATGCCATTGGCTGATGCGCCCAAAAAATACACGAAGCAGGTGCATCTGCGTTTGAACAGCGCACATCTCACGCCGGAAAAACTGGACGAACTTTTGCAGCTTTTGAACGCGCATGGCGGAAAGTGTCCTCTGTTTCTATGTTTCCTTCAGCCCGGCGGGGAAACTGTTTTCGTGGAAACGAACAGCCGTTTTGGCGTAACACCCTCGCTGGAACTTGAGCACTCGGCAAACAAGCTGCTTGGCGAAAAAACGTATTACGCCAAAGTGGACACGGCGCTGCCTGAAAAGGCGCGGCGTGCCTGGGAGAAGAAGGGCAATGCGGAGGGGAACGAGGGATGAAGAGTTTTTGGTTCAAGCCGGCAGGAGGGACTCATTCTTCTTTGGAGTACCGTCCGGCGATCGATGGCTTAAGGGCGCTGGCGGTGCTCTCGGTCTTTGTTTTTCATCTCAATCATACCTGGCTTCCGGGCGGGTTTGTGGGCGTCGATGTGTTCTTCGTTATTTCGGGATACCTTATCACCTCAATTATTTATAAGGAATGTTTGAAAGGCACCTTCAGCCTGGTGAGGTTTTATCAAAGGCGCATCGCAAGAATCTTCCCGGCATTTTTCCTGGTGGGGATTGTGACCCTGGCCGGGACCAGCGTTGTTTACAACCCGCGGGAATTCGCCTCATCGGGCCTGAGTTTCGCCATGGCGTCCCTTTCGGTCATAAACCTCAAGCTTATCAACCAAGGAAATTACTTTCAGATCATGCCCGATGCCCAACCGTATCTTCACTATTGGTCGCTTTCAGTGGAGGAACAGTTTTATATTTTTTTCCCGCTGCTGTTGCTGTTGCTTTTCAGGCGGGGCCGAAGATATCTGCTGCCGGTGTTATGGGCGCTTCTGGTGGTGAGTTTTTGTTCGTCGATAGTTTTGACTTGGATGCGCCCAATCTGGGCCTTTTACCTCCTGCCAACGCGTGCCTGGGAATTGTTGGCGGGTTGTATTTTGGCGGTCTCAAGCAAGTCCTCGAATTCCATGCCGTTGGTACGAGAGAGACGGATTGGCTCATTGATTAGCCTTGGATTAGTCATGTTGTCGTTCTTATTGATCCACGAAACCGATGATTTTCCCGGAGCGTGGCCATTACTGCCGGTTATTGGTACGGTTGGACTGTTAGGCTTCACTGGAGAAGGTCTGGCCGAAAGATTTTTAGCCCTGCCGGCCTTGGTCATTATCGGCCGGATTTCTTATTCGCTCTACCTGTGGCACTGGCCCATCTTCTCGTTGGTAGACCATGAGTTTTGCTTTTTTTCGGAAAACCAGCGGCTGATCTTGAAAATTGCGGGGAGCCTGCTTGCCAGTGCCGTAAGTTATCTGGCTGTCGAAAGGCCTGCCCGTTTATTTCTAAACGACAAAGCAAACGTGTCATTGGCATACGTGTTTATGATTCTAGCTGTGGTTGTTTCTGTTCCCTTGGGAATCGGAATAAAAAAAACACACTGGATCAGCACCGAAGCCAGCGAAGTTCACAATGGGGGGTTGATTTTTGATCCGCAAATTCAGGGCCGCTCAGTTTTGTTGATGGGTGACAGCAACGCTTCAATGTACGGGGTGGAAATAAGACGGATCTGTGCTGAACTAGGCGCTAAATTTACGATGATCGGCGTGGTTTCAGGTGACCCTCTGCCAACAACCAATGTGAACTCCGGCCAACTATGGCTGGACTCGTTGGCAGTGGTGCGCCGGGCAAATCCCGACTGTCTTGTTTTAGTCTGCCGATGGGAACTGCGGCTAAATGGAAATGAAGAGCGTCTGGCTGCGGCACTACAAGCCCTAAAACCATTAGCCAAACATGTGGTGATTCTCAACCAACCCCCCATACCGCCAAGTTATGCCAACCGCAGCGCTATTCGCAACGGTCTGAGGCCGCCATTCTTTGAAAGCCCGCGAGACCGTTTCTTGCGGATGAAGGCAAATGATTATTTACAGGAATTTAACTCCACAAATTGTTCAGTAGTTGACATTGCTTCGGCTTTCACTAGAACCAACGGAGAGATTTTCTTTTTTGACGACAAAGGCCGGGAACTTTACATGGACTGCTGGCATCTTTCAGGATGGGGCTCGCAATTGGTTCACACTCAATTGTCTGAAGCCATCGCCAAGGATTTAAAATAAAACAGGGTGCAAAAATCATGAAAAATCGGCATCGGAGTAGTTTCCGAGTGAAAAAGCGCACGAAATTTTTAAATCCGCCGCCATGCTTGGCCAAAGAATGCCGGCCCAACGGCGACTGATAATCTTATGAAAACCCGGCGTGAATTTTTCAAAACGGCCGCTGCGCTGGGAATTCTGGGGACGGCGGAAATTCCGGCCTTCTCAGCCGATAAAAAAATCGAAGCGAGGCCGGGCGAAGACCGTGCTTATTGGGTTTCAATTCTTGAGAAAATCGCGCGGCCGGTTTTGGAAAATTTGTCGCAGCGGGAATTGAAAAAGAAGATGCCTGTCGAGCAACACCCACGCGGGGAACGGGAAAAATGTTCGCACCTCGAGGCCTTTGGCCGGTTGCTTTGCGGCATCACGCCGTGGCTTGCGCTAGAAAGTCCTGACGACGATGAACTGAAGTTACAGGGGGAATTCATCAAGCTTGCCCAGACGTCATTGGATTCGGCCACAGACCCGCAATCACCGGATTTTATGAATTTCTCCACCGGCAGCCAGCCATTGGTGGACACGGCTTTTCTGGCGCAGGCCATTTTGCGGGCACCGCGAGTTTTGTGGCAGCCGCTTGAGCCGCGCGTAAAAAGGCAGGTCATCGCGGCACTGGAATCATCGCGAAAAATCCCGACACCCGAGCATAACAACTGGGTGATGTTCGCGGCCATGGTCGAGGCCGCGCTGCTGGTATTTGGCGAGCCGACGCTGGGGTCGCGTCTGGAAGATTGTGTCCGCAAGATGCTCGGGTGGTATCTTGGCGACGGTGCCTACGGTGACGGCGAATTTCTTCATTTTGATTATTACAACAGTTTTGTCATCCAGCCGATGCTGCTGGATGTGCTGTCGATCCTGCAAAAAAACGACGCACGTTTTGCTCCGGCGCATGAGATGGTTTTGCAGCGGGCGCAGCGTTTCGCGGAGGTGCAGGAGCGCCTGATCGCACCCGATGGGACGTTTCCCCCGCTTGGCCGTTCGACCACATACCGTTTTGGCGCGTTTCATTTGCTGGCACAAATCGCGTTGCTGCACGAATTGCCGGGAAAAATTTCGCCAGCTCAAGTCCGTTGCGCGTTAACTGGCGTCATCCACAAAATAATGGATGCGCCGGGAACGTTTGACGCGAACGGCTGGCTGCAGATCGGCTTCTGTGGCCATCAGCCGGACTTGGGCGAGAGTTATATTTCCACCGGCAGCTTGTATCTTTGCTCGGCGGGATTATTGCCGCTTGGCCTGCCGCCGACAGATGAATTTTGGAGCGCGTCCGCTGCAAAATGGACGCAGCAAAAAATCTGGTCCGGAGAAAACGTGCCGGCCGACCACGCCATCAAGGATGTCAGAGAGGTGGAAATTCCGTCGCTTGCCCGGACGAAATAAAATTATTTCAGCGCCGCCCAGACGCGATGTACGTCGTCGTGCTCGTCAAGCTCATGCAGAAATTCGCCGACCTCTTCAAGCTGCTGTTCGGTGAGTTCAGGAAGCTGCTTCGGTACGTAGCCGATTTCACTGGTCACAACGGTCCAGCCGTTCGCCGAAAGCCACTTGGAAACATTCGCGACCTCCGTGCGTTCGCAAATGAATTTCGCACCGGCGGTTTCCCTGGGGATGTCGTCGTTTTGTTCGTGTGTCAGGGCTTCCACTTCGTTGGCGCCGGCTTCAATCGCTGCCGCTTCGCGGTCGGTATTTGCGTCGGGATGATGCGCCTCGACCAGCCCGACGTGGTCGAAGAGAAATTTATTTGCGCCGCTGGTCGCAAGCTGGCCCTTTTTGAAGAGCACGCGGATTTCCGGCGCGGTACGGTTCACGTTGTCGGTGTAGACTTCGACGATGACCGGCACATTGTGCGGCGCGCGGCCTTCGTAAGTGACGTGCTCCATGACCAGCTTCTCATCGCCGATGCCCGCGCCCTTGTTGATGGCGCGCTGGATGGCGTCCTTCGTCACACTTTCCTTCTTCGCCTTTTCAACGGCGGCGAAGAGCCGCGCATTCATCGCCGGGTCGGCACCGCCCATTTTGGCGGCGACGGAAACTTCGCGGGTAAGCTTGCTCGTCGTGCGGCCTTTTTTAAGACCGGCGACCAATCGTTTGGCATGCAGCCATTGGCGTCCCATAGTTTTGAGAGTCTAGCAGACCTTCACGCAGAAGTTCAACCGCCCAATCGCGCCCAAAATCACCAATCTTTTACCGGACGGTTCGGGTCGCGCGGTTTATCCGGCGGCTGCCACTTTAACAACTGCTCATTATCCTTCTGTGCATCCAACAGCCGCTTCGCCTCCTCGGGCGACATTTCGCCGGCCTTGGTTGGTTCCCCGGATTGCGTTTGATCTTCCTTTTGCTGCCGGTCCGCGGAGGAGTTCTGCGACTGCTGTTTCTGCTGGTCTTCTTTTTTTTGCTGGTCGGACTTGTTTTGGTTTTGTTGATCCTGCTTTTGCTGCTGGGAATTCTGTCGTTGATTCTGCTGGTTCTGTTTCTGCTGATCTTTTTGCTGGTCGTTTTTCGACTGCTGGCTCTGATTTTGTTGCTGCTTTTGCTGCTGCTGGTTCTGTTGATTCTGCTGCGATTGCTTTTGCTGCTTCAGCAATTTTTCCAGCTTCTGCAATTTCTCGTCGCCCGGATAAATTTTCAAACCGGCTTCCGTTCTTTCCAGCGCCGCGGGGATGTTGTTGGATATGTAAAGCTGCGCGCCGCCGTTGAAAAAATCATCGGCGGGCAGGTACTGCGCGCGCAGGCTGGTGGCGCACAACAGCAGCGCCAGGCTAAGGCTGATGCGGAGTGACGATTTCATCAATGTCCTTCAACTTTTTCGTATAATCCTCGAACTGTTTTGCCGCGAGGGTCTTTTGCAGCGGGGCGATGATTTCCAGCGCTTGATGGAATTGCGCCTCCTGTACGGCCGTGTCCGCCTGGCTCTTCGCCCGTAACATTGCGGCGCGAAAGGCTTTGATTTGTTCAATCGCGTTTTTTGTGAACGCAAGATTCAAACCGGCATCCAGGTCATTCGTGTTCAAGGAAAACGCGCGTTCGTAAATTTTTGCCGCCTCCTCGAAACCCTGCTCGAGGCCGTCCAAATCCTTCGCCTGCCTTGCCAATTGGAATTGCACGTTGCCGAGGTTGTAAAAGGCCTTTTGTTGCAATTGTAAATCCGGCGACAGCGTGACTTGCTGGAACAAGCTTTGCGCCAGGTCAAAATTGGTGGCGCGATAAGCCGCGTCACCCGCATTAAATAACAGACGGAAATCGTTCGTTTGTATTTCAGACAGTTTGGTGTATTCCGTCAATGCATTCGTGAAATTTCCCGAATTATAATCACGCATGGCGCCGGCAGGCGAGGCGCCCGCGTCAACGGATAGAAACGCAAACAAAAGAACTGCAATCGCCGCCGGCCCGATTTTTGACTTTTGGTTTTGGAGTTTTCGCGATTTGCGCTCCGGCAACAAAAATTCCGCAATCAAAAGCACGATGGCGATGGTCAACGGCCATTGGAATTGTTCGTGGTAACGGCGCATCACCCTTTCCTTGGATTCTGATTTTGGCAAGGATGCGAGGCCGCGCTCGTAAAGCGTCGAAATCGTGTCCGCACCGCGCAACGGCAGATAAAAACCGCCGGTCGCGGTGGCGATCTGTTGCAGCAGATTTTCATTCAATTTTGATTTTAACACGTTGCCGTTTTCGTCACGGAGGTAATCGGAGTTTCCATTGGCATCCTTGATGGTGATGAGTGTGCCATCCGCCGAGCCGATGCCGATGGTGAAAATTTTCAAGCCTTCCTTCGCCGCATTTTGCGCCGCCTCCAGCGCGCCGGCTTCGCTGTCATTGTCCTCGCCGTCGGTGAACAGCACCAGCGCACGGTGATTGCCCTTTTCCTTGAAAGTTGCCAACGCTGCGTTGATGGCTCCGGCAATGGCCGTGCCCCCCTGCGGAATGGTATTCACATCCAGCGCCTGCACGGTCTGTTGAAACGCCGTATTGTCGATGGTCAGCGGGCATTCCAGGAACGCATCGCCGGCAAACGCCACCAATCCGAGGCGGTCGGCCTTGGCAGTCTGCATCAATTCAAGTGCTGCGAGCTTGGCGCGGGTGAGCCGGTTCGGGGCGATGTCGGTCGCCAGCATGGATTTTGATGTGTCTACGGCCACGACGATATCCAGGCCGTTTTGTTGCACCTCTTCCAGGTCAAAACCGTGCTGGGGCCGGGCGATGGCGATGATCAGAAATGCGACCGCGAAAAGCAAAAGCGCATATTTCCATTTCCGACGCGTCATCGAAATCCCGACGGTCAATTGCGACAACAGCCGTGCTTCGACAAATTGCGTAAGCAATTTTTGCTTCACACGTTCGCTCCACCAAACAAAAACCGCCACCGCCGGTGGAACCACCAGCAACAACCAGAGGATGTTTTTATTTTCCCAGTTCATGGCAGTTTTCGGAAGGCGGTTTGCGCCAGCACGATCTCGATCAGCAGCAGCGCCAGTCCGACCGCGACAAACCAGGGAAACAACTCCTTATATTCCGTATATTTGCTGATGGTCGCCTCGGATTTTTCCAGCTTGTCGATCTCGGCGTAAATTTTCGCGAACTTCTCCGCGTTGTCGGCCCGGTAATATTTTCCGCCGGTTTTGGCGGCGATTTTCTGGAGCGTATCTTCGTCCACATCCACCGGCACATTTTGGTAGCCAACCTTCTGGCCGCCCACGAACACCGGCATTGGCGCGCTGCCCTGTTCGCCGATGCCGACGGTGTAAATTTTTACACCCAGCGCCGCCGCCGCCGCCGCCGCGAGCAGCGGCTCGACTTTGCCGGAATTATTTTCTCCATCGGTCGCGAGGATGATGATTTTGCTTTTTGCTTTCAAATCCCGCAGCCGGTTCACCGCTGTCGTCAGCGCGTCGCCGATGGCCGTGGCGTCGGAGCCGATTGAGCCAATGTCGAGCCGCGCGAGATTATCCTGCAGGTAATCGTGGTCGAGCGTTAGCGGTGTGGCGATGAACGCCTGCCGTGCGAATACCACCAGCCCGATGCGGTCATTCGGGCGCTTGTCGATGAAATCGCGGAGCACTGACTTTGCCATGTTGACGCGGTTGACGCGCTCGCCGCGAACCTCGAAGTCCTCCGAAATCATGCTGCCTGACAAATCCAGCGCGGCAACGATATCAATGCCGCTGGCCTTCACTTCGGTGGTGCTTTTGGCGAACCGCGGCTGCGCGATTGCCACGATGAACAGCGCCAGCGCCAGCCAGCGCAGCGAACCGAGAAATCCGCCAAAGCGCGAGCGATGGATGTTTTGCATCGCGCGCACCAGTTGCACCGAGGAATAGACGAAGGCCGGGGGCGCGCCGCGTCGGCCTTTCAGCCACGCCAGAACCGGCAACAAGCATAGCAGCAACAACAGCCACGGATGCGCAAAGGAACGCGTGATGAATTCAAATATATTCATTGCGCGTTTGTTTGTGCCGGCTCGCGTACCCCGGCCGGTTCCGGTTGCGGTTCGGTTTCTTCAATAAGCCGCAGCGCGGAGGTATGCAGCTCGCGCAGTTCATTTTCGCCCGGTTCGTATTTGGCGAACTTCACCAAGTCGCAGCTCGCGAGGAATCCGCCCAGACTTTCTTTTTGCTCCGGCAGCAGCAATTTGGTCCCGGCCAGTTCACGCAAAAACTCTTCGGTTGTCCGCTCCGGTGCCCGGAACTGAAAACGTTCCTCCAGGTAAAACCGCGCCGTGTCCGAAACCAGCGTGCAGAATTTTTTGGGTTCGGCGATGAACGCGAGCGCATCGGCGAGCTTTCGTTTTGCACGAAGATGTGCCGGGACCGGCGGCGGCAGAATTATATTTGTTTTGCGGTTCCGCGCCCAACGCCAGATCAAGATTGTCGCGACGACCAGCGCGACAAAAATCAACACCCACCAAATCCATTGATTTCCTTCAGAAATCTCAATCGGCGGTTTGATATCCCGGATGTCATTCATCTGTACGGTCGAATTGGTCATCCGCGCAGCCTCCGTTTCTCGCGGGTCTCAAAGAAACGCGTCAGCGCCGGGCCGTAATTCTCATCCGTGCGCAACTGCATCGCATCAACGCCCGCGCGCCGGAACGCCCGCGCCGTGTCCTGCTGTAACTTCGCCTGGCGCTGCGCGAACGCCGCCCGTTTGCGCGCATCGCCGGTATTGACCTCCACGATCTGGCCGGTTTCCGCATCCTGGAAAACCAGGCGGCCGAGATTCGGCAGCTCCAGTTCATGCGGGTCGGAGACCTGCACCGCCACGACATCGTGTTTCCGATTCACCTGCCGTAGCATCGTGAACGAAGCTTGCACCAGCGATTCGAGCGACATCATGTGCGGACGGGGCCCCGGCTTTTCTCCCCCCCGCCGCGCCACGACGGGTGAACCCAGGAAATCCGATACGATGACCGCGATGGCCTTGTGCGTTTGCACACGCAGCAAAAACTCCAGCGCGTGGTTCAAATCCGTCCCGCGGCGTTTCGGTTCGAAGAAAAGCACTTCGCGGATGACGCGCAACACATGGCTGCGGCCCTTGCGCGGCGGGATGAATTTTTCCACTTCATCGGAAAAAAGGACCAGCCCGACCTTGTCGTTGTTGCGGATGGCGGAGAAGGCGAGCACGGAGGCGATCTCGGCGGCGAGTTCGCGCTTGGACTGGCCGCGCGATCCGAACAGGCCCGAACCGCTGACATCCACCACGAGCATGAGCGTCAGTTCACGTTCCTCGACGAATTTTTTGATGAACGGATGGTTCATCCGCGCGGTGACATTCCAGTCGATGGCGCGCACGTCGTCGCCGGGCTGGTATTCGCGCACCTCGTCGAAGTTCATGCCCTGGCCCTTGAAGACGGAATGATACGCGCCCGCGAGCGATTCGGTCACCATGCGGTTGGTGCGAATCTCGATCTGCCGGATTTTTTTTAGAATCTCGCGGGGAATCATTTTTGAAAAATTTGCTTCGCATCCGGGGCCCCAATAAATCGCCAATGCCACGGCTCATAATTTATTCCGTGAGAATTATTGGGGGGATACGACATTTCAAATTCGAAGCGGGCTGCGTTTTCCTGGAGCCAACCAAATGCCCCGGTCTTTTCAAAGGATACTTCGACATCGCCGGCCGGTTCATTCTCATCGCCCAGATCAATTGCCAGGCCCGTGTGATGTTCCGAACTTCCGGGTCGAGCCACCCATCGCGCGGCCGCCGCTTCCGAACCGTACCGGGCGGTTGCCTTTTGAAAAAGAATTTCCTGATACGCGATTGTCCGGAATCCAGAAATCGGAACAATGGCGACGGCCTCGGCGCGAGCTTGAAAAATCATATTTTGCAACGCAGCCGCTGCGTCGGCGCGCATTTTAACTTTTCGGCCGCTCTGCCGGTATTCGCCTACTTCAATCAATTCGTTTTCGCTGGCTTCAATCATCACGGCACAGGCAGTTCATCAAAGATTTTCTGGATGACCATTTCGCTGGTCTTTTCCTCGGCTTCGGCTTCGTAGGTGATGGCCACACGGTGGCGCAGCACGTCCATGCCGATGCTTTTCACGTCCTGCGGCGTCACGTAGCCGCGGCCTTTCAGGAACGCATATGCCTTGGAGGCCAGCGTCAACGCGATGGTCGCGCGCGGCGATGCGCCGAGCTGGATGAAATCCTTCACCGCGATCTTGTATTGGTCAGGATCACGGGTGGCGCAGACGAGGTCCACGATGTAGTCCTTTACCTTGTCGTCCACGTAGATGTCATTGATGACTTCGCGCGCGCGGAGAAGGTCCTTCGGGTCCACCATGGCTGTCGCAGTGGGTGTACCGGAGGTTTTCGCCATCACTTCGAGAATCTGTCGCTCTTCGGCGCGGGTTGGATAGCCGATCTTCAATTTCAACATGAAACGGTCCACCTGCGCCTCGGGCAGCGGATAGGTACCTTCCTGTTCGATGGGGTTTTGCGTGGCCAGCACCAGGAACGGTTCCTCCAGCTTGAATGTCTGGTCGCCAATGGTGACCTGGCGTTCCTGCATGGCTTCGAGCAATGCGCTCTGCACCTTGGCGGGGGCGCGGTTGATTTCATCGGCAAGGATGAGGTTGGCGAAAACCGGGCCTTTGCGCGTGGTGAAGCCGCCGGATTGCGGATTGTAAATCTGCGTGCCGACGATGTCGGCGGGCAGCATGTCCGGCGTGAATTGCAGGCGCGAAAACTTGACGTGCATGGTGTTCGCGAGCGATTTCACGGCGAGCGTCTTGGCCAGGCCGGGGACGCCCTCGAGGAGGACGTGGCCGTTGGCGAGCAGGCCGATGACCAGCCGCTCGGTAAGATAGGTCTGGCCGATGACGACCTTGCCCAGTTCGTTGAACAGCGGCCGCGTGAACGCGCTCGCTTCCTTTACTGCCTCATTGATGGCGTTGATTCCTGTGCTCATTTTTTCAATTTTTCAGATTGTTTTCCGATAGACAGAGAAATTTTGCCGGACGTTCAAACGAAAATATTCAATCATGCGCCCGGTAAAATTTCCGCCTGTTTTTTGTTCATCCAGCCGATTTTTCCGGCGTTGTCCGCGACCTGCACCCAATCGTCGTGGCGGTTCAAAACCTCCAGCTCCGCGCCGTCGCGCGAGGTGAACACGCTTTGCGCATCGTCGAACGGCCCGCTCCGTGCCGTGGCTTCCGAGGTCGTGACCACTGCGACGGCAGAGTTGAAATGATTCGCCGCCTGCAACGCCAGCACCGCACCGGAGACAATCGTCAGTGCCACCACGAGCCGCGTGGCTGTGCGCAACCTCGGCACGAGCGCCGGCCGGACCTGCCGGGTGATCAATAACGCAAACATCGCCCAGAAAAATGCGGTAGTTAGAATTGCGCCCTCGTTTAACGAAAGCGAGCCCACCCATTTTTGCCACTGGCTTTCGCGCAGCGAGGCGCCCTGGACCTGGTTGCGGACGAACGCCAGATTGGCACGCAACTCCGCATCGCGCGGCGTCAACAGTTCCGCGTGGCGATACGCGGCAATGGCCTTGCCGAGATGGCCGGCCTTGAATTCTGCATTGCCGCAGTTGAACCACAGCGCGGCCGATTGGCCGTCATTTTGCAGAATGGCTTCATAAGCCGCCGCCGCCCCGGGAAAATTGCCCTCGGCGTAGAGCTTGTTCGCCGCCGCAAAATCAGCAGGGGCGTCCGCCGCAAAAAGGTGTCCGGTTAGAACCAAGGCAAACAAGGTCAAAATTCCGTAGCGGCCAAGGTAACGAGGCTCCATTCTAAAAATTTGAGCCTCCTTACGTCGGCTGCTACAAAAAAAGATATTTTTCATGTCTTCAGGTTCCGGAGTTCACCCAGCAACCGCTCGAACTGCGCGGCGACGGAATTCAATTCGCTGGTGCCGCGCACCGGCGCGTAACGGGCCTGATTGCAAAGCTGGAATTGCTCGCGCAAGGCGGTGCGTGTCGTCTCGGGCGCGGCGCGCAATACCGGATGTTCATCAATGATATTTTCCGTGATGGCGGATGCGGGGCAATCGAGGCGCTCGCCAAGTTGTTCCTGCAACAGGCGGAACAAGGTGGCGAAGAATTCATCCGGCTGGTTCCCGGCGGCGAATTTTTTCAGGTCGCCCATCCCGCTCGCGACGATTTGCGCCACCGCACGTTGCCGGCGCAAACGCGGATTATTTGCAAGATTGTCCGCACGTCTGCGCCAGACGAACGCGCCGATAAACGCCAGCACCGGCAGGCTTTGCACGGCGAGAAAAACGGGTTTTGCGATCAGGGGCTTGACGGAATCCCGCTCCAAAGTGCCCAAATCACTTTTGATCGGCAGAATGTCCTGCGGCGTCTGGTTGTCCGCCGTGGAGCTTTTGGTGGCGGCGATCTGCGGCAACGGGGTGGCCCCGGCGGCTTTCACGGTCAACGGCACGGCTGCCTGCGTCAGGGTGCGATATTTGCCCGTCACGGGATCGAAGTAGGAAAAATTCAGCGCGGGAATTTCGTGAACATCCGCATTCATCGGCGAGATGATCTGTTCAAAAGTTTTCGTCCCTTGCAGGCCGAACTGGTCGGTGGTTTCCACCTTGGCAGTGGGTGGAAAGGTTTTGAAATTCGGCCAGCTTTGTTCCGGCAACTTCACGGTGTCCAGCGCGCCATGTCCGGAAATCTGCACGCGCACGGTCACGGGATCGCCCACGGTCACGTTGTTCGGCCCCGCGCTGGCGGCGATCTCAAACTGCCCGATCGCGCCGGAAAAATTTGCGGGTTTGTTTTCTTCCGGCAGCGGCAGCGACTGCACGTTCATGGCTTCCGTCGCCAGCGTGACCTGATGTTGTTCGCCCTGGTTAAAAAACGGCCATTCGCCGTTTTGATTTCGCGCCGGCAGCACCACGACGCAATTGGCCGTGAAGGGCCCGATGGCCAGCGAACCCGTTTTTTGGGCGGTCAGGGGGATCGCCAGGGGTATCTCGGTGTAAAGATGGTTGCCGACCTGCACGCGGCGGCGCTGATTTTGGAGTTCGACAGTGTTGCCGGCGCTAAAGCCGTCCGTCTGCGAACCGGTCATTTGGAAATTTCCGAAGTTTTGGACGTCGTCGCGGAGATAAAGTTGCAGTTCGGCCAGAAAACTTTCCCCGGCGTAAAACTTTTGCTTCGGCATGCTTAATTTCATGAACGCGATTTCATTGCCCGAGTTTATTGCATCCGCGGTCGGGGCGCTGGTCTTGGTCACGGTGAGCTTCAACGGTGCAGAATCGAGCTCCTGTCCACTGATATTGGCGCGCAAACCCGGAATCGTGAATTCGCCGTCGTGTTGTGCGGTCACGACATAGCTATAGGTGACGCTGGAAGTTGTCTGGCCATTGACGAAGCTGAACGCGCTGGACGGGCCCACATACTGGAATTGCAGGCCGTCGATCTGCGGAATGCCCGGCGCGTCCTTTGGCTGGACATCCTCAAATTTGAGCGAGAGGGTCGCCTGCTCGCCCAGCGCAATCGTGTCACGGTCGAGCGACGTGGTGAACGAAGCCGCAAACGACGCGCACGGGAGCAGCGCGGCGGCGAGCAACGCAATCCAGACTTTTGAAAGGAACCGCATTTTTCAATCCGTCATTTCTGACAGGCGAGGAATGAAAATGTTCATCAATTTTTGCCCGTGAAGAAAGCCCAAATCACTGGCTGTTGGAATACAGCGCCACCAATCCCGCGCCAATCGCCTGGGACAGCTCGCCCAGCTCGGCGGGAACGATCTTCACCTTGCCGCGCTGCGGAGCCCAAAGATACGGGGTGGCGGTTTCGCGGATGATGCGCATATAGCGCTCGCGAAATTCCGGCGTGGTGGCCTCATGGTCCATCAGTCCGCCGCCGATGACGACGATGGACGTATCCAGGGCCATGACGAGATTCGCGACATGGAGACCCATGACACGCGCTTGAAAATCAAAGATGTCCAGCGCGAGCGGATCGCCCTTCTGCGCGCGGGTACGGAGGGAAAGCACCTTTTCCTTGGCGGGTGCGGATGATTTGGCCAGTTCGTGGCCGGGATATTTTTTGATCTTTTCCGCAAGCAATTGTGGCAGCCCGGAAATGGTGGTGTACGCCTCCACGCAACCCCAGTCGCGACCGCAACCGCAGGTGAATGGTTTGCTGCCGGGGGCGAGCAGGTGCAGCGCGGCCGGCATGTGGCCGGCTTCCATGCCTGCGAGCGTGTCGCCATCCAGCGGCAGACCGTCCGCGCCGACGTACGCTGCGCCAAGGCCGGAGCCGGGCATGAGCATCATCACTGTGGCCTTCGAATCGCCGCGGACGAGGCGCGCCTCGGCCACACCCCCGTAATTGCCGTCATTGCCCACGACGAGCGGCATGTGCCGGCCGGCCTGCTTTTCCAGCGCGGCCTTGTAATCCGAATAAACGTCCCAGCCGGAAAAGCTCGCGGGCAGGTTTGGTGTCTTGCTGAAAACACCATAACGCTCGTAAGGCCCGGGGATCGCCAGCCCGACGCCGGCGACCTGGGACCATTCAAGATTGTTTTGCGCAAGAAAATCGCCGACGCCCGCGATCCACGCCGCGATGACCGCATCGCGCCCGTTTTCCGAGCTGGTGGAACGTTGCAGGACCTTGTTGGAAACGGGTTCGCCGGTTTCCCAGACGGCGCAGATTTTGGTGGTGGTGGCGCCGCTGTCCGTGCCGATGAAAACTTTTTTACTCATGTGATGCGCATGAAATTTGCGGGCAACGGCGGTAAAGGCAAGAATTATTCGCGTTTCCCTGTCAAACTCGTTTAATTTGTGGTTGCGTGACCCCGCACGAAACATTTTCCCGCCTGCTCCACGGCAACGAGCCATTGCTCGCGCTTGCGCCGATGCAGGACGTGACCACGCTTGAATTCATGCGGGTCATGCACCGTTACGGCGGTCCGGAGGTTTATTGGACGGAGTTTTTCCGCGTCCATGGCGATTCCAAGCCGGAAAAATGGATCGTCAAATCCATCACGGAAAACCCCACCGGCCGGCCCGTGATCGCGCAGATGATCGGGAACGACATCCCCGCGCTCGTCCGCAACGCGCTGCGCCTCCAGAAGCTGCCCGTCGCCGCGATCGACCTGAACCTGGGTTGTCCCGCGCCCGTGGTTTATCGCAAATGCGCCGGCGGCGGCCTGTTGCGCGAGCCGGCGAGAATTGACGCCATCCTGGGGGCATTGCGCGATGCGGTGACCATTCCGTTCACGGTGAAAACGCGCATCGGATTTTCGTCGCCGGAGGAATTCGACGCGTTGCTGCCGGTTTTTGCCAAACATAAGATTGACCTGCTTACCGTCCACGCGCGCACCGTTCTGCAGATGTATCGTCCCGGCGTGCGTTATGACCTGATTGCGCGGGCGGCGCGGGAATTAAAGTGTCCCGTGCTGGCCAACGGAAATATTTACAGCGCGGCGCAGGCCAGACAACTGCTGGCCGTCACCGGCGCGCGCGGCTTGATGATCGGACGCGGCGCGATCCGCAATCCGTGGCTGTTTGACCAGATCCGCGCGGAATTGCGCGGGGAAACCGTCAAGGTGCCGTCCGGGCGCGAGGTGTTGAATTACATCCATGAACTTTGGGACAACGAAATCACGCCGGAGGTGAAGGAGGCGGCGCAGGTGCAACGCATGAAAAAATTCATGAACTTCATTGGCGAAGGGCTGGATGAAAAATTCCTTTTCGAGATCCGCCGCGTGAACGCCACAGCCGATTTTTGGCGCGTGTGCCAGGATTTTTTGGATCACGACATGCCCGTGCCGCTGGAACCCGCTCCGGACACACTTGCAGTCGCCGCCGCAAACGAGTAATTCAACCGCGTGCAAATCGCCGAGAGCAAACGGACGCTGGCTGCATGGCTGGCGGCGTTCACACTCATCGTGCTGGGCGCCAAGGTGTGGACCATCCAGCTTTGGACGACGAATCTGCCATATTGGGATCAATGGGACGAGGCGCGGTTGCTTTTCATCCCCTGGCTGGAAGGACATTTGACATGGCATGATCTTTTCATTCATCACAACGAGCATCGTATTTTCTTCACGCGGCTGCTGGATCTGCTCGAAGTCAAAATCAACGGCCAATGGGACATTTATTTTCAAACCGTGGTGAACGCGTTCATCCACATCGCCTACGGGTGCGGGCTGGTGGCCATCCTCTGGCATCTGGCCGGAAGAAAAAATGCCGGGCTGATCTGCTTCGCACTAATCCCGTTTTTTGCGCTGCCATTTTCCGGCGAGAACACCACCCTCGGTTTCCAATCGCAGTTTTACTTCGCGAACATTTTTTCCGTACTGGCCATCCTCGGCCTCGGATTTGGCCGGCCATGTGGAAAAGTCTGGTTTGGCGGGCTGCTGGCGGCGCTGTGTGCGTTGTTCACGATGGCCTCGGGCTTCCTCGCGGCGGCGGCGATCATCGGCTTGATTTTGCTGCGGGCGGTGCGGCAGAAATCTCTTTCGCGTCCGGCAATTTGCACCATCTTGCTCGCGGCGACGGTAATAGCGATGGGACTTGCGCTGAAAGTGGACATCGCCCAGCACGCCCAGCTCAAGGCAAAGTCACCGGGCGATTTTCTTCGGACGCTGGTGGACGTGCTCGCCTGGCCATTTTCAGAGTGCCCGATCATGGTGTTGCTCGTATGTTTGCCGGTGGTCGTGGTGGCCATAAAATATTTTCGAGGCAAATTTGAAAATCCGCGCGTGCCGGAATTCATTCTGGCGCTGGCCGGCTGGAGCCTGCTGCAAGCCGTGGTGCTGGCCTATGGACGCGCGCGGATTGTGGAAAGCAGCCGCTATTCGGATGCGTTGAGCACCCTGCCGCTGGTGAACTCCGCCGCCTTATTTGTACTGGCAAATTTAAGTGGATGGTCTCCGCGCCTGAAAAAATTTGCACCAGCTATGATATTAGCCTGGTGCGCCGTGATCCTGGCTGGCGAAGTGCAGGAGTCGCGCGTCGTCGCCAAAGATTATCTCGATGGAGTGCGCGGCGGGGGACTGGCGCAGTTGGAAACCGTCCGTGCCTACCTCGCCACCAAGGATCCGGCGGTCATGCAGAATGCCGACGCGCTGGCGGTGCCGCACTGGAGCTATGTCCCGGTCATGGAAGCCCTTAACCATCCCGCTCTGGTTGCTATTCTGCCGGATGACGCCTTTCCCCCAGCCGATGCATCGAGGCATAGCGGGCATTTTTCCGCCGCCGCCTTGTGGCTGGTGGACCATGCCGTGGCGGTGCTGTGCGTCGGGTTGATTTTAAGCCTGTTGCTGGCGGCCAGGGCACTACGGCAACCGGGCATTTCCTTGCACAATGAAGGTCTCGGCTGGGTGTGCATCCTGCTGATTGCCGTCGTTGTCGGCATAGGCGCCTTTAGTTTGCGCGATATAAACCGTGTGAATTACGCCATCGCACTACACGAGCGGGTTGCGGTGTATTACACCAAAGCCGGCCGGGATGCGGACGCGGCCGTGCATTTGCGCGAGGTGCTGCGGCTGAAACCGGACGATGCCGAGGCGCGGAGCGAATTGGAAGTTGTGCAATCGCACATGACGAACAATCCGACGACGCTGAAGTAAGGAACGCCGGGAATTTTCAGTGCGCAGCCGGCCGTTCCTTAAACGTGCCGACAAATTCCAGCGTGTAACCGGCCAGGGCCAGAATCGCGCCGGTGCTGACGTAACGCAAGGTGTCGTGCAGCAGATACACCAGCAGAAACGCACCGACGGCAAGCGCGGCAAGGATCACCTTTTTTTGCATGTCCGCCTTGAGGGTCGTGGCGAAAAACGGCAGCACTGCCGCGCTGATGCCCAACGCAAGAATCCACCAGCCAAGTCCATGAGCCACGTCGCCGGCATGGACTTGCAAGCTCATGGAATTTGGATCAGGGGTCAATGTTGAGGACAGGTCGATACGGGGCGTCATCCCGGCGGTCATCTGCCGCATTTGCGCGGCAGCTTCGCTCAAAAGCTGGCTGGGATTGATGCTGAACCACGGCAGAAAAAATCCGACCAGCAACAACACTGCGCCGAGCAGAACCATTTTGCGTGCGGGTGACATGTTTATTTCCGCAGCCGGCGGTGGGCGGTGTGGCACGGTTGAGCCGAGGGCGTTCAGCAGCTCGGCGCTCTCATCGGCGGTGATCTTGCCCGTTTCAAGCAGGCGCAGAACTTTTTCACGTTCGGTGGACAAATCCTCCGACGGTCCGGCCGGTGCGGGTTGGGGGCTGGCGGAGACCAGGTTAAAAACCGGATATACTAGCACCAAGCCGAACGTGAGTGCAAACATGGCAGGCAGGGCAATAAAGAATACCTGCCAGGTGCAAATTGGGATGAGGACCGCGCAAACAAGATTGCCGGGCGTGAGCCATGCACGCACGCCGTCCATCCCGGGCAATTTTTCCGCATCCGTCAGCCATCCGCCGATGAGTTTGCGGTAAAGCCGGATAGCGAATGGAACCGACAACATCGAAAGAAAAATCAAAAAGATTTCTTGATTTTCCCATTGACCGCGGGGAAGCACAATCACCATGGCGGTGATGGCAATGAGCAACGAAAAAAACCAAGATATGGCCGACCGCCATCGCGACAGGCCGGTATAACGTGTATAAAAAGTTCCAACCACCAGCCAACCGATGCAAAACAACAGCAGGCCGGTTAATAGCATCGGTACTATCGGCACCCCCGGCGCGTTTCCGAATGAGGCTGGTCCGAACGTTTGGTTCATGATGATCTCTCCTTCAATAAGTGGGTTGCTTCCTGGACGTTGATTTCCCCGCGTTCGAGCTGATCCAAAATCTGCGAGCGTTTGACCGGCGTGCCGGTGTTGCCGAGCAGTTCGTTCACCAGGTCGAGCCGCTTGCAGACGGTTGGATACGAAATGCCCAGTTCCTTTTCCACGTCGCGGATTTTTCCCTGGCAGCGCAGAAAGATAAAAACGAACTCTTGCAAGTCCGGGGGCAGCCGGAAGAACAGCGGAATCTCCAGTTGTGAATCAATCTGTGTGCTGCAGCCGTGGCAGGAAAGCCGAGTGATAGCCAGTTGATCACCGCAAAATGGACAGCGCGTAATGAGCTTTTTATGGCTGGTGGCGGGCTTGGACATGAACTTACTGGAATAATACTTAAATAAATCAATTCGTCAATTGATTTATTCAATTTTGAAATATTCCTAGTTTTGATGAAAAAATGGGAATCGTTGCGTTTGATTCCGGTAGTTGCGGCTTGTATCGTGCCGTCGATGTCCGCACCGGAAAATGTTTCATCGCCACTCGCCGCGCCCGTTGCCACTGTCTGGGGTGTCGGCGAGGAGCGCGCGAAACTGCTGGCGCGGCTGGACATCCTCACCGTCGAAGATCTGTTGCTGCACAAACCGCGCCGCTACGAGGATCGCCGGAAATTTCTTCCTATCCGCGACCTGAAGCCGGGCGAAGCCGCGACGGTGCGGGGAAAAATCATCGCCGCGGGCATCAAGCGCTTTCGCGGCGGTTCGCGCGCCATGTTCGAGTGCGTGTTTGAAGATGACACCGCGCGGCTGTATTGCCGGTGGTGGCAGGCGCAGTCGTGGATGCCCGACTGGTACGCGGTCGGGCGCGAATTTCTCATCTACGGAAAACTCGACAATGAAAAAAAGCCGAGGGTGTTCACGCATCCCGAAACGGAACTGTTCGAGCCGGGCGATGATGAATTCATCCACGTCAACCGCATTGTGCCGGTGCATCCGCTCACCGAAGGGCTTTCGGCGCGCGTGATGCGCCTGCTGATTTGGCGCGCACTGGAAAAATTCGAGCATGAGATCGAGGAACCGGCGTGGAGCCGGAACCAGGTTAAACCAGCAAGCCTGCCGGCCCGGGCGAACGCGGTTCGCATGATCCATTTTCCCGCGGAGTTGACGGACGTGGAAATCGCGCGCCAACGGCTGGCGCTGGATGAATTCGTGGAGCTGCAAACCCAAATCCAGTCGCGCCGGAAAAAATTCGAGGCGACCGCGAAGGCGCTGCCCTGCGGCGGCGACAATCGTTTGATGAAACCCTTTCTCGCCGGACTTGGTTTCAAATTGACGGAGGCCCAAACGACGGTGCTCCGCGAAATCCGGGCGGACCTGGGCGGCAAACATCCGATGCGACGGCTTTTGCAGGGCGATGTCGGCTCAGGAAAAACCGCCGTCGCGGCCTGCGCGGCCTTGATGGCCCTGGAAAGCGGTTTCAACGTTGCATTGATGGCGCCAACCGAAATCCTGGCCGAACAACATTTCCGGAATTTTTCAAAATGGTTCGAGCCGCTGGGGATTCAAGTTGAAATGCAGACCGCCAGTCGAAAAACTTTGGAAAAATCGCCAATCGCCAATCGCCAATCGCCAATATTATTCATTGGCACGCACGCATTGCTCACGGGCGGCTTCGATCTGCCCAAGCTCGGCCTCGTCATCATAGACGAGCAGCACAAGTTTGGCGTGACCCAGCGCGAGACGCTCGTACGGAAGGGAGATTATCCGCATCTGCTGGTGATGACGGCAACGCCGATCCCGCGCACGCTGGGCCTGACGCTTTACGGCGATCTGGATGTCTCGACGATCGATGAGATGCCGGCCGGCCGCGGGATATTAAAAACCTTTGTCCGCACCACGGAAAAGCTGCCGAAGGTCTTTGAGTTTATCCGCGAAAAACTTTCCGCCGGGCGACAGGCCTACATCGTTTATCCGCGCGTCGAGGTTGCGGACACGGACAAGGACATCAAGGCCGTGACGAAGGAATTTGAAAATGTGCGGCGCGCACTGGATGGATTTCAAGCCGGGCTGCTGCACGGAAGGATCAAGGCCATCGACAAGGAAAAGACGATGGCGGATTTCCGCGCGAACAAGATCCAGGCGCTGGTCGCCACCTCGCTCATCGAGGTCGGCGTGGATGTGCCGAACGCCACCGTGATGCTCATCGAGAACGCCGAGCATTTCGGGCTGGCACAATTGCACCAGTTGCGCGGACGCATCGGGCGCGGCGCGCATGAGAGTTTTTGCATCTTGATCTCCGACGCGCAGGACCGGGAGGCGCAGGCGCGCCTGAAAATTTTGGAGGAGTCGAACGACGGTTTCAAAATTTCCGAGGCGGATTTGAAATTGCGCGGACCAGGAGAATTGCTCGGCCAGCAGCAAAGCGGAGCGATGAAATTGCGCTTCGGGAACCTGGCGGAAGATTTGAATCTGATCCGGCAGGCGCGGGAAATTGTGGCGAAAATTATTTAGAGCATGTAATCATGTTCGTTGCCGCGCTCTCTCCCTCACCCTAACCCTCTCCCGCTGGGAGAGGGAACAGCGGTTGGACATTTCACCTTCACGAGAATTACTCGAGCCGCTGGCTGTTTGTAATTCGCCAAGACAGGGCAATTATTCTTAACCGATGATTTTTTGCGTGGCGCTCAAAAGTTCGTTCGGGCTGAATGGCTTGGCCAGGAACAAAACTGCGCCGGAGGCCTCGGCTTCCACTTTCGTCAGGGCATGACCTTTGGCCGACAGGACGACAACGGGAATTTCCTTCGTCGCGGGGTTTTCCTTCAACTGCCGCAATGCGCCGAGGCCGTCCAGTCCGGGCATCATCACGTCCAGCACGATGAGCTGCGGCAGCGCGGTGGCGGCCAGCGTCAGCGCTTCCTTGCCGTCGCGGCAGCTGATGACTTCATAGCCGCCCTTTTTAAAGGTCATTTCCAGAAGGCGGAGCATGTACACTTCGTCGTCTGCCACGAGGATTTTTTTCGGGTTCATTTCTGATTTCTGATTATCACAAAAGTCTGGTCATCCGTGAGCGCGGCGGCGCCGCGGAATTCCACGAGGCGCTCCAGGACAAAATCTTTCACCTCATTCGCGTTTTGCGCCTTGTCCGCGGCCCCGGACAGGAACTGCTGCAAGCGTTTCTCGCCAAGCTGTTCGCCCGCCGGGTTGCGCGTCTCGCTCAGGCCGTCGGTGAACAGCATGGCGGCGGTGCCGGGCGCGAGCGTGTGCACGGTTTGCGGATAAAAAACCTTGGGCTCGATGCCGAGCGGCAGGCCGGAATTGCGCGGGCCGTCCTTCTCGGGCGCGCCGGAAATCAGCAGCGGACAATGCCCCGCGCTCGCCGCAATGATCCGTCCCCAGCGCGCGTTCAAAAAGATCACTTTCGCCGTGATGAACATGTTCACGCGTGACAAGTCATCGTGCAGGATCCGGTTCGCCGCCGCGAGCAGTTCACCCGGCAGCGAAAACAACTGCGGCATCGAGCGCAGCGTGCTGCGCAATACCGCCGCGAAGAGCGCGGCCGGCACGCCCTTGCCCATCACGTCCGCGATGACGACCAGCGCCGCGCCGTCGCCCGCCGGGATCACGTCATAAAAGTCACCGCCGACCTGCAAGGCGCTCTGGCAGCCCGCCGAAATCTCGAACGGTTTACAAACCGGCAGCGTGGCCGGCAGCAGCGAACGCTGGATGTCCGCCGCGATCTCCAGTTCGCGCCGCGTCACGCGCAACATCGTGCGCTCGTCGAGCAACCGGGCGTTCACGAGCTGGATCGCCAGAAAATCCACGAAGGTGTGCAACAGGTTCACCTGCGCGGCGGTGAACGGCTTGTTCGCCGCCCGCCGCCCGAGCGTCGCCGTGCCGACCAATTGGTCCGCGACAAAAAACGCGTGGCAGACGCCGTTGCCCACCGGCATCACCGCGCGCAACGGGTCGTTTTTATCCATCGGTTCCTCGGGGCTGAACCAGATGTCCTGCCGCGAACGCGCCGCGCGCACCTAGACCGATTTCAAAATATCGTCGGTCAGCAGGGCCGGCGGCAGCGGAACGGGGTTTGTTTCCGGCAGGACAAGCTGCGTCTCCAAATTTTTACCGTCGGCGGAAACCAGCCGCAGGACCGCGCCGTCGGCTTCGGCCAGTTGCGCGAGATCTTCCAAAAGCCTCCGCGAAAATTCCTTCACATCCGTCTGCGCCCCCAGCTCGGAGCTGTAACGGAACAGCGCGACCAGACTTTCATAGCTGGTCGACAGTTCGGAGGTCATGTCCATCAGGGCCGTTTCGGCGTCGGCGAGTTTTTGCTGGAGTTGGGCGACATCCGGCAGGATGTCGGTGGCCGCCGGCCGCGCCCGGCGCAGGATGAGCGTGTTTTTACCGGTCGAACGGAGGTAAAGAATTTCGTCCGTCAGCGACTTCATCAGATAGATTCCGCGCCCGCGTTCGGCGCCGGCCTCCGGCAATTTGATTTCAGCCGGCCAGTCAAAACCGGCGGTATGGTCCGTCACGCGCGCCTCGATATCACGGTCGCCGGCGGAGATCTCGAAGATGACGGGCAGATTTTTTGCGGAATCGGGCGCGTATTTCACCGCATTATTGCCGGCCTCGATGAGCGCCAGCTCCCACGCGCCAAGTTCGGCCTCGGGGAATTTCTTTTCGGCGAGCCAGGCGTGGATCTGGGTGACGGCGGTGCGGACGGCGGCAAATTCGCACGCAATCTCAAGCCGGAGTGAAATCCGGTGTCCGCTGCGCACGATGGCGTTCATGAGGAGAAAGTTTATGCGCGGCGGGCGCGGGCGCAATGTTCTTTCCACGGTAACGGGCAGGGACATCGCGCTGTCTCCGGTCCCGCATGCGGGACCGCCGGAAGCGGATGGGGAAACGCGCCTCTCTAACGTTCGTTGCGACCTCGACTTCGCTCGGTCGCGGACGGCGCGGCGCACCGTCCCTACCACCATTTCCACGTGCAGGCGGGCGGCGGGTGTGGTTTATTGTCGCCGTGGCGACGAAGAACAATTCCGGACGCGCGCGGCGGCAGGTGCTGGCGCAGTGGCGGGGCGTGGACTATGCGCCGCTGGAAAAGGCGCGGGCCACCCAGGCGAAACACGCCGCCGACTTGATTCCGCAACTGTTCAAGGACCTTAAACTGGATGCGCGCCGGGGCGATGCAGAGATCGTCAAGGTCTGGAATTCACAGATCGATCCCTCGATCACGGCCCATGCGCAGCCGGCCAATCTGCACAACGGCACCCTGTTTGTGAACGTGGACAGCAGCCCGTGGCTCTCGGAAATCGTCCGCTACCGTCGCAAGGAGATCCTGGAACGGCTGCAGAACAGTTTTGGCAAATCCGTGGTGAAAAAGATTTCGTACCGGATCGGCGGGTAGGGGCGGCGGATAAATGAAAAGGTGCAGTAATTGGGCCCCTTTTCGCCGCAATATGCTTGCAGCCTGGATAAAAAGCTCTTGAACCTAATGAAAAATTATCTGACGGCGTCATCGTTGCTATCAATAATTGTGGTTTGTCTCTTTGGATTTTATGTGAAAACAGCATGCGCCGTTGAACCCGCAAGCCAGGAGCAAACCAACCAAGTGTGGGGACCGGTGAACCAAGGTGTCGCGCTATCCATTTCGGCCACGAACAAGCTGACAAACGGGTGTTACGGGTTAACGATTAATATTAAAAACCTTGGCACCAACAATCTTACAATCGGTTTCATGTATTGCCGGAGTAATTATGATGTTTTCGTCAACTTTACCGCAAAAGACATACAAACAAATTCGAAACCAGCAGACACAGTTTATAACCACGAAGACATTGGTGGCAGTCTTATTACTAAGATACTCAAGCCGGGTGAAGGCATGACAGACTGGCAAATTTATCCGCTAAGTGAGCTTTTTGATTTTAAGGCAAAAGGGATATATCGTGTGAGGATTCAAAAAGAATTTCGGCGAATTGGCGGTGATTGGTTCAAAGTGGTTTCCAACGAAATTGAGATTAAAGTTGAATGAGAGGAAACGGGTCGCTCATTGGGGCTCGTGGTCAATAGAAAAAAGTAAAAGTTATTTGAGCTTCCTGATGTCGGCTGGTGGGAAATCAAGATGGTTCAACCACCTTCAGGGTTGAAGGAATTTTTTGTCGGTAACCCAGGGTAGATTCTCGCCGTCCGGCTCGAATCAACCCTGGGCTGGATGACGTTACCCCGTTGGGGTAAGTTTGGGCGGCGCGGCAGCGACCGCCCTACCATGATTAGGATTACGATTTGGGATTGTTCGCCAGATACTGACTGCGGAGCGGGTTTTTCAATTCGACAATCTGGGCGGGGCCGGTAAAATTTTACGGTGTGAATTGTTCGAGCAGCATGGCCCGACAGTTCGTGGAGGCAGAGGAACGCATTCCGAAAACGGTTTTTGGCCGGTCCGCTTGAACTTGGCCCGATCGGGGGTATGGTTTCGCAACAAAATCTGACGTATGGAAACACTTAACCAAGACTTCAACCGCCTGTTGAGCCTGATGGTCGAGAGCCAACAGGACATTTCCGACCTGTTGTTCGTACCCGGCAGCCTGCCGCAGGTGGAGGTCCACGGACAATTGGAGACGGTGTCGCTCGGCGAGCCGGTGTTGACCGGCCCGCGCATCGAGGACTTCGCGCGCGTGATCATCGGCGGCAATCCCAAGCTCCAGGAAGATTTGAGCCGTACCGGCGCGTGTGATTGCAGCTATGCCCTCGTGGACACGTGCCGTTTCCGCGTGAATATCTACAAGCAACGCGGGAGCCTGGCCATGGTGATGCGCCGGCTGGCCCCGGTGGTGCCGTCGCTCGAATCGCTCAACCTGCCGCCGATTTTTAAAAATATCATCCAGGAAAGGAACGGCCTGGTGTTCGTCACCGGCGGCACGGGCAACGGCAAGACCACGACGCTCGCGGCGTTGCTGAACGAGATCAACCTCTCGAACAAGGTCCATGTGGTGACGCTTGAGGATCCGATTGAATTCATGCATCCGCGGTTGAAGTCCACCTTCAGCCAGCGCGAGCTTGGCCGCGATTTTTTCAGTTTCCCGGACGCCCTGCGTTCTTCCCTGCGCCAGGCGCCGAAGGTGATTTTGGTCGGCGAAATCCGCGACCGCGAGACGATGGAGATCGCGCTCACGGCGGGCGAGACGGGCCATTTGGTTTTCGCCACCCTGCACACCATCAGCGGAAGCCAGACGATCCAGCGCATCCTCGGCTTTTTCGGCAAGGACGAGGAGCAGCTGGTGCGCGAACGCCTGGCCGGCTCCCTGCGTTATGTCGTCGGCCAGCGGCTGGTGCCTAAAATATCCGGCGGCCGCCTGCTGGTCACGGAGTTCATGGGCAGCAGCCTGCGCACGCGCGAGGCGATTGAACTGGGCGAAAACGACAACCGCCGCCTGCACGACATCATCGAGGCCGGCACCACGGGCGGCTGGCATAGTTTCGAGCAATCCCTGTTGAAAGCCTTTCTCGCCGGCGACATCACCGAGGAAACCGCGATGCAATACAGCATCAACAAGCAGACCATGCGCCAGCGGCTGGACCTCACGCATTCGACCCAGCAACGGTCGGCCAAGGCCGCGCCCTCACCCAAGATGATGGTGGTCGGGGCGGCGGGTTTGGTCCCGAAACCCTGATTATTTGTCCAGTCACCGATCTGGTTCCGGACGTATAAAGATGGTTCAACCGTTTTCAGAAATCTCTGCAAAAGTTACAGCATTTTGCCGGAACACGACCCACGTGTATCGGACGAAAAAGCGCCAGAAGACTGGCGCACTCCAAGACGCTTCGCGAAGTTCGAGAACCATCGTCAACGCGCTGGCGTCTTGGACTGCGGTAGCCCTCTACCGCTTTTCCAACGCAACACGTCGATCAAATGGTTTTGCAGAGGTCCCCGTTGGGGCACGCCGAGGCTGAGGCGCGTTCCAAGGCGTGTCTTAAAAATTCCCAATGTGGTGTGCGGCGGCGAGGTCCGAGTCGGACACTCCCCCGGACGGGCATCAATCCTCCGATTTTGGATAAAAGAAGTCGGTGAATTTTGCCGCGAAGCCGAGCAGGGCGACGGCGACGACAAGGGGCCAACCGACGGCGATGATCATGCCAATCGCGTTGCGAAAGCTGCCGTAGATGCCTTGAAACAGGACCGGCACAGACATCAAGCCGTGATATAAAAATATCAGTCCCAAGATGCGGACGGCCAATTTGAACAGGTCTCGTGGTTTCATAGGCGAATGGGTGTCGGCTGGCTGGTATGGGTCATGGCCGGGCTTGGCTTCAATTTTTATACCCCAAGGTGGCGCAGATGTTTTGGGTGTTGATAACCAGATAGTCGTAAATATAAGCCGGGAACTGCCTTGGTTTCAACGAGCCGGCAAATAATTTCAATTGGGCGCACCCGGCCTGCCAGTTATTTTGACCAAAATAACTTGAGGCTTGTTGAAGGATGGCGACAAATTTTTGAGCGGTTCGATTGTCGTAGGCTCCCGATTGGACGTTGGAAATCATGTCGTTGACTGATTGTTGGGTTGTTTCCACGACAATGGTGGTGTAAGCCCATTGGCCGGCGCCGTAGCGGTCGCGCGCCTGTAAGTTGAGGGTGTAATAGCCGGGGGCAAAGTTGTAGCGCCAGCTCGTTCCGGTCCGGTTGAAGAGCAATGGTCCCCCCCGCAGGCCTTGATAGATGGACCAGGAGAAACTCATGGGCAAATAAAACGGATCAAGGGAAGCATCGCCGCTGACATCGATATCCGCATAGGGTGTGCGGCCGGTGATGTAGGTGACGCCGATGGAAATGGGCCGGTAATTGGGCGTTTTAAAATCAAAAAAGGCCTGGGGACCGAGGTACACGTAATTGGTATGACCATTGTCATCGTAGGAAAACGGTAAAATCCGGCCGAGGTAGCTGTTGGTCGGAAAATCGATCTGCAAATAAAGTTCGCCGGAGACAAGGGCGGATATCTGTGGTTTGGTCAACCGGACGGAGGCATCGAAATAGTAATCACCCGTGCCGGTGTAATCGGAGAAGTTCGTATAAGTGGTGATGACCGAGACTTCTCCCTGTTTATCCTTTTTCAGAAAAAGTATGTCGGCCGGCCGGGTGTAAAGATCTTCGGAAAATTCCAGGGTGTCGGTGACGGCGAAGATATAATAGAACGAAGGCGTGTATGGGTCGGGCACGACGTTGGAAAAATAGGCCGGACCGGAAAATTCCGGGCTGTTGGTATCATCACCCACGGGTTGGAATTGGATCTGGAAATCCATGCTGATCGGCTCAAGGACTTGCGCCCGGGCACCCCAGGAAAAACCCAGAAAAATCAAAATGGCCAGCAGGCGGTACAGCTTATATCCCATGAATATTACGGTGCATCTTGAAAGGCGCATCAAGGGTTGTCAATGGCGGACGGTCCGGGCCGGACAGGCGGCTGAAATTAGATTTGCGATATACGATTTGCGATTTAGGAAAAGTTCAAATACCAAGGCGAGAGGCGGTGATTTATCCGCGCAAAAATGTTTACAATACATCTTGACATTGTACACCTTGTTAGCTTATGGTTTATCGCTGTGGTGAACATAAAGCCGCATAGCGGAGCTTTGAGTTGTGGTTCTTTGACATAACGCCGAAAGGCGCGACCCGCCTTCGTTAAAACTACGGCGCGGCAAGGGCTGGGGCGGGATGGCTCGAATCGAGCTATTTCGCCCCGGTCCGAGCCGCACCAACCTGGTGCGGGGCAGCTGAATTTCGCATCCCGGATTTCGAAATATGCGGCTATTTGCGGATAATTGCGCGTATGGGCGGCTATTTGCGCTTAACGGGAAAATTTTTAACCATCAAGACGTCAAGGTTCTTGCCGGACGCTCCTTCTGGAGGGGCCACCGGCTAAGTCGGAAATGAGTTGATGGGGGATAGTTGATGGAGACAGCGCGAGGCGGTGGGTCGAACATGTATTTTACGAAACGAACCCAATTATTCCGCGTAAACATTGGGTTTTTGAGAAAAACGAACCCAATCCACAGGGTGGCAGCCTATCTGACGGGGTCCGAATCCGAGTGAATCCGAGTGAATCCGAGTGAATCAGGGTAACTCAAACCGGAAACGAGTTGATGGGCGATTGTTGATAGGGGCATGAGGCCCGGGGCAGTGGGCGGTTTCAAGAAAGAGGCTTTACCGGGTTTGACGACTTTTGCCGAATTGAAATAAATTCGAATAAATTCGAATAAGTTCGAAATAGTTCGACCAAAAAATGTGACGGGTGGTCAAATTTTGGCAAAAATTGAGGGCCGCAAAATGTCACAATTTTGCCTTTGGTTTCCATGGGGCGGTTTCTTATTTTGGGTACAGGATGGAAGCCATTCGCCGCGCGGTTATCGATGTCGGCACGAATTCGGTCAAGTTGCTCGTGGCCGACGTGCGGGGACGGGTCGTCGCACCCGTCCACGAGGAATCGCGGCAGACGCGGCTCGGCCGGGGGTTTTACGATACGCAGCAGCTTCAGCCCGAACCGATCGCGCGCACGGCGGAGGCGGTCTGGGAGTTTGCCGAAATCGCGCGCGAAAAGAATTCCGCCGCGGTCCGGGTCATCGCCACCAGCGCGGCGCGCGATGCCCGGAATCCCAAGGACCTCACCGGCGCCATCGAACGCGCCTCCGGCCTGAAAACGGAGATCATCTCCGGCGCGCGCGAGGCGGAATGGGCCTTTCAAGGCGTGGCCACGGATTCCGAACTGGCGAAACATCCCTTGCTGCTGCTCGATGTCGGCGGCGGCAGCACGGAATTCATCCTGGGCCGGGGCGATAAAAAAAGCTTTGCCCACAGTTTTCCCCTGGGCACGGTCCGCTTGATGGAAAAATTTCCGCACGGCGACCCGCCGACAAAATCTGAATTCAACGCCTGCCGCGACTGGCTCAAAAACTTTCTACATCACGAGGTGCGGCCGCAGCTCGGGCCGGTGATGGAACAAATGAGCGGGCCGGCCGTTCTGGTCGGCACCGGCGGCACGACGAGCATCCTGGCGCGCATCGAAAGCAAACTGGACCGTTTTGACCGCGAAAAGATCGAGCGGACGGTATTGAGTTTTGATCAAATTGTGACGCACCGGAAAAAGCTGTGGCGGTTGCAGTTGGAAGAACGCAAGGAGATCATCGGCCTGCCAAAATTGCGCGCCGACGTGATTTTGACCGGCGTCCTGATCTTCGAGACCTTGATGGAGGAATTTGGTTTCAAGGAATTGCGCGTCAGCACGCGCGGTCTGCGCTTCGCAGCGGTGATGGATTGAAAGCGGAGGAGTGCGCCCGTCCCGGGCGCTGCGATAGACAACCACCGAACGCTCTCAAGTATTTTAGAACCTCCATAAATTGAACGTTGCAGTGGCCGGGGACGGCCACACTCCGGGAGCAGAACGGCCGTGCCCCTCGCACTTTCGTTTCGACCTGACTGATTTTCCTGCATACCTTTTGATATGCCCAAACTGACCATCCACGATTTGTTTGCCGCCAAAAAAAGCGGGCGGACGTTCACGGAAATCCGCACGAGCAACCTCAACGAGGCGCGCGCCTGCGCCGAGGCCGGGGTGGAGATGATCATGTGCATGGAGGAAGATTTGGCGGCAATTCGGCCGGCGGTGCCGGACGTTTTCATCATCGCCGCGCATAACGTCAATGACCCGCGTGCTGCGAGCCCGGAGCAAGCCGTTTCCGCCGGTTTCCGGCTGATGAATGCCGGCGCGGACGCGGTGTATTCGGCCTTGAGCATCAAATGCGTCGAGGCGATGGCGCGGGAATACATTCCCGTCATCGGACACATCGGTTTTGTGCCGTATCGTGCAACCTGGGTCGGCGGCGTGCGCGCGATCGGCAAGACCGCCGCCGAGGCCCGGCAGGTTTTTGACGCGGCCAAGGCGTATCAGGGTGCCGGCGCGATCGGCGTGGAGATCGAGATCGTTCCCGCCCGGGTCGCCGAAGAGATCAACCGGCGTCTTGATAAATTGATTTTGATCTCGATGGGCAGCGGCCTCGGCACGGTGCAATATCTTTTCGCCACCGACGTGCTCGGCACGAACCCCGGCCACGTCCCGCGTCACGCCAAGGTGTACGGCAATATCGGCAAGGAAGAGGCGCGCGTGCAAGGTCTCCGCGTGGAGGCGTTCAAGGCGTTGCAAAACGAAGTCAGCAAAGGCGTCTATCCCGAGGACAAGCACACGTTGAAGATCAAAGACGAAGAGCTGGCGGCTTTTCTGAAAAGCCTCGATTGAACATACTCTAGAGCATTTTAAAATAAGATGTATCCGCACTCTCTCCCTCACCCTAACCCTCTCCCGCTGGGAGAGGGAACAGCCATGTTTGCATTTCTCTCATTGACTACGATATTCTCCAATCCAGCCGCTGGTTTTGGTCAGAAGCTGGGAGCGTTGTAAAAGCGCGGCTGGTTTCAGAAGGAATTGAAATGGTTTCACAAGGTCGCTGGTAAAAATCGGCCGTGGCCACCCCCGTTTTAGCAGTCTTAAAAGGTGCCGTAAAGGCGTCTTTAAAGCCATCCGGCCGGCCGGCTGGCTCATGGCAGTGATTCGATGGGCCAAAAGCCCTTGCCGCATTTGTGCAGTTTCCAAGTGGCCACTTCACTTAATGGCCGGGCGCCGCAGCAATGGAGCACGCAGAGTTGTGCCGGCTTTCTCCCGCACTTTGACAGGCAGACGGCCAGGCGGGCGGTGATGGTGGGGGCGTCGGCCGCCAAGGGCTTCACTTGCGGTTTTAGGGGCGGTGACGGCGTCCGATGGCTGGGGCCGTCCATGCGGCGGGGGGTTAGGTCTATGTGCATGCGACGAAGGTTGCGTATATCCCGCCGAACCGGCCGCTGCCGTTGATGCAGGCGCAGGCGCTTTGCGCGAACAGCCAGTCGGTGTAGAGCGAGGTGAAGCCGTTGCCCGAATTGTATATGCCGTTCGGCCAGTTGGGCGGGGAAAAGGTATTGCTGCTGTCAAAATATAGTTTCACGCCAGCGGGCAATGAGGAGCCGAAGGGCATGGTGGACAATGCCGCGACGAGCGGATGATGCGGAAAGTACTTCTTGATGCCGGAATCTCCCTGGCAGGTGCCATCGTCCTCATTCCACGAGGGAGCGGGTGAATCCTCGGTGCCGCCGGGCGGGCAAACGGGATTAAATGGTGTCTGATTATATGGATCAGGCATGGTCAGATAAACTGCCGCCTGCCAGTGCGCGCCGAAGACATCATCGGTTGGCAAGCTGGCGGGTGAATTGTGAAAGACGGCATTGCGCCAGGTTTCGGGCGATCCCGGAGGCACGATACCGACAATGGTGGGGCAGGATCCGTTGTAATTAAATTGATCGACGCTGCAGCTCAAGATGCCGCTGATGCCGGCGTACCATGCGGGTGGCGAGGTGACGGCAGTTTGTTGGGCGCGATAGTTAAAGGCCCAATCCAAAAACACGCCGGTCTGACCGCTGGGCGGCGGCGTGCCACAGGTGGACGGGGCGGATGGCCAGCGCAAGGCGCCGACGACATTAGCATCGTCATCGCCCTGGCCATTGGACATGGAGAAGCCGGATGGCAATGCGGAGATCTGCGCGCCAACGGTGCAATTGAATATTCCGCCACCAGCGTAGGAGAGGTCAGTGATCTGGTAAATGCCGCTGCCGTTAATGGCCACAGTATTGCCGATCGCCAATCCGCCGATATCCAATGGCAGATTTGCATTGGTTGTGGCCTGGATGACGAGCGTGCTCGTGACATCTCCGGAGTTAATGCAGCAAACCGTTGTCTGATCCACGGCATATTTATCCGGACCGCAGGGCCGGCCAAAGTTCACCGCCGGCCATTTCTGGGTGGCTTGAATGTATTTGCCGAAGACGCCGGTGCCGGCGGAGTAATTCCAAAAGGCGAAGGGATAAACGCCGCTCACGCCAGTGGCGGTGGGAGTACAGCCGACATCCGCATCATCGGCGGGATAGGGACAGGCCTCCCAGACATCGAGCCAGCGCTGGGCCACGGGCGGCAAGCCTCCGGGTGTCTGGCCGCCGATCTGATAATCCCACAGTGATGTGGTGTCGTCATCATTCTCCAAGCACAGCGACGATTTGAAATTGAACCAGAAGTGCGGGTCGTAGCCGGCCGGGTTGTGCGAGATGATGGAGCCAGAGCGCAGGCCGGTAATGAGCGTTGCGCCGCCGGTAAATCCACCACTCTGCGGGCCGATCGACTGGTCATAACTTCCGTTCGGATATTTCCAAAGGTAATTGTTCGGGTCAATCCATGCGCGTTGCGGCCAGGTCACGTTGTAGTCAGCGGGACCGCTCCAGTTGGGGTTGGAGCCTCCGTCATAAGGCTGGCCTTGGCTGTCGTTGTTGAACGGCGCATAAGTCCATCCAGGCGACGGAGGGTTGGTGCTGGTGGTCCATGGTGAGTTCCCGTTTTGGTCGTTGGTAACGTAACCGGTATAATCATCCATCGTAACCGGCCGGAAACCCGCCAGGGGTGATATAGCCCCCTGTACCTCGTCGTAACAGCAGAGCGGGGCCAACGCCAGCGTCCCGTCCGTGCGCAGCTTTGCCAATGTGAAATCGGTCAGGTTCCAAGCATTTGCGGCGGCATAGATGTCGCCGGTGAAGTCGGCGCTGGTGTAAGCGTTCGACAACGTCATTGCGCCGCTGAATTTGTTTTCCCCGCTGATTGCCGGGCTGAAGCCAGACCTGGTCGCTCCGTTTTCATCATAACTCCATTGGAACTCGGTGGCAGACGTTGACCACGATAGGCTCAATGTGGTCTGGCGCGTGGTATATAGGATGGTTCCGCTTCCGCTATAATTCTGTGGGTCGGTGATGGCCGGCAGCTGCGTTCCACCATTGGCAATTACCGCCGCATTGAACGCCGCGACCACCGCCTGCAACGTGATTCCGCCCAGCGGGGTGAGCGAAACCGGGTTCGTGTTGAATTGCGTAGGAGTGCCGATCTCGCCGCAGTAAACGCCCGAAGCGCAGTAGCCGTCCATCCATGTCGTCGCCCCGGACAACCAAGTTTCGGTGACATTCCCCGAGGTGTCCCATTCTGTTCCCGCGCCGCCAGATATATTGGTTACTTCTACGCGCGGCTGATCTAACAGCGTCACATAATTGGTCTGCGTGGTCAAAAGGTTGTGGGTCAGAATTCCTGATTGTGGATTCACCGTAACGCCGCCGGTCGCCGTCGAATTGAACTCATTGACTATCCCGCCCTCGCCGGGCGCGTTCATATAAAGTGATGCGTCGATTCCGCAGGTTAAGTAATGCGTTTGATCCGCAGCGATGTTGGGGTCTTGCGCACAGGCGTCGTTGCTCGACCAGCCAAGACAGCCGTGGAACATCTTTTTTACGAACATCCACTGCCCGCCGAACAGTTTGGCCACGCGGGTATCCACTTGTTGCTGCGCCGTGCCGGTACCGCTGCCGCCGGCGCTGGCGATGAAGATGGTGCCGACCGTGTTGGCCGCCGCGCCGATGGTGGTAAAATCCGTCGTGCCCACGGTCGCGATCTTATACGTGGTGCCGGGCACCAATGAACCGGCGGACGTAGCCGCCGGCATGTCGTAAATATTATGATCAACACCAAATGTCACGCCGATGTCGTCCACGCCGTCTTGCACGGCTTGCGAGCTGACGCCGTTTTTATCGCCGCCGATCAGCCAGGGTCCGCACTGGCCGGGGATGCAAGTGTTGCCCGCGAATTCCGTCCAGTAATCCGTGTTGTAACGCGGGAACGGATTGGCGCTGTAGTGGACGCCGCCGGAATCGTTCTCGGGGCGGACCTTGGTGACGTTCTGGACGTAGTTGGAAACGCCGCCGGCCGAGCAACAACAGCATTTATCGTATTTGCCCATAATCGATTTAGCACTGGTTGAAATTGGACCAGACAGCCGACGTGCTGGTGCCGGCCGTGATGCAGAGCCAGACCACCGGCGCTTTCGAAGCGGTGACGCCGGTCATGTCATAGTATTGATCGAATTCCCGGTAATAAGTATTCGCGGGCAGCGTGGGCAAGGTTGCGGGCGGCACGGCCGTGCCCGAGGGCGGCCCGAGCCCGCTGTAAACCGGCGCGATGACGCCGGTGGTGCGCGTGGTGGCGCCGCCGGTCGGTTGTTGGAACACGGGGATCTGGCCGGTCGGGGCGTTGAGTTGAAACGTGATCTGGGCGCCGCCGGTCACGCCGGTATTTTGCGCGTCCGGGGCGCAGACGATTTGCGAACCGTAAACCGGCTGGGCGGGCTGCGAATTATCCGCGGCATCGGTGGCGCTTAGATCCGTGTTGCCGCCGGCGGGCAAGCCGGTGAGGCGCTGGTCGGAATTGATGGGGCGGATTTTCCGGTTGGCGAACATGTTCCAGAGCTGCACGTAGTAGCTTGGCTCCAGATGGTTCATCGGCCCGCACTCGATGGTCTGATGCGCCAGCAGGGTCCAGACGCCGGCGATGAGGACGCGCTGCAGGCGGATGGTCACGTTCTCGGGCACGGCGTTCATGGTGGTCCACGCGGGATCGCCGCCGACCAGGTTCACGATGTTGTTGCCGGGGAAAACAAACGCCGGCGGCGTGTTCTGGTCCGGGCCGGCCTGCCAGATCTTGTGGTTCAGTTTCCATTGCAGCACGGCCAGCTCGGTGAAGATGTTTTGGGCGAGGTTGGGCGGCGCACTTTCGCCATCATTCTCCGTTTGCTCCATGAAATATTCGGCGGTCGGAGCGTTGGTGAGGAGGACGTGAAAGGAATGTTGCTGCTCGGTGATGGTCTCGACATCGCCGGTGACGAGGTTGACTTTGTCGTAATTGAAAAATGCCTTGACCGTGGCCTTGCGGGCTTGCACGGGCACGCCGCCGGAGAGCGTGAACCAGGCGTAGATGGAATGCGGCGTCCAATAGATGAAGGTGGCTTCGTAATCCACCGGGTTCAGGTCCGCGTCAAAGACCTGGATGCCCTTGGGATTGGTCACGGCATCGTAGGGCGCGGTGTTGATGAAGGTGAGCGCGCCGGCCGCTCCATCATTGGGGATCTGGCCGTGCTCGGAAATTTCCTTGAGCGAGGCGACCTTGAGCCGCCAGAGATCGAGGCTGGTCGGATCGAAGGCGTGGGAAACAAAGTTCTTGCTGGTGATGTGTTGCGACAGGCCGCTGATGTCCACGGAATAATCCTCGGTCTGCAAAAACGGTCCGCCGGCGGCGGGATAGGTATCGGTGGCAAAGCTGACCACGGGCGAGCCGTTCAAGGAGCCATTTATTTTATAATTGATGTTGACGCGGTCGGGCTTCAGGTCGGGCAACGGCTTGATGTTCGTGGCCTCATGGCTTTGGGTGCGCCCGGTCGGATCGGTGGACTTGTACGGCAGGTTGACGGGTGTACTGTGCGGTATATCCCTAAAGTGTAACGTCGGCGGCGTGGTGGTGTGATCGATGAAGCTGCGGACCTGCGGATGCGGTTGCAGGCATTTCACGATGGCCTCCAGACATTTGATGCTGCGGGCGGTATCGGTATTGCGATAGCTGGGGGTGAACTCGGCGACGTTGCTCATCTGCACCTGCACGGCCTCCGCGCCGGCGCCGCCGAAGTTCATGGCGTAATAGACGATGGCCATGAGCTGCTGCCAGGTGGTGATCAGTTCGCCGGCGAACGGCGCGGGCGCGTAGGCGGCGTGGGTGCCATCCGCCTGCAACTGGCCTTGCTGGTCCGGCTGGAACATGACGATGTCCGCAAAGTAGGCGATGCCGTAAACGGGGGCGGTGATGGTGCCGCCGGTCGGCTCGTTCCAGCCCATTTTGTACGTGAGTTTTTTAAGGTCCCAAAAAAGGTCGGAGACCTTGATCACCGTGGAGACTTCGCCACCGCGGCTGGAGGCGTCCACATCCGTGCGACGACCCTGAAAAAGAATTGTGCCGGCGGAGAAGGAATTATTGGCACCATTGGCAGATGCCCTGCATCCGCGAATAATACACCGCGACTTAAAAGGGATGACGAGCGGTGTCTCCGGAGCCTGCGGCAAGGTGATGACGAATTCCGAAGCCTCGAGCGAACGCGGGTTCCATTCCAGACTGATCGTGCCTTGCGGGGTGAGATTCTGGATGGCCACCTCTTGCGTGGCGCCGGTCGCGTCTACGTATTGGAGGGTTTCGTAGGTCATTGCGGGCCGCGGGCGTTGGCTTCGTTCTGGCGTTGCAATTTCGCCAGCGCAGATTGGACATCCTTCATAATGCCGGGCAGATCCAGGTCAGCGAGGTTCTTCACCACATCCGCATGGTCCTTCAAGATGAGCTGAAGGTCGGCGATGTTCTGGGCCGCCTTGCGAATGGTCTCCGGGGAAGAGTGTTTGGAGACATCGAACGCGTGGATGGCGGTGGCGTCGGCGGTGAATTGTTTTTCGATGCGGGCATTCTCCTCCGTATTCTTGGTCTGGACCTGGATGCCGGCGATGGCCCGCGCCTGGTTGCGCGGCGAATCGGGATCGTTCGGATCGCCGATGTTTTCTGCCGTGTATTGATCACGTTTTTCAGTGGTGTTTTTTACCTCGCTGCGGTTTTTATCCGCCGCCTCCAAGGCCGCCTTGGCCGCATCATCTTGGGCCTGGGCGGCGGCTTTGGCGGCGGGGGAATTGGCCTGGTCATATTGCTGCTGCCGATATGTAAAATAATTTACCGCCCCTTTTTGTTTGTCAGCATCGGCTTGCGCATCCGCCTGCGCCTGGTCAAGCTCCTGCTGGTGGTGCGGGTCGTAAAGGCTGTAATCTTTTGCGGCGCGATATTGGTCCGCTTCGGAACGGGCCTGATCCACCAAGGTATTGGCGGCGTCCAGCCTTTTTTGGGCTTCGGCTTGTTGTTTTGCAATTACCGCCGGATCAATTTGCACTTCCCCTTCATGCACCTTGCGGGCGGTCACGGCCGCGGCGGTGGAATCTTTATTGGTGTCGAGTTCGGCCTGGTGGTCCGAAAGTGTTTTAATATTGGCGTTGAACCGCGCCACTTGGGCATCCTGATCAGCCTCTTTTTTCTTTTCCTGATCCTGGATGAAATCAGTTTCAACCTTGGCGCGCTGCTCGGCCGCCTGTTCGGGCGTGATTTGACCGGCGGCTTCCTGTTGCTGAATTTGGGCGATGGCCAGTTCCTTTTTGGCGCTGTCCAGGGCGGCGCGGGCGCGTTCGATGGCCTGCAGCCGGCTTAATTCATTATCCAAGGACTTGATGAGGTGATCCTCATTCGTGGCGGCATTGCTGATGTTATCGGCATAGGCCTGGGCGGCGGCGGCCGCTTCGCCCAATACCCGGAGCTTGTCCTCGATGTTCGGCAGAAAATCCCCCTCGGCGGCTTTCTCGGCGGCTTTGTCCATTTCCTCGTTGAATTCCTTCAACTGTTCGTGGGCGTACTCGATCGCGCCGGTGAGGATGAGCAGCGGTGCGAGCGGCCCAGCAAAGACCATGTGGATGGCTTCGCCGAGTTTCGGGCAGATGCGGTTCATCTCGGAAAAAAGAAGATATTGCGCCCGCCCTTTGGAATTGTGTTCATCCACGAGCCCGGCGGTTTTCTTTTGCGCGGCCCCAAGCTCATCGGTTTTGTCGGTGAAGGTTGCGGTGCCGGCGGCGAGTTGCTGCAATTCGGCCTTGGCCTCGGGAATCTTCCCCTGATTGATCAGGTCGAAGATGATCTGGATTTTGTAGGATGAATCGGCCATAAATTTAATTGGTGGTGACGACGAACTGCCAGATGCCGTTGGTGGGTAAAACGAGGCCGTTATCGGTCATCAGGCAGATCACGTAAAATTTGGTCGGATTGGCTGGATCGTTGGTGGCGTAGAAGCTCGTGGGGAAATTGTTCGTGAACCTGGCCAGCACGGTCCAGTTGGTGAGTGGCGTGGTCAGGTTGGTGGTGGACAGGATTTCTTCGTAGACATTGATCGTGTTATAGGCCAGCAGTACGCCGGGCGGCGGTGGCGGTACCACCACCGCCGGTTTGGTGATCAGGAGCGAGGATTGTTTGACCAGCGGGGCGCCGATCAACGCAGAGAGGCAGAGGGCCATGATGGCCGCCATGCAAAGGAGCGAACGGAATGGGTGGCGCGGGGTCATTGTAAAAAAAAGTTGGTGACCCCGGACAAGCCGCCGTAGGTGATGCTTCCATCCATCAGTTTCAAGGTTGGATATTCTCCCTTGTAATAAACCGCCTGCGCCTTGAAATAGAAGAACGAAATGCCGGAGGCGTGCTGGCCGTCTCCGAAAATATTCGGATTGTTCAGCGTGCCTTGATTGGCGGCCAGGTCGCCGCGGTGTTTGACGACCGGCAGATTGCTGGTTCTGACCATCTCATCGAAAGTTACGAGGCTATTTGAAAATGTCGTGTTGTACGCGGAATTGGTTGTCGAGGTGTACATCGGCGGAGAGTAATCAATTTCAAAAGCCCCGTTGGTTTGGCATAGGGCGATGACGGTCTGGAGCCTTGAGAACGTCGTCGCGGCCGAAGCCCCGAAAAAAATATCGTTCCATCCCATATTGTCCAAAAACACGCGCAGGCGGACGCCCTGTGGCAGGTGTCCAAAAACCACAAATGGATTGGCGATTATATCCGACAGCGCCGTGCCGCCGACGGAGCGGTTTTGCCACAAATGCTCATCCGCCCACAAGACCGCCTCGGTGACCCAAGGCTGGCAGTTCGTATCGACACCAAGGATGGTGTAAACTGCCGGCACAGACCTTGAATCGTTCGGCCAGAGGGTCAGGGTTTGATTTTTCTCCAGCTTGGCAAATGCCGTTATGACAGTGTCGTAGAAATTGGTGGTGAACCCGATGCCTGGGAAGCAGCCGGCGGCGAAAAGCCTGGCTTGAAGCGGAATGTTTCCGCAATTCTGACTGCTGCCCGCGGTAGCAGATATACTGCCGCCAAGCAGGAAGGTATTGAGTGAACTTGTGCCGGTGCCGGGAGCAACAATCAACGGAGTGAATGAAGGCGTATTACCGTTTCCATCTCCCATTTCGGAAGGAAATCCGTCACAGGCGGCAACCACCTGGCGATTGGAGATCTGCAAGAAAAAGAGCATTCGACCCCTTCCTTTATCCGAGTAAGCGGCATAACTATAAGCGCCAGCAACTCCGACCATTGGCGAAAGTGAGTTGCTGTGTGCATTTCCGAATTGCGTGTTTCCGGTGGACGAAAAAATAGACGTGTTGTTTCCGCGCCCAACCGAAAAAGCAATTTGGTCGGAGGTGTTCGTGTTAACAATCCCGGCCAGAAAATTACCCAGGCCGGTAAACGGAGTCGAGTCGCAGGGCAGGTCAAACGCCACGGCAATGAGGCAGTTGCTGCACTCGGTTCCCATGGGCATGAACAACTGCGATCCGTTCGCCCGCGCACCCCAGCCAAACCAATCGCTGACAAAGTTGGATGCGTAGTAACTGTGCCCGTAGATTCCACTCCCGTTGCCATTCGTGACAAAATTATAAGAAGCGTCAAAGGCCACCACATCAGAATTGGCCGGCAGATTGGTTCCAAAGGCCATGCTCATCGCGAGCACCCGGTCTTGAGCAGATTTGTCAGCCAGCCTGGCGCAGAAATTAACCAGATTGGTATTGAGGACAATGAACTGGTTGGTGAGCGCAAAGATGCTCGGCGGCAGCCCGCCCAGGCTCGCGGCGTTCACGCTGGTCAACCCGCCGCCGTTGCCGATGATCATCCCGTTTGAAATGATGATGCCGCCTCCGGTCGAGTCGAACAGTTGAATCGTGCCGTTGGTAAAGAACGACACGCCGGCGGATTTACCGGTGACGGCATTGTAGGAGGAAACCTGGAAGCCGTTGAGATTACCATTTGCCCCGAGCGATTTTTGGAAATAAAACGACAGAATATCGCCGGTCGCATAGTTCGTAAACGACAGGTCGTTTAGCTGGTTGGCCGGGGTGAAGTTTGGATTGGCGAAAATGGTCAGGTTCGAGAACACGTAGCCGGGGGCCTGGTTGGTCAAGACCTGTGCCTTGCCCGTGATATTGTTCCAATTCAGTTGTGTCAGGGCGCTGCCGTTGCCGGCGTATGCGTTTGCTTGATTTGAAAAACTTGTCGCCGTCGTGGTGCCGATCGCCGCGGCGGCACCATTGCTGTCGGCATTGGCGGCGATGAGGGCGAGGATGTTGCTGGTGGCGATGGTGATTGGCGCGGGTTGCAGGATGATGTTATGCGCGGAAAGGTCGGTGACGTAAAAAGTGTTGGTGCTGTTGGGCACGGTGAGTTGCTGGGAACCGGGAAAGCCCTGCCAGTTTTCCTGCCAGGTGCCGGCGCTCAAGGGGATGATGAATTGATAATTCACGCCGTTGTTGGTCCAGCCGAAGAAGGTGACATTGCCCCACGTGTCGGTTGACAGGCCGTTGGTCGGCCAGGGGAACGTGGTCATGCCGCCGATGATGAGCGTGTTACTTTGCTGCAGGGGCACGGTGAGCGGCGTCAATGAAATGGTCGGCGTGGTGCTTTGGCCGAAACCGTTTTGGAATTGGTGGATGACCGTGGCCGCGGGAGCGGCCATAGCCGATAGCAAATAGACGATGGCCAAGACCGTGCCGACCGGCATTTTTTTAAAAAGCTTTTTCATGGATGCGTATAAATGAGCGTATCGATCAGGTTGGTGAAGGTGAAATTGGTCACGCCGCCGCTGCTGTTGGTGGTGAAGGTCAAGATGGTGAAGTTGGTAAAGATGAGCGTCTGCGGATTGTTCGTGGCCAGGTTGAAACCGAGGACGTTGCTGATGCCGGCGTAGGTGTTCGTCGGCGGGATGTACGGCAATTGCGAGTAGGCGAGCGGACCGCCGTTGGTGGCGAACACGAAACCGACGGCATTGGAAATGCCGACATAGTTGTTCGAGGGCGGCGTGAACGGCAGTTGCGAATAGGCGAGCGGTCCCCCATTGGTGGCGGGGATGCCGATCAGGTTCGTGATGCCGGCGTAGGTCGGGGTCCAGCCGAGGATGTTTGTAAAATTGGCGTAGGTATTGGTGGGCGGGGCGTAGCCGAGGGCGTTGGTGACGCCGGCCCACGTGGGCGGCACCGGCGCATAGCCGAGCCAGTTGGTGATGAGGCCGTATTGCGAGAGACCCTGCGCGGTGGCGGGGGCATTGCTCAAGCACAGCGCGAGGTTGACGACTTGCGTGGTGTCCGGCAGATAGCCGAACAGATAGGAGTTGTACGCGGGGACGAAGAGGCGGAAGCCGTTGGCGTAAAATGAATTTGTGAAAAAGCCGCTGCTGTTTGGCACGTTGGTGATGAGGATGCCGCCGTAGATGATGTTGGTGCCGTTGACGGTCCAGGTGAAGGTCTGCGGCCAGGCCTGCATGGTGAACGGGTTGGTCATGGCCGAGCCGTCGGCATTTTTAAACTGGCCCACGAATGGAGTGATCCCGAAGGCGGAATTAAACGCAGAGATGCAGAGAACGCAGAGGATCGCAGAGGCGGTTTTCATATTTTTAGTTTTGTTTTTTCCACCAGGGCCACGGCGGTATTGCGCCGCTAATGCCGACCGCGTATGTCTGCACATGGAAGCGTGGGTCCGTGTAAATCGTCCCGTTCCACCCGTTCGGTTGCCATGCGCAACCGGACAGGGCCATTGAAATGACGGCCATTGATACTTTCATTGCTTTAGCAACATCACGGCGGCGTTCATTGAGATACCGGACGCGGTGGCAGATAATTTTTTTATCAGCAGGATGAATTTTGTTTTTCATACTTGGGTCCAGCGTCACGCTGGTTCGGTGGTGGTTATGTCGTCGGTTTCAAACTTCAGCTCGTGGGTGCAGCTTGCGCCCTGGACATCGTGCGAGCTGCCGGTGAGGTTGGCGTTCGGGAGATACAAGGTGGTACCGCCCTGGATCAACTGGAGATGGACGGTGATGCCTTTGAACGCGGTGCGCAGGGTGGCCATGGCGGCCAGGGCCAGATCGGCAGATCCATAGGTGCTGGTCCATTTGAACGGGGTGCTCCCGTTGGTGTTGGCCATGGGCAGCTTGGCGGTGTTCGGGGCGCCGTAGCCGGGGATCTTCATGACGGAATCGGCGAACTGGAAAAGGAATTTCTCGTTGGCGTCGCCCTTCGTTTCATCGAAGAGCAACGTCCAGCCGGCGGAGGAGCCGGGTATTTTCCAATTCACGAGCATAGTCGAAACTCGACGCGTTAATTATCAGGCTTCGACTTCGGTTCCCGACTCGATTTTGTCCGCCGTGAGCGCGGTGGCGACGATATTCTCGCAATAGACGGCGAAGCATTGCGGGTTGTGCAGATGGACCGCGTTGATGATGCGATGCTCGATCACGGCGGTCTTATCGCCCTGGCCGATGGTTTGTTTAAGGAACACGCCGGCGCCGGTCGGAGCGAGTTCGATGAGGGCCGGGTGATCTTTATCAACGGGCTGTTTGCATCCGTCGCAGACGATGGTTGTTTTGGTGATCATATTTTAGAGGTGGTTAATGGTTGTTTTTTATCCGTGTTCATCCGTGTTCATCCGTGGTTTAAGCAGAGAAAATCAGCGCGGGTTGCGGGGCATCCGGTGAGCCGCTGAAATCGATGCGGCTGACGAAGGCGACTTCGCCGGTGCCCAATTTTGTTCCGCCGAATTCAAAACCGCTGTTGTCCAGGAAGATTTCGCAATCCTTCAGGGTGACGGTCTTGCTGCCGGGCCCGGTGAGGATGAGATCCGCCGCGGTGCCTTCGCCCAACGCGCCGCCGAGGGTGTGCGCGAGGATCTTGGCGAGGATCTGCGTGTGCGTGGGTCCGGCGAGCCGGCCCTTGATCATGAACTCGACGGAATCCAGCTTCAGGTGGCGCGAGAGTTTCTGGATGGTGAGGGTGGAATACTTGGCCTGCACCTGGAGCTGCCAGAAGTCCTCCACTTCCATGGCGGTGAAGCCGGTGAGCGCGGCCCAGGCCCCGGTCCAATGGCCGTTGACGAAATCGGGCGTGAAGCCAACGGTATCCGGATCGGAGGAACCGCTTTCAGTATTGGTCAGGAAATTGGCGGCAGTGCCGCCAGGCGCATCGGCGGCGTCCCAGAGCCCGGCGATCTTCATGGCATCAAAGAGCGGCTGGCCGACGCCAAGCTTCATGCCGGGATGCTGGACGATGGCAGACCGCGCCAGCGTGTAGAGCCGTCCGTCCGGCGTCCAGACGGTGGTGACGGCCTTGCCGCTGACGGAGCCGGCGGCGTAATCGTGCGGGCGGGTGCCGATGACGAGGGCGCCGGTGTTGCTGCCGGTGGTGACGCCGAGATAGGTGGGAAACAAGGCCGGCAACAGCGCCCAGGAATCGAATGGCGTCAGCGTCAGCTCGGCCATCTGGTCGGCGAGCGTGCTGCGGATGTAGCCGAATGTGCCGGTGCTGCGCTGGTCGCGCTTCTCCAGGATCTTCAGATCCACTTTGCCGTTCTCGCCTTCGGCGTGGAAGTTGTAGGGATTGGTGGCGATGGTGGACCGGACCTTGCCGGGGCCGCTGTAAACTGTTTGGGCGCTCATAGGTATTTAGGATTTAGGATTGGTTAAGGGCGGTTTCGGGATCGAATTTTTCCAACTTGGTAAGGCAAGCGATGCGTTCTGGAATTATGGAGGGCTCGTAGCCTTGGCTTACGCGAAACAAAACGTGTTCGCGCACATAGCCGTTAAATTCGATGAGACAAACAGGCAATGTCATGTGATTGGTCGGAAGGTTGTGACCTACGAGCTTCATGCCTGGCTCAAGGCCAACAATCGGGAGATCTATTGCCGGAAGCTGAATCATCACAGGCGTAAATTTTTCGATGGATACCATAATATGCATTTTGTTAAGGGACAGTTGAGTTGAGGATTTCGCCGGGGTTCATGCCGGGGATGTAGGCGGCCGCCCGTATGACCTGGCCGCTGGTGACGGCGAACGGGGCGATGTAGGGTTTGCTCGAATTATTAACCGGGGCGGCGACGTTGCCTTGTGGCAGCAGCAGGACAGCAACCTCGTTGTTCGCGGGAAAACTTCCGTCCAAGGTAAAATAGATCTTCACGCCAGGCGTCGCGCAGGCGAGGGAACAATTACCAGCCGCCAGGTTGGCGGTGATTGGCGCGGTGCGGGGCGTCTGTTTCGTGGCGAGCGGTTCCAGGCGGAGCGTGAGGCGGCGGGCGTTCAGGAAATCGTAGTCGCGGGCGGGCGTGGAGAATTTGCCCACGGCGCGGAGGGTGCCGAGCGCGCCGAAGCTCTGCAGGTGCAGCGCATCGAGCACGGTTTGCTCGAGCTGCTCGGCGTAGAAGCCGCCGCCGACTTTCGGCAGGAGCGCGGCATCGCCGTTTTGGAACAAAACAAATTTCAGCAGCACCACTTGCGGCGGACCGGAGACGTTGTCCGACTTCACTTCCACATCGGGCATCTCGATCAGGATGCCGTTGCCGGCCGCGCCGTTGCGGGGGGTCTGCCAGACGGCATCCATCTGCACTTCCTGGTTGGCGATGAACTTGCGTTCGAGCACCACATTGACGGTGGCCAGCGCCGGCAACGACATGAGCAGCGCGAAGATGTCTTCCTGGATCTGTTCGAGATTGATCATATGGCGAGCCGCCATGGGCAATTATTTTTCATGACGCAAGACTCCTATGGATCGCGCTCATGGCGACTTCGGTGAATTCATCGGCGGACGGGACGGCGGTCGGGTCCGGAGCCTGGTCCACGCCGGCGACGAGTTTGAAAAGGAAATTCAACGTAGCACGTTGACGCGATTGGGAGTTGCCGCCGCCGGCGTGGCCGATGCCGTGGGTGCGGGTCGCGCCCTTCGCGTTCGTGGTCGTGGTCTCGCCGTATTGGACCAGGTAACCGCCCTTGGGCGTGTTGATGATGAAGAGGCCGGGGAACTCGCGCGGAAGATGGCCGTAGCTGACGGGCGAGATCGGAATGGCGAGGGCCTTGGCGTTCACCGGGCCGATGTGGCCGCCGAGCACGCGCTGGCGCACGCCGAGCTTGTTGATGGAGATCTCCACCGCCCCGCCGGTCGCGGTGGCCGTGGTCGCGCGCGAGGCGGATTCCCAGAAGCCGGTCGAGGGCCAGCCTTTTTTATTGCGTCCGTTCGAAGCCAGGTGAACGCGCGTGAACGTTTCCAGCGGCTGCCGCGCGATGCGGGCGAGCTGATCGGGCTTCGTCTTCGCGATGAGCTTCTCCAGTTCGGGCGTGACGTTGTCCGTGATCGTGATGGCGGGCGTGACATTCATGCGATCGGGGAAAAGAGTTTGTTTAGATCCACGTCCGCTGGTTCCGGCTTGTCGCCGTCATCCAGCAAACCGAGTTCGACGCATTCTTTGTAAGGCACGCCGTCCACGTCGAAGCCGCTGTTGAAAGCGAACGGTGGAAACGCATTGCCGAGCGAGTCATCGCGCAGGCTGCCGAGCTGTTCCCAGATCCCGGAGGATTTCAGCGCAATGCCTCGACCTGTCTGGCTATCGCCATCCCACGGCAACCAATCGTCATCGCCGCAAGCATTGCCCGCCTCTTCCCAGCGTGAGGGCCAATCGTCATCCGGCACTGGTATAATGGCGCCCTTGGGGCCGGCCTTGAAGCCACGCGGCACATTGCGAGCATACATCCGGGAGAGCGCCCAGGCGGGATATTCATCCACGTCGGATTGCGCCTGGACAAAGCGCCCGGCGCCGCCGGCGACATCGAGCGCGGTGCTGATCTTGAAATCGAGGTTGAGCGTCTCGGCGATGGCCTGGCCATCCTTGAAATTGTTGAGCAGATCCGAAACAACATCGGCGCGCACGGTGGACGGCGAAGCGCCGGTCTCGGCCGTGGTGCCATCACTTCGTGATTCATCGGCTGGGTTTAACGCGCTTTTCAGGCCGCTTAAAATGCGGTCGAGCGCCTGCTGCACCCAGTCAGCACCAAGGCTGCCGGAATACTTTTGCAGCGAGCCGGCGAGGGCCTTTTGCGATGCGGCCGGAAGTTGTAGGGTGGCGCTCATCAGGTTTCGCCGATTTTATCGAATGAACCGGTTTCGAGCCGGCGGCCGCGACGCGCGATGCCCACGGCGTTGACGGGCGAGGCAGCGGTGTCCGGGACCAATGGCAGTTCGGTGCGCGGGCGGTTGGGTTTGTTGCTGCTGATCTCGTTAAGCATGTCCTCGGCGTCTTTGCTGGCCTGTTCGCGCTCCTTGGTCTTGAGTGATTTGAGTCCGGGAAAATCGGAGAGGAAGCGCCACCGGGCGATGGCGATGACTTCCTCGGCCAGGGAATCAGGCACGGTGAGCGGGTTGGAGCCATCGAGCGGATTGCCGCCGGCCTTGATCTTGGAACGGACGCGCAAGATCGTAGTGGCGATCTTGTCCTGCAGGCCGGTGGCAAAGCCCTGGATGTTTTGCAAGATGGACTGCTCAACCGGGGTCAACGAGTTGATGATCGATTCGGTGTCTATGGTGTTCCAGGGCATGCCAGGGATTTATGATTTACGATTTTAGATTTACGATTTAGGGACCGGCGCCGGTCCTTGCGGACCGGCGCCGGCGTTGCGTCACGGGGTGACTGTTGCGTCCAATTGCAGGTAGAAGCCGTTGTGGCCGCCGCTGGTGGAGTTGGTTTCCTGGGTGAACCGCCAGAACTGCACGCTGTCCGAAAAATTCCAATCAATGTTGGTCAGCAACATCGCATTGGTGTTGATCGGCAGGAACCATTGCAACGGTTCGGTGGTGGTGAACGGGTAATTGGTCCCAAACACGGAGTTTGAATAACCATTGCCCTGGCCGGGTCCGAAGTCGAATTGCAGCGACACATTGGAGCCGGCGACGTTGACGGGGTTGGTGAACGTGGTGGACGCCCACAACCCGATCCGGTGGAATCCGGAATAATTCAGGAAGTTGGTGAACACCGAGTTAGGGACCAGCGCCTGCCCGTTGGTGACCCAGCCGGAGAACAACGTGACTGGCCGGGTATTAACGTAGGTGCCGATGCCTTGTGCCGAGGCCGGCGGGGCAAGCAGCAACAGGGTTGCAACCAGCAAGCAGCCGAGGCTGGCAGCAATCGTGGGCCGCTCAAGACGGCGGACGATGTGACAGTTGATCACGCTGGCCAGCCACAAACGGAAGGTCTGCGAATAGACTTCGCGGAATGGAGTTTTGTACCAGTGCCGCACATAGTGTGACTTGCTGGCCTGCCGGTTTTTCCAGCGGATAAACAGTGAGGTTGCGACCACGGATAAGAGAAGCGCAGCCAGGATGAATAATTCAGTTTTCATTTTTGATTTTATTTAAATTGCGTTTTTGCTTTGGCGGCGTGGCACGACCGGCCACGCCGCCGGGGCGTTCAGTTGATGGCGAGCTGCTGGATGCCGCTGGTGTGCTGGGCGTGGATCAGCTCGTAGTTCTCGACGGTGAGCGCGATTTTCTTCACACCGAGGTCGGTGAGGTAGACCGCGTAATCGCCGCCGCCAAGGTTGCCGTTGAAGACGTGGCGGACGATGTTGGACGGATCCATGGGGCCGGCGTCCTTCATGCCGGTGAATAGCAAGACGTTCTGGCCGATGATTTCCTGTTTGGCCGTGGCGGTGTTCTGATAACGCTCGGCGTTGATGAGGACATTGCCGACGCCGAGGGCGGAGGCAAGTTCCACCTCGCTGTAGGCGCTGGAACGGGCGAGCGCGCCGGCGTTCAGCTCGGATTCGTAGGCGTTCTGGCGCTTGAGGTGGGCCTTGTCGCCGTAAGCGACATTGGTCGGGTAGAAGCCCGTTGTGTCGGACAAGGTCAGGATGCGGCTGCGCAGATCCAGATCCGGGTTGCTGGCGCTGTCCCAGGTGGTGTTGGCATTGATGGCGGAGGCCGTGAAGAGAGCCATCGCTTCCAGGATGGAGGCGCGGTTCAACAGGTCGATGAGCCATTTGGTGTGCATCTGCTGCCACTCGGGTTTGTCCTTCAGCTCGTCGCGATCGAGAATCACCGTGAGACCACGGTTGAAACCCTGTTGATCGGATTTGCTGGCGGTGCGCTGGCGGACTTCCATGAAGTCGCCAAGCAGGCCGCGTTTGACCTTGGTGTAATCCACGGTTTCCCACGGCTCGTTTTCGTTGTAGCTGGTGAGCCGGAAGATGCGGCTGCTGGTCGGGCGGGGCGGCGCGATGAAATCGCGCAGCTTGACCAGGCCGTTGCCGACCATCGAGTCATAGCTCGCGGCGAACAGGGTGAGTTCCTCGATCGGCACGGCGGTCCGGAGGATGGAATCGTTGGCCAGCATGATTCCGCCGGAGGGCGTGGAGTTGAGGTCGTTGGACAGGGCCATGCCCATGCTGGCGACGGCCGCCATGATGGCCGCCCGGTAAATCACCTGATTGTGCGGGCTGCGTTGTTCAACCGGTGTTTCGGTAGTTTTCATTTTATTGGTCAGTTAAGTTTCGGTTTAAGGGTTGGTTAGGAACCGGTCGGGGCGGTGAGCGCGTAGGTACCGCCGCCATTGCTGACAGTGATCTGGTACGGCAGACAGGGTGTGTAGCTGATCTCCATGGTGGAGTTGTTGGCCGCGATGGTCGCCTGTGCCTTGCCAACGACCCAATAGGTGCCGTTGCCGAGCGTGGTGATGTCTGCAACCTTGCCGGCCGCTGCCGACACGAGCAGGTGATCAATGGTCACCGCGCCAGTCGCGATGCCGATGAACAATCCCGGATGCGCACCGAGGATGTGGATCTCGAACGGATCGGAGGCGCTGTACGGGGCATCCAACGTGACACCAAGCGGACGGTTCACGCCGCCGGAGAGGTCGCCGTACTGGTAACCGGTGGCGCCACGCTGCACGAGCAGGTTGCGGCCGGGCCAGACGTTGCCGGAGTTGTACGCGGATGCGGGATCGAGCAGCAGCGTTTCGGCCTTGGCTCCCCATAGGCCGAGGGCATTAGCCAGGGGAACGGCGGAAGCGGGACGGAACAGGCGGTCGATCGTCGCGAAGAGCGTGCCAAGCAGCATCGCGGAAACAATTTTCAATTTTTTCATTTGGAGTTTTGTTTTCGGTTATGGCCTGGTGGTTACTTCGACGCGGTCATGGCCTTCTGGGCCGCGGCGATCTCTTCGGGCGAGATATTGGTGTTTAACGTGGTGTTGAGCTTCTTGCGTTGCTCGACGGTGTCGTCATACTTTTTCAAGATGGCGATGACGGCGGGCCGGCGCTTGGCCCAGAAGGCTTCCTGCGCCTCATCATGTTCCTTCTGCCGGCGGATGACGGCGATGGCCTGTTCGCGCGTCAGCCCCTTGCTGGTTTTTTCGGCGATGGCTTTTTCCACCTCGATGCGCGCGGCATCGGCGGCGGAGGCATCGGCCAGTTTGGCATTGGCGGCATCGAGTTGCGCTTGCAGCTCCTCGATGGTCGGCGTTTTGGCGGGAGGCGTTTTGGCGGGACCGTTGCCGGCCGCTGGATCGGCGGCGAGCAACAGCAAGGTAAATGATTTCATGGTGATTTAATTTTTTGGTTGCGGTTGGTCCGGGATTATTTCGGCACCAGCTTGCAGGCGAGGCCGGAATACTTCGGCAGCGTCATGATGTTGCGGTGCGCCTTGATCGGGTCCTGGCCGGCGGCGATGAGTTCGGCGGCGAACGCCTGCTGGTATTCGTTCTGCAACGCCTGGGCTTCATTGCCGAGGGCGGCGGATTGCTTGCCGGTGACATCGAGGCCGTTGGTGGTGGTCTTGCGGACGGGCGCGGTCTTGAGCAGCGCGTCGGCATCTTCCTGGAACTTGGTGCTGTTCTCCAAGGCGGTGATGGCCGCATCGCGTTCGGCGACGGTCTTGATGCCGAGACGGACGGCGGCATCCACGACGAGCGAGGCGGCGGTCTTGCGCAAACCCTTGTGCGCGGTCTGCTCATTGCCGAGCGCGGTGGCAGCTTCATCGGCGCGGCGTTTTTGCGTGTCGCGATCCGTGGTCAGCGTGCCGATGGTTGTGTTGAGGGTGGTCTTTTCGTTGCCCAACGCGGCGACGCTCGTGCTGCGAGTGAGCATCTCTTTGTTGAAGGCGTCGAAGACCGCCTGGTCCGTGGCGTCGTTCGCAAGGGCGATACCTTGTGCGGCGAGCCACCCGATGAGGATTTGTTTCATGTGGTTGTTTGTTTGTGGTTCGGTGATGGCCGCCACCGCAGCGGTCACGGCGGGTTCGGTCGGTCTGGCATTCGCCAGGGACTCCACGCCGGAAATGTTTGGGAAGGGCGTCAGGGCGACGCTCAAAAGTTTGAAGGGCTTGGCCACGATGGCGTTGATGCTGTTCGCCAGGGCGCGCGTGCCGGAGGGCATGACGAGCCAGAAGCAGCTCGGAAATTTCCAGCCCTCGGCCACGGCCTTCGCGCCGTCGTTGTCCAGGGCGAAGTGCGCCTCGATGCCGCGTGGGGATTTCCGGATCTTGTCGATGACGCCGAGCTTGATCTTCTCGCTCGTGTTCCCGATCGCCTTGGCGTCCACGTCATTCAAATCGCCATGACCCTTGTAAATCGGAATGCCGACGATGGCGCGTTTGAGTTTGCTGAAGAAAGAATTCTCGCTGTTGACGAGCGCATCGGCGGAGTCGTTGTCCAGCACCTGGATGAAGGTCTGTTCCTTGACCGCTCCGGCATCGCGATATTGCCGGACCTTGAGATGTTCGCCGAAGGGGGCGACGAGACACCAGCCGTCGTCATCAATGCCCGCATCGTTGTCCAGGGCGATGAGATAATTGTCACCCTCGCGCGAGACGGTGCGGAGGGATTCGATGACGGCGGCCGCGGCGGCACTGTTGTCCAGGGCAAACACAGAATCGTCGATCAGTAAAATATTCATACTTTTTTGGTTTTGAGTCCGGCCATGAAATTTTTCAGGAGTTCGGGCGTGAGCTGGTCCTGGAAGGTTTCATCGGCCTTGATGGCTTCGGAAAGCGCGGGGAAATCAGAGATCAATTTTTCAAGAAGATGGTGTTGCATCGCGGGATCCTTCAGCGCGGCGATTTTCTCCAGGCGTTTGAGAACGGGCGCGATCGTGGCGTGCAACTCATCCGCCAGGCGGGCGGTGACATCGGCCGCATTCGTGAGCGCGGTGGCCTGCGGACCGGATTCAATCTCCACGCGGGCGGCGCGGATGGTTTTACGGAGCGCCTGCGCGGCGCGGGAATTGCCGAGGCCGAGTTGGGCGAGGCGTTCGAAGCGTTCATTCGGCAACGAGTAACCGAGCGAGGGCATGGGCAAGATCTGGCCATCCGCACCTTTCGGCACGGTGGCGCTGCGGCTCCAAAAGCTCGCGGAGTCAACTTGCGTGTCCGGCATGAGGCCGCTGGCGCCCGGCCAGGTGGCGGGATCTGCGCCGGCGCCGATCGGGGTCAGCTCGCCGGTCCGGGCCCTGGCGGTGGGCACGACATCGTTGTCGGTCTTGTCGCGGACCAGAGGATCGGTTTCTTCGCCAGCGGCATCCACTGCGGCGGGTTTCTTCTCGGGCACTGGCGGAACCGGCGCGGCAGCGACCGGCTGTTCGCCCGGCTTCGCTGGTTGCTCGCCGGGCTTTGAAGGATTCTCTTCATCTTCCGGTTTGATTTGCGCAGCCGCAGGCGGTGCCATGGGCGGCGCGATGGGCGCGGGCGGTACGAGGCAGGGTTCGCCTTTTTCCGGCACGGACCAGCGGAAGCGCTTGTAAACTTCCTTCATCATGACCTTGAAGCCCATCGGCACGAGGCCGGTCAGACTTTGCAGATCCTGCTCGCTGGTGTCATCGAGCGGCGGCATGAGGACGAACCAGGCGCGCGGTTCCTGGCCGAACAGATAACGGATGACCGGACGGTCCACGCGCTCATTCATCACACCGGTGGTCCATTTGGAATCGCGCATGAGGAAAATGCCGGACTCCTCTTTTTGCACGCTGGCACCGACTGACTTGCCCTCGCCGCCGCTGCTGTTGGAACTTTTGCCGGCGCGGGAGCCGGTGGCCATGTCCATGCCCCGATAGCACTTGGCGTAAAGGCGGTCGATCATCTCGACGATGGGCTGGAACGGAAGCTGGTTGCGGGCGGATTGCTCCAGGAATTTGAAACTAACGCCGGAGTTGTGCAGCACGGCGCCGTCATTGGCCATGGTGTTCAACGCATCCAGTGCCGCATCCCATTCCGGCGTACCAAGCGTGGCATCCGTCTCGCCATCCAAAAAGCCGCTGCCGTAGCGCGTGCAGAACAGCAGCCAGTCGCGCAACGGGAACATCTTCATGCCGAAGGCGACGGAGAGCGGGCGCATCCAGCCGGTATTGACGGCGGTGAGCCATTCGCCCTGGATGCAGGGCTGGCCATAAAGATCGAAGATGTGTTTCAGGTAACCGAGATAACCGCGCCGGGCTTCCATGAACCAAAGCGGGGTGTGGCGAAATTCGGCGGTGACCTCGCGGGCGGCGGGGTTGTCCACGCGCAACAGCATCTCGTGCGTGCTGTATTTGTAATCCAGCGCGGACATGACCTGGTAGACGAGTTCATCCACGCCGCCGGTGGTGTCCTGGTCGAGCGCCTCGGTGGCGGTGAGGTTGTCGTAAAAATATTGCAATGCAGCGGCGTGGCGGTCGCCGTCAATGGATCCATCGCTGACGATCTGCCATTCGAGGCCGGCGGCATCGGACTTGCGCTTGTCGGAATTGACGAGCAGTTCGCCGTCGCGCTCCATCATCACTTCCCAGATCTTGCCGATGGTGCGGAACTCGCCGATCCGAAACTCGTTGAGATGGCCGGCGAGGATTTCCATGTCCAGCCGGGGCATGGGGGAATACTTCAAACGGATGGCCCATTCGATGCGAGCCTGGTTGAAATGGCTTTGGCCGGTCGGATTCATAGTCTGACCTCGCTCAAAATTTGAGTTTGGCACTTCCAGACCAAAGAGCCATATGCCTCGTTTAAGGCGTTTAAGGCCAGTTCCAGCCGCCTTTGCCCCGGGGGACGACACATCGGGGCGGAAGGGGCAAAATTGAAATGGTTTGACCTCATATGAAAACCTCCGATTTCAGCCGGCCCATGCCGAGGCTTCCGGCGTGGTAACCAGTGGTCAGCCCGGCAGCCTTGCCGAAGGCCACCTTCACCGGCTTGCGACCGCCGGCGATGACCGCCAGCCGGGCATAGACCTTGGCCAGGCCAAGATGGTTTTCCACGCCAGCGATCCAATCTTCCTCGCCGGTCTTCACATCGCGCTCCTTGCGCAGGTTCAAAAGATGGCCGTCGAGCAACGCCTGGCTGACCCCGGCGCCAATATAAGTATGCGGCAACCGGGCACGCGGTAACGGCCGTGGCGATTTCTTATCGGACGGACCAACCAACTCCAGCACGCCATCGGCCGGCGTGAGAAAATCATTCACGGCCGTCTGGATGCTTTCACCGCGGTTGCATTTGATGAGCGGATAAATTTTGCCGTCCTGCGTGAACCCGATGGTTTGCTCGATGCCCTTGGCCTCGCCGCTGGTGAACAGGACCGCGGCACACTTGATGCCGGACCAGCGGCCGCGCTCGCCATCCCACGAAACGCCGAACCCGAGATTGGAGAGCCGGGATTTCAAAAGCTCATTGCGCGGGATGGAGGGCGGAACAAATCCTTCCAGGCCGTTCAACGAAAGCGCGAGGCGTTTGGTGAGGTCCGGTTCGCCGCCGGCATCGATGAACAGGCAGGAGATTCCCAGCGTGGTCATCAGCAACGGCACGCGCGTGGTGGTGTTGCCGCTGGCGATGAGTTCCGCCCAGACCAGGCCGCTGACAGATTCGCTGCGCACCTCGTCACACCAGAACCAGCAACGCGGCCCGGTGTCCATGCCGGCGAAGCGCGGGGCGTGGCCGGTCGTGAGCGACATGGCATAAGGTTCGGACGCTTCCACCTTGTCAGCCAGGCCGAGCGCGCGACAGCCATCCAAAACTTTTTGCGTGACCGGCTGCGCGGCGCCGGCGTTCGGGATGCCGATGCGATCGCAATAAAATGCCTGCATGGCCTCGCCGCTCGGATCCGCCATGGCCGCAAACCAGGCACCGACGATTTCCTGCAAGCTGATCGCGCTGATGTTGAGTTGCGAGACGCGCACGCCGAGCTTCGCTTCCTTGATACGCTCCGGATGCTTGGCGACGTACTTGCCGCCGTCGCGGTCCAGTTCCGTGCCGCATTCCAGGCAGGCGCAATAATAATGCGCGTCGCGATCGTGCCCGGCCTCGGCTGTCAGTTGCTTGCCGGCGCTGCGGATGATGCGCGGGAAATTCTCCTCGAGGTTCCATTCCTTCGCGCAAGTCGGGCACGAATAAATCTTCGCGTGAAAACTGCTCGCGGCGAGCCGGGCGTTCTGGCCGGCGCCGGCCACGCGCTGGGTGCCGATGAAGCAGGTCAGATGGATCGGCGAATTTGTCATGCGGCCGTCCACGTAACCGATATTGCGGTCCGGAATGTCGTCCACCTCATCCAGGAGCGCGATGTCGATGGTGATGCTCGTGGGCGGCTTGTGCATGCCGCAGAAATTTCCGAACGCCTTGCGCGTGCCGTCCGTGACGGTGTAGCTCTCTTTGCGGTCGATGGTCTTGCCGCTCGCGTTCTCCACCTTGCCGAGCTGGATCATGTCCGCCATCCAGGGATAAACATCGAGCACGTTGGGCCGGAATTTTTGGCCGACGATCTCCTCGACTTTGGGTTTGTCCGGAAGATAGTTGCCGACGCTGACAAACTTGATGGCCGTCGCATAGGCCATCAGGTTCAATTCCAAAATTGTTTTGCCGAACTGCGCTCCGCCGCCGACCGCGAGGCTCGCGCCTTTCAGTTTATAGCTGCGGAACATCACACCATCGATCTCCACGACCTCGCCGTTCAATGTGTTCCGCAAAACCTTGTCGATGATCTCCGCGATGAATTCGAGCGGCGCCCTGCCCTGCATGGAGAATGGTTGCGCCAGGCCATTGCGGTCGGCCACCTTCGCGTGATGGTCCAGAAAATCGCGGAACGAATCACAGTCAGGAGCGTGCGTTTTTTTCGATGAACCGGCATCGCGCAAATGTTGAAGGGCGGATTTCATTCCTTGGCCGTCGCCTCCTGGATTTTCTTCACGGCCTCTTTGATCACCGGATTGTTGCTGGCTTCCTTCAAAATCGCGTCGAGGCCGGCTTGAATTTTCGTCCGCAGCGATTCCTTGAATTTCTCCTGATCCAGCCGTGTCACCACCGCCTTGGAAATCTGCCCCGAAACTTTCAGCCCCAACTTGAAATCCTTGGACGCCGCCGCCCAGACCGAAGCCTCGGAAAGCAAAACGTCCTGCGCCTGCTCCAGCGTCATGCCTCCCGACAGCAGCTCTTGTTTGCGGTCCTCGATCTTCCCGGCCATCAGCATGCGTTGATCCTGTTCGTCCAGCCAGGCACGGAATTGGGTCAGCTTGGAATCGGTCGGCAGTTTGATGCTTAGCTTCTTGGCCAGCTCCGCCCGCAAATCCGCTTGTTTGCGCGAGGAGGAAAATTGCTCCCGCCAATAATCCTGCGTGGCCTCGGGCAAACGCTTCCAGACATCCTTCAGCTTTTGCATGGCCGTCTCCGGCTTGCCGGAATTCGTCCCGCGTGGTTTTGTTGATTCGCTCATTCACAGTTTCCTCCGTGCGGACTCGCCGAGGTCGCTGATGCTGATGAGCAGACCCTTGCTTTCGGATTTCACGCCGACGATCCAGCGGCGGCGATCGAGTTCCGTGAGCACCTCGTCAAAGTCCTGGCCGGAACAAAAATTCAAGCCGCCGATGGCCGCGTGGACGGCAAGATGATGCTCCTGCCCGCCATCCAGCGCGTGCAGGCGGTCGAGAATTTTTTTGGCAATCTGAAATTCGCGGGCAGTCATATCATTCCTATTTGCGGATTTGCATCTCGCGGTTGATGGCCGCGAGGTTTTCGCGGATGTAAAGGAACTGCTGGTTCAGCTTCTCCATGGTGTCGTTCCGTGATTCTCCAAGCTGGAGGAAGCGGGCATCCACGTCTTCGCGCCGTTCCTTTTCCACGCGGCGAATCTCCGCGAAAATCTGGCCATGCCGTTCGGTGTTGTGTTTGACCAGGTCATCGAATGCCTTTTTGTTGGCGAACTGATCGTGCATCTCCTCGATCAATCGGACCGTGAGCGGCTGCGGCGAGATTTGGGTCAACGTCTTTTTGTTGAGCGCAATGACGGCGATGATCATGGCACCGACCGTGCAAAATGTGCCGGTGATCCCCAAGCCCAACATCCATTCATCAAAGGTCGTCATAATTATTTTGCGGCGAGTTCGGCGTTGATCTTGTCGAGCGCGTCCGGGTGCCCGTCCGCCGGGAAAAGTTTCTCCAGGGGATTTGCATCCAGGTAATTGAGGATGGCGCGGCCGAACGTGATGAGGAACACGGCGGCGAACTGTTGAAGGTTGAGCGCCGGGACGGCATCAAACGCCGCGTGCGCGCCGGCCACGCCGAAGAATGCGACCGAGGAATGCACTGCCGCATCAAACGCGCTCGCATTCATCGCCAGCCAGTAACGTAAAATTTGTTGCTTCATTTCCAACTCCAGATCTGCGCCAGCAGCAGCGACGAGACTTTTTCGTTATCACCTGGACAAACGGCACCTTCGGGGTAATTCGTATTGAACAGCGGCAAGCCGCCATTGCGAAAAAAAAGATCGCCAAACTCCGAACAGATCAAACCCCTGGTCGGAATGTCGATCAGGTAGAATCTTGCGAGGTCGGCCCAGCCATACGGCGTGCCTTTGACGGTCTGGAACCAGGCCATGGCTTTATCGAAGTTTGCATCCAGCCAGAAATCGGTTTTCGGACGATACGCCCGGCGCAGCCCGGCGATCCGCAGCGGGTATTCATTCACGCCGATGCCGTTGCGCGAGGCGACCGAGCGACCCCCTCCAACGTAAATTTCAATGTGCGAAACATCCGACCAGGTGCGGAACTGGATCAACCGGCTCACCAGATCATTCCCTCCGTAGAGCAGGATGTCGCCGGGCAACAACTCGGGAAAGTTATTGATCTGTTCGCGGGTGGGATTCATTTCAAAAATTCAGCCCAAGTTTTTCGTCCAGGCTTTTTGTGCCGCTGGCTTTGGATGACTTGGAACCGGGTTCTATCTGCTCGCGTTTTTTTATAAAAGATTTGCTTCAATGGCAGCCGGCTTAGAAAGCGAGGCCGGCACCGACGTAGAAACATTTATCGAGTTCGATTTTCTTGCCGGCGGTGGTGCCTTCGCTTTCCTGCAAACTGACCTTGGCAAAAACGTAGGTGAACACGCTGGAGCTTTGCGCGCCGAGGAAGGAAAAGCCGGTGCCCTTGGCCAGGTTGTAATTCAGCTCCGCGCTTTCCTCGCCGTAGATCCCGCTGGTGCCTTCAAACCGGCCGCCCACACCGGCCTGCCCGGCGATCTGGAAGTTGGAAAAGTTTTTGAGCAGCTCCAGATCAATGGCCGCGCTCTGAAAGCCGGAACTGGAACTCGCCAGCGCGGCATTCCCCGCCACGCCAACATCCACAATTTTCGTGTGCCACAGATCCGCATCGCCCTCGATATAGGACGATACGCCGCCGCTCGGCAGATATTCCATGCCGGTGCCGACCTTGTAATTCACATTCGTGAAGTCGAGGCCGTTGGTGTTGAAGGCTGGCATCGATGCCGTTGCTGCGGAGGGGACACCGAGAGCCGCTTCGATCTGTGCCGGCGACAAAGTCACCGTGACCGGAACGCCGTTGGCGTTGGTCGTGGTTACGATGCCGGTTTGCGCCCTGGCGGCAGTTGTATAAGCCATCACCGCGACAGCGGCGAGGCCGAGAGTCCATTTATTGAATTTCATAGGCGTATTATTTTGTTTGGTTGATTTGAACGCCCAGGCGGAGAGCGACGGCGGGAAGGAGGTTGGACCCGCCGCCGCTCGGTTTCGCCTAGGTGTTCTTCATACGCCCGCACTCTACACGGGTGCGGAATTAATAAAACGGAGCGGCTACCTTTTAGGGAAATTAACGGATGGCGGAGGGAAAGAATTGTCCCGGCGAAGGTGCCGAAACAAAAACGGAGGTTCGGTCCCGCAGGCGGGACCAACCTCCGCTGGCCGCGCTACTTAATCACAGCGGCATGATGCCGGGCAAGATATTTTTGAAATGTGGCGAGCCGCCACGGGCGATTTCAAAACGGCCAATTTGGCCGTTTTGAGTTTCCCACGCATGCGTGGGAACAAAAGCGCCATTATGGCGGATTTCAAAATTCGGATTTTCCGTATTTTGAAAATGTGGTTTTCCCACAATTTGAAATTTCCGAATTTCGGATTTTTGAAATGTCGGAATCTCCGACTTTTGCCCGTGGCGGCTCGCCACTCAATGCAGATGCATTCCGCCCCAGGCGATGAAGAAGATGCATTCGATGATGAGCAGCCATTCCACGAAGGTGAATTTTTCGGGGTTCATTGCAAACTGTGAAGAGACTTATAAGACGTTACCTGTTCCTCGATGACGTACTGTTGGGTCTGATAATCTCCGGGATGCCTTTGCTGGGCATCGGCCACGATCTGTTGATAAACATCAACCGGGATTCCGTTTCTGTAAGCGGACATCGGGCCGGAATATGAAACGGGAATGGCATGAGCGGCAACCTTGCCGTTGATCGTGAGACACAGGTTGGAGAACTGGTTTTCGAGGAGCGTCAAACGAACCTCTGCCACATCCATCCGTAAATCGTTAAAATTGTTGGTGCCCAAAGCACTGGCGTATTGGCCAACCGCATCGAGATTGGAATAGCTGGATATGACATTGCACATGTTCGTCTGGATGGCATAAATTCCCTTCATGTAATTGCTCTGGCTGTTCAGGTGGGTTTTCATTTCGTCAATGCTGCCTTGCAGCAGCCCGAGCTGCGTTTGGATCTCCGCCATGCGAGGATCAGGTTTCTGCGAGCAGCCGGCCAGCAACGCGGCCACGCAAATGACGAAGATGGTCTTCATAAAAAGTTATTCACATTGTCCACATGGACAGCGGATGTCCAACGGTGCCTGTAATGATGGCCGCGTACAAACCAACTGCGACGCTGACACAACCAACTGATGTTATGGATGACGAATTGAGGGAACTGATCGAGGGCATGGACCGGAATGAACTTCGAGATTTCATCCAGCGGATGAAAAAGGACGTGGCCGATTTGGAGAAATACGATTTCAAGACTTACTATGATGAGTCTTTGCCGCATTCTGCTTTCGGCGAAGACTCTGCGCAGTGGCCCCGGTTTTACCGGAACTAGGTTTTTCATTCATGACAAAATATGAAGGCCGATGTTCAGGATATTTGGTGGGACCACCCTTGCCCTTCCGGTCCGGCGACAAGGTCAACTCCGCCGGAACCGTGATGCCATAGCCCTCCAATTTTTCCTTAATGGCATCCCGTACAAACTGCGAACGATTTGAATAACGACAAACCCCAAGATTATCATCGATCATCGCGATGAATTTTTCATCGCAAGGGACGGTGAGTAGCTTTTGACCGACGGCTCTTTGGTTCGGCATCGCATCCAATCTATACACCCAAATATGAAAACGGCACAAACAAAAACTATTGCCAAGGTGTCTAGACTCAGTCTATATTCAGTCCATATGAAACGAGGCACGGTAAAAAAGAGCGAAAGCACGATGTTGACGGTCTGGATACCGGAGACGTTTGAAGTGCCGTTACAACAGGGCATAGCCATCGAAGATTCGGATAAATCGAAATTCGTCCGCAACGCGATCCGGGAAAAACTCGCGCGCCATGGCATCACCATTGAATTGGAGGCCGCATGAAATTTCTCCACTTCCTCATCTTTGTGCCGGTGATTGTGCTGCTGTGCCTGGTGGGCGTGGTGGCGGCATTGTGCGGCGGCTACGCGCTGGAGGATTTGTGCGAGCGCCAATTGGATTCACTTACGGAGGGCTTGAAATGAAAGCTGCGCGTGGCAAAGAAAAATTCTCCGGGCGGATCGATTCGCTGCGCGGTCCCGGCGGCAAGCGCAAGCGCACGTGGGGCGGTCTCGAAGTTGAGGAATTCAAACTGGAATCCGCCACGTTGCCGGCCTTGGAAGCCAGGCTCGCGGCGATCAATCAACAATTTTCCGGCGGGCGGACCTCATATCACTGCTTAACGGCGGCACCTGTTGTGCCGACGACGCCCGCCGGGTCTTTACAGACGGTCACCATTAAAAACGAAACGCAGAGACGCGGAGAAATTACAGGAGGTGGAAAATGAGCATTCTTCACCATACGGCAAAAATAAAAGATTGGCGGCTTCTTAAAATCGGGGTGCGGGTCGAATGGGATGCGCTTAAAACCCGCTCCGGATATTTGCGAACCTATCGCGGCACCGTGGTTGAGTTCGCGGGTCAAGAGGGCGGAATTGCCGTTCAGCCTGATCTCTCTGAATACCCGGTCATTATTTGGTGGCTGGATAATCTTCGCACCATTGCTCCGCCAAAGGAGGTCGCATGAAATTCTTCCTCGCTGCCAATCTGCCCGCGCTGCCGGCCACGCCGCATGGCGGTCTCTTCTACGCCACGGTGGCGATCCTGATCGCCCTGACGGTGCTGATCTTGTCCGTGGCCTGCAAAAACTTTTTCGGGATTGCGGATAACGAGATCGACCGGTTCCGGGAACGGCATGAACGGGACCGGAATTCTCACAACAAGGTAACGAAGAAAACGAAGGAGTAAAAATCATGAGCACGGAATACATTCAAAAACCAGTCACGTTGGAGGACTTCGTCAGCAACGTGCAGTTTCAACTCGACAATGTGAAGGGTTATTTGGAGTGGGCGAAGACCAATGCCGACGCGGGCCTGGGCAATGCCAACTGCAAAGCGGGTTGCGTCTGTGATGCGGCCGGCGCTCTCAAGGCAGAACTAGAAAAGCTCTGGCGGATCGAGCGTGAAAAAACTGCGCCCATCAAACTTCCGCCGGCAATGCTTGAATCTGGCGTTTCAAACCACGCGGGAGGTTCCCGATGACCAAGGACGTTTACCAATTCGACATCAGCCGCGCCGATAAGGCCACGGCCCTGCACCAGCTCACGCATGATGTTCAGGAGGACGAAATGCTCGATGTGGCCGAGAAGGCCGAGCTGCATGAACTCATCCGCCAAAAATTTGGCCGGCTGAATCGCGAAGCCAACCCGAACTCGAAACCCCGCTGGTAAGCGTGACGCTTAACCCAAATATGAAAACACATTCCTTTGCCAGAGGTTTTTGCGGATGGTGCCAAACCAATCACGTTCCCGGAGTCTGCCCCCATTTCCCGACGATCAACCATCCGTTCACCGAACAAACTCAAGCCATGAACAACGAACACGACGACCTGATGTTTCACGATACCGCCAGCGGCATCGCCAAGCTGGATGCGGACCGGCGCAATGGTTTGATCATCGCCACGCTCGTGGGCGGGGGTGCCATCCTCACCGGCTTTGTCCTGGTCTATCTCGCGCTCTGACCTATGCCCACTATTTCCATCAAGACGCTGTTGCCGCGTGAGATTCAGCTCGCGTGGGATATGCGCGGTTCGCGGCAGCTTGCCCTGGGCGATCTGAACGCGGCCTCGCGCGAATCCGGCTTGAGCAACGAGCGCATCATGGAACTGATCCAATTGCGCCTGGTGGTGGCCTTCAACATCGCCACCAATCCGGACGGCGAACGGCCGGAGTACCGGGTGCTGATCCGCAGCCTCATCTTTTTGATCGAGTCCAATTATGTGCGGCAGATGGATCGTGAGAATTGGGACCCGATTTTCCGTTTGATCTTTCCGTACAAGCTGGCCGGCAAGCCAAAGGCTCTGGCGGGCACGGAGGTGGCGAGCGGCTTGAATTGCACCCGCCAGCATGTGAGCGCGCTGAGCGCGACCGGTTGTTTCTCGATCATCAACGAAGCGAAGCAAGGCCGGGGCAACACGGGCAGCTTCACCACCGCCAGTGTCGAGGCATGGCTCAAGTCCCGAATGCTTTAACCACGGATGAACACAGATAAACACAGATGAAAACTTTCCAATCCAAAGGCATCGCAGCCGGCATCAGCGCCGGCAACCGGCACATCAGCCAGATCAATGAGGATCGCGCGCGGGTGAAATTTGTTAAGGCGATCCTTCGTGATGAGGACATTTTCATCATGGAGTTGAAGGAGGAGGAACAAACTTTTTTGCAGCGTATCGAAGACGAGCACGACAAGACCGTGCCCGACATCCATAGCGGGGACCGCAACATCATCGATTCTCTGCGCCGTCGTTTTGAAGGGAGGCTGTTATGAGCAATTGCTGGAAATGTGGCAAACCGCTTCCCGAAGGCCAGGTGGAATGCGAATACGGCTGCGCTGGTGGCGGCGAGTTGGATGCTCAAACGCAAGAGCTGGCCAAAGAACTCAAAACCGGCCACATCGCCGCCTTCGCATTGGCAATGCATCTCCAGAAAATGGGCGCAGCTAACTGCCGTCGCATGGTCCAGATCGGAGACGAAAAATATCTCGTCAGTGTGGAACGAATCAAAAGTTAAACCATGAGCAAAAAATCATTATCAAAGGTCGCGCCCAAGTGGCATGACGAGGCCAAACACATGCTGCTCGAAAATTTCGAGCGCGTGCATTCCCTTTTCACGGACGCGACGAAGCGCGCGGTCTGGATGGGGATGTTCCTGAACCATATCAAAGCGCGCGGCAAGGAAGACAAGAGCATCCCGCATGGGCAGTTCCGTCCGTGGCTCGCGGCCAACCTGCCGAACATTTCCAACGAAACCGTGGCGACCTATATGCGCCTGGCGACGGGCGTCTGCGAAACCGGCAAATTTCAAATATCAGATTTCCTGACATTTGCCAAAACGGGGAAATTGCCGGACCAGATTGCGCAGCTCGTCGAAGGCAAGACCCAACAGCAGCTCTTCATGGAGTTCAAGCAGCCCGATCCGGAAGACCCGGAAAAGCCGAGGGGCAAAGGCCAGCTCAAAGGCTCGAAGGGGCTTACGAAGGAACAGCGCGCTAAGGCGGCGGAGAAGGCCGAACAGGAACGGCTGAACGAACTGGAAGAAACGGCGATGGAAACCATTGAATGGCTGCATCAGGCGGCCGATGCGAAGAACGGCGGGATGTTGCCGGAAAAGGTGCAGGACAAACTGGCCGATGCTTGCGACACACTGTCCGGTTTTCTCAAGCGCATCAAGGCCGCACGGAAGGGAGGTCAGTCGTGAAAGAATTGTCCAAGCTCAAGCCGGGAATGTATTGGCGTGTTCCTGATCAGTTTCCCCGCCACGCCGCCGGCTGGTCGCGCTTTTTGAAAAATCTGAAGGAGCGGGCCATCGTGATCCAGGACTTCGAACTGGCCGCCTCTCTGCGCGAGGCTCAAAAAAAGTTGGAGGCGTACATCCCAAAAAATTCCAAACGCCGTGGAGGTGGCAAGTGAGCAGGGTGTTAACGCATGGCAAAAAGCCTCTGGAAAAATTCAAGCTCTCATCGGGCGGTAAATGTCCGGCGTGCGGCCAGAAAGGGACCAAGCGCAAGGATTCGTCCGATATGAACTGCTCAAACTACGCCTGCGACGTTCGGACATATCGCACCCAATCGGTTCATTCAAATTCATGATCTCCGACCTCACCACAACCAACGGCGGCGCAATTGTTCCACGTGAAACGTCCGTGCTTGCCGGCCTTGGTCTGGCGGCGGCGGTTCAGCCGGTGGCGAATGTTTCGCAGTACCTGGCCACGCGTGATGCCCGGCCGCATTACCTCGGCGAGGAACATTTGCTCATCACCTTGCCGGCGAAGTTGCAGGGCGAGCTGAAGGCGCTGGTGCGGGCCGTCCATTACGTGGCGGGTTTGGTGAAGGATCAATTTTCCGTCCAGGCGGCATGCAAGCAGGCGCTGGCGGTTTACAAAACTTGGAACTGGAAGCTGGCGACCTTTCGTCAAAAGTATGATGCCTGGGCAAAGGTGCGCGATTGGGTGGTCCTGGTGAATTGCGCAAAAGCCCCCGCCTGCTGGCGATCCTTCCGGATGGGCACAGCCGGATTGCCCGAGGAATTTCTTAAGCTGGTCGAAATCCGCTTTGGCCAGTACAAACGCAACGACGGCAAGAAGCAGGCTTTATTGAGCCTTAAACGGCAATGGAAGACCGGCAGAGATGAACAGGGCAACGAGGCCGTCATCGCCGGTTATGAAGCCGGCTGGAAAAATCGCAACCGCGAAATTTTCCCCGTTGGCTGGAGCTACGACAATATCCTGCGCCAGATCAAGGGCCGTGGCCGCTTCACGCCGGCCGTCCGCGCCTTGTTGCACGAAGGCGAATCCGCCGCCCGGTCGCTATTGCCCGGCGTGCTCGGTAAAAAGGGTGATCTGCGTTTTCTCGAAATCGTCACGTTCGACGACGTGAAATTGGACTGGCTGGTTTTCAACGAAGCGACCGGCGAGGCCGAAGACCTTTGGTTGCTCGTGGCGCGCGACCGGGCGACGGGCTTGATCCTCGGCTACGTCAAGCATCCCGCAACGATTGACGAAGAAGGCAAGGCTTCGCACCTGGGCGCGCAACAGATGAAAGAGCTGGCGGCGCAACTGCTGGAGACTTATCCGCTGCCGCCCTATCTCGTGCATTGGATCGTTGAACGTGGCACGGCGACACTCGAAGAGGCCGTGAAGCTCGCCTTGGGCGAACTCTTCAACAACCGGATCAAGGTTCACTACACCTCAATGATCGGCGACAGCATGAAGGGTGATTTCCGCAACGCCAGCCGTCCGCGTGGCTACAAGGAAAAGGCCAAGGGCAATTCCGGTGGCAAGGGCGACCACGAAGCCGGCAACCGCCTGCTGCATACGCGAGGATCATTCCTGCCGGGTCAGACGGGCGCGCATTACAGCATCCGGCCGGCTGAACTCAATTCATGCATCAAGGAGTGCAAGGAAATCTGGAAGATGCGCAACCGGTTGCCGGAACACAAACGCGGCGATGTGAAATATCCGCTCACGGTTTTGCACGGTGAATCTGACAAGTACATCCGCCAGTTTTGCCTGGATCAAAATTTCCGCACGGAACATGACATCGAGGGATTCGGCAAAGTCCTGGAATGGCTCGACGCCGATGGCAAACGCCAGCCGAGCCACACCGCGCCGCATCCATTGCCGCCGGGCGCGCAATGGTTGAAGCCGCGCATGCAGATGCCCGTGGAACGCGCCGCCGAGCTGATCCGTGCCGTGCCGGCCGATCAATGGACCCGTTGCTCGCCGGACATCATCAAGACCTTCCTCGAACACAACGAGCGCGTTGAATACGTGACCGCCAAGGGCCAGATCAAGATCGACATCGACGGCGAAGCGAAAACGTTCTGCCACGCGGGCGACCCGCTCGCGCCAGGGACTAAGGTGCTTTGCTATTTTCACCGGAACGATCCGCAGTTCCTGCATCTCACTTCCGGCGACGGCCGCATTCTCGGCACCTGGTATCAGGTCGGACGCACCGCGTATCTGGACCGCGAGGCTTTGGCCGAAGCCTTGCGCTACACGCACGCGGCCCGCGCCGCCGCCACGGCCGTGGCGATGGAGCTGGCCGCGCCGGAACGCACCGGCCTGGATGCCCTGCGCGCGCACAATGACGAGTTGAAGAAGTTCATCGTGGTCACCGACGCGCCAGGTGCCGTAGGCACTCTTAACGGGAATGCCGTGAGCGCAGGGCTGGCATCGATCAAACCGACCGCCAAAGCCAATCAACAGAATCCGCCCGCGCTTGAGCCGGAGCCGGATTGCCTGCAAGACATTTTGTCCGAAGATGACGTTTAACCGACAACCAAAAAAAGGAGGAACATGCCAAAAAATAACTGGAAGCCGAACCCCGAACAACGCCTGGTGCTGTTGAAGCTCAAGGCCGAGTCCGGCGACAATCAAAACGAGTTCGTGCGCGATTTCGGGAACGAGACCATCGGCACGCCGAGCAAGCTCTCGCAAATCCTGGATGCGCTGGATGAGGACGCAACGAGCTACTTCAACAAAATCAACGACCCTGAAACCTTGATGGCCGATGTTACGGAGTTCGTGGACGATCTGCCGCGCCAGAAGCGCGAAAAGTTTTCGGTGGTGGAGACGGTCATCAAGCCGATCTCTTATTTCGTGGGTGCGGCCAAGATGGCGCGTGCGCTGAAGAACGTGAAGACGGCCGAGCGTTGCTTCCAGTACATCGGCCCGACCGGCGCTTCAAAGAGCACGCTGTTTCCCTATCTCCAGAAGGAGCTGAAAAATGATTTCACGATGGGGCTGGTGAACTGCCGCGATTCGTGGCGGCCGTCATCCCGCGACATGCGCCAGCGTGCGAAGACGGTGGTGCTGAAGGATATTTGCGACGGTCTTAAAATCCGCATTCCCGAAGAGTACCGCCAGACCAGGCACGGCAGCGGGACGGATACCAAGGACCAGATCAAGCTGGATTCGGTGCCGGCGGTGGAAGATATGATCGTGGACTTCCTTCAAAAACGGCCGTACCTGATCTTCCTGGAAGAGGGCCGCTTCCTGCGCACCTACGCGCTCAACCTGTTCATCGATCTGCTGAACCGCTCCAAGCTGGTGCTGTTCATCACCAACACGCCGATTGCGGACAAGAACATGCACGCCTACTGCCCGGACGAGGCGGATCAACTGGACCGGCGCACGCGGGCGGTGATCAAGATCACCGTGATCAACAGCGAGGACGCGGGCCTGTTTTTTGAAGCCGACCAGTTCGAGGACCGCGATGCGGCTTTGGACATCATCGCCCGGTCAGCCTCGGAATTTGGTCACTTCAGCCTGATCAACCGCGTGGCCAAACGGCTGGCAAAATCCACGGGAGCCACGCTCGTTGAGGTTGAACGGGCCGTTGAGAAATCCGTGCTGGAGATGAACCGCATCAAGAAATTCGCCCCGCGCTGATTATGGGCCTGCCAGCTCCATCCGAAGGCCATTGGTTTTGCGATGGCAAGTGCGACGACATCATTTTTATGTCGTATGAGCGCACGGATCAAAAAAACGTGCCTTGCCCGCGATGCGGTGAACTGTCCTGCAACTTCGTCCCGCGCAAATTGAGTCGCGCCGTATTGCCGAAGGATTGGTTCAAAGCCATGCATGAGCTGGTCGCGGCCAACGCCACCCCGGAACTGCCCCAACTACAGGAGAAAAAATGACCCGCGAATTATTCACCGTGGCGAAACACTATTTTGCCATCCGCACGGCCGACGGGAAATTTTCCATCCTCGGCAGCACCAAACGCAAACCGAAATTGCCGCCCGGCGCAAAGCTCAAAGGCCCGTACCGTTTCCGCGACAGCGCAACGCGCTGCTGTCTTCTTTGGTCGACCGCAAAATAATCATGAACACTGAAATCGAAGTCATCAAAAGCCGGTTCCTGAAATTATATCAGGACCAGTACCGTTACCTGGACTCCAAGCCGAGCCAGTTTCTCGACAACCTGCAACATGAGGCCGCCGAGCGCATGGCCACGGCGGAAGATTTCAGCGAGGTCGCCGCCGCCAAGATCAACCACGCCGCCGCCACGGTGATTCTGCAAAAGCGGGGTGTGCAATGAGCCAGGCCGAATTTCAATCCGGCATTGAGCGTGCCGAACTCGCGCGACGCCAGCACCTCGGGCGACTGCGCGAATTAAACCGCCGCCAGGACGCCTGTGCCGAGGCCGGCGGCACGAGCGATGCCCTGGACGCGATTCAAAAACTGATCGACGCCGAAAACAACCGCTGGTCCGCATGCGGCGGCGACACCATTTAACCAACAACAAAACCCGAAAGGAAATATGAGTGAACTGAACATGAAAAAGGAAATCCGGCACGAGATAAAAACCCTCCGCGCCGCCCGCCACAAGGTCTGCCTGGACTGGACTGCTGAAGTGAAACGGCTCTCCGGCGAGATACGAAAGGCGGAAACCTGCCTTAGACGCGCCAACCGCGCCGGCACCCGGACAGCGGACAAGATCGACCGCCGCATTGCCATTCTCCAGGGGAGGTTGTCATGAGCATCAAGGCCGACGTGGATCGTGGACTGGAAATCCGCGACCAGATGGAAAAGCTCAAAACCGAGCTGAAGCAAATCGAGGCCCGCCTTCAGCAGGCCGGCCTTGATGGTGACCAGGTGGAACTGAACGATGCGGACCGCGAAGGGCGTCAATTCCTCGCGCAAGGTAGCAGCCGCATCGTGCCGGTTGTCCTCACAGCCGATTTGATCGTGGGTGAATTTTTGTACGGCAGTCCGCGCCATGCAAAAATCAATATGTCCATTCAAGACACCAGAAAAGTGCTGGAGTTTTTCAAGCCGGTCAGAAAATTCGAGAACCTTTTCGACAGCGGCAAAAAATTTCGCGCGCGGGCGGTTGCGGTTTTCGGTCAGGAACTCGCGCCGAAATTCATCACCGCCTGTGTGGCCACGGACAAAGAGGGAATCGCCAAATCGTCCATCAAGATTGCGTGGGATGAATCCAAAGCGAAGGTCTAAAAATTTTCACCATCAACCATTAACCAAAACAAACAGGAGAAAAAATGAAATTCGAGATTAAAAACTGGATCACCAAAAAAGTGATGTTCACGCTGGAGGGAGCAGATTGGAAAATTGCGTTCAAGGCCGCAGTTGAGGCTGGTCAGAAATTCGAATGTGCAGATCTATCTGATAAGGATTTTTCTGGCATTGAAGTGAACTGCAAAAACAGCCGCTTCGACAACAGCAGCTTCGACAACAGCCGCTTCGACAACAGCAGCTTCTACAACAGCCGCTTCGACAACAGCCGCTTCTACAACAGCCGCTTCGACAACAGCAGCTTCGACAACAGCAGCTTCGACGAAAAATCGTTCAAGGCAATTCCTGAACAATGGTTCATTCAATGCCGCGACGATCTCTGGTCCATTCTCCTCACCGTTCCAGATGAAGTTAAGTTCCTGCGCAAGGCGTTGGTTGATGGCAAAGTCAATGGTTCGACTTATACGGGCGAATGCGCATGCCTGGTTGGCACCATTGCCAATGGCCGCAAATGCCAGATCGAAAATCTTGGAATTTTAAAACCGAACGCGAGCCGCATGGCGGAACGCTACTTCCTCCAAATACGTCCGGGCGGCATACCGGAAAAAAATCCCTTCGCCAAGAAAGCGGTCGAGTGGATCGACCAATTCGTGGAACTCCAAGTCGCGGCGGCAAAGGTTTTCACCAAGAAGAAATGATCCAGACATCAACATGGGCGAAAGGGAAAACGCACGCATCGCAGCCATTGCCGACCTCGTGTTCCAACGGGGCGGCGTGGCCGGTGCGATCCGCCGGCTCGTCGCCGGCTGGCCGGGCCGGTTCTCAACCGTGCAAATCAGTATCGCGTTGCAACGCCGTTGGCCGTTACTCGTACCGAACGAATACCAGGTCGCAGACTGCATTGAATGGATGGAAAAGCAACACCTGATCAAATGTGTCATATACAAGCACAGCAAAATTTATGAGAAAACAAAACACGTTCAATTTTCAAGCTCGGTTCGCGCCGATGGTGCAAAGCGGCGTGAAGACATCCACCATCCGCATCTTCGGCAAAACATTGCCGCCGGAGAAGGGCGATCCGTTGAACCTTTTCACCGGAATGCGGTCCAGCAAATGCCAATGTTTGAAACAGCCCGCTTGCCGGGCTTGTCAGCCGATCCAGATCACCCCGAAAGACATCATCGTTGGCGGCAGGAAGCTTTCATTATTAGAACAGGAACGCCTGGCTAAAGCGGATGGCTTCGCCAGCGCCGACCATCTGCGCGTGTTTTTCATCCAAACCTATGGTCTGCCGCTGCCAGGCAAACCGCATTTGGTGAGCTGGTGATTTATGATTGATTCAATCTCCAATCCGATTGCTGATCTGAAAAAGGCCCGGCGTCGTGGCGACCGGGCGGTCACGCCGACTGTGGACCGGCTGCCGCCGCATGATCTTCAGATGGAGATGGGCGTCCTCGGTTGCTGCCTGCTCGATCCGAACGAATGCATCGCGCTGTGCATCGAGGCGTTGAAGGACGACGGCAAGCTGGCGTTCTACGATCTGCGGCATCAAACGGTTTATGAAACCCTCGTGGCGATGTTCGAGGCGCGCACGCCGGTCGAAATTATGACGGTGCAACAGCATCTGAAGGATCGTGATCTACTGAAACAGATCGGCGACATCGCGTATTTGAGCCAGTTGCAGGATGTGGTGCCAAGCTCGGCCAATTGTTCGTTCTATCTCGAAAAGCTGAAGGATAAATTCCTGTTGCGCCGGCTGATGGTCACCTGCACCGGCATCGTTGGACGCATCTTCGATAATGAAGGCGAAGTGGAAGATCTGTTGGATGAATCGGAAAAGGAGTTTTTTAGAATCGCCGAAGCCCGCGTGGGCGGCCGGTCGCTGAAGACGAACGACCTCGTGCACGCAGCCATCGGCAAGATTGATATGTATTTTCAGCGCCAGGGCGAGATCAGCGGCATCGCTACGGGCTTCGATGACCTGGATAAAATGACGGACGGTTTGCACGGCGGCGAAATGATCGTCATTGCGGCGCGGCCGGCAATGGGGAAGACGAGCGTCGCCACCCAGATCGCGGAACACGTGGCATTGGTCGTCAAGTTGCCGGTGGGAATCTTCAGCCTGGAGATGACGGCCGAGTCTTTGGTGCTGCGCATGATCTGTTCGCTGGCGAAGGTGAACCTGCGGAATATCCGCGACGGATTCATGACAGAGACGGATTTTCCGAAGCTACAAAATGCGGCCGGCAAGATCAACGCGGCCCCGCTGCACTTCGACGACACGCCGGCTTTATCCATCCTTCAGTTTCGCGCGCGGGCGCGCCGGATGCATCAGCAGCATGGCATAAAGCTTTTCGTGGTGGACTACCTCCAGCTCATGCACAGCACGAGCAAAAAGGCCAAGGAGAATCGTCAGCAGGAAGTGGCGGAGGTGTCTTCCGGCATCAAGGCGTTGTCCAAGGAATTGAATGTGCCAATCGTTGTGCTGGCGCAATTGAATCGCGACATCGAGAAGGAAAAAAACCGCAAACCGCGCATGAGCGACCTGCGCGAATCCGGCAGCATCGAACAGGATGCTGACCTGGTGGCGTTCCTTTACCGGCCGGATGTGAACGACGACGAGCTGAAGGCCAGCGAAAACGATGGCTGTGCCGTGACGCTGGTGATCGGCAAGCAACGCAACGGCCCGACCGGCGATGTTGATCTGACGTTCCTGAAACCGTTTACGCGCTTCGAGCAGGCCAGCAAATTCAGCGCGGAGGATGTGCCGGCAAGATGAACTCGCACAAGTCGCATCGTCCAACCGTGGTGAGGCTGCAAAAGATTTGCGCGGCCTTGAGCGATGGCAAGCATGTCACCGGTCGGGCTTTGGCCGATATGCTTGAGGTGAACCCTAAGACCGTCGACCGCGATATTAATTATATGCGGGATCAAATGGGTCTGCCTATTGCAACTGATGGCAGCAAAATGCAGTGGTATGGCGGCGGTGGTTACCATTTTACCAAGCCAGTAATTTTGTGCCGTTGCTGCGGAGGGAAGATATGACATTGCTTGAGGCAACCACCACGGTAATTGATGCGGCGAAAACCCACTCGCCATGGGAAACGGACCGTATGCTCCATCATGCTATCAAGCGCCTAGAGAAACGACTCGAAGTTTTGCAGCTTCGCCGCGATAAAGAAATTTCCCGGCGGCAGGATTCTGCCTGGACCGATTGCCAGGTCGTCATCAAAAACACCTGTTCGCATTGTGGCTTTGTATTCGATCTGGATGCCTTCTTAAACAATGCCCAGATCACCGGCCGTGGCCACATCAAACGGCTGCATTGTCCGACCTGCAAAAAATTATTGATAGGAATACCATGACCATCAACACCGCCCAACGCACGAGCATCATGAAGACCTGGGGCAAGGTCTGCAAGGATCGCGGCTGGAAACAGAGCGACCGCGAATTTCGCCTGTCTAAATTTTCCGAGATCATTGGCCGGCCAATTGCCACCGCCGACGAGATCGAGCGCATCGAAGAATGCACGAAGCTGATGAAGGAATTGCAGGCCATGCTCGGCGTGAACATCAAGGCCGCCCAGGAGGCCGACAATCTCTACATCAACCGGGCGCGGGTTTTGCGCAATGTGATTTTAACGGAGCTGGTGCCGTGCTTGGAGCTTTATGTCGAGGACGTTCAAGGCTACATCACAAAGATCATGGAGGATAAAAACCGCTGGTGGAAAATTGACCGGCCGGGGCGCGGGATGACCTTGATGGATTTGACGGCCGAGCCGGTCAACAGATGGGACGCTAAGACTAAATCCATGCGGGAATTTCCAAGCCAGTTGGACCAGATGGTTTACACGCTTTCGTCATGTCTTAATGGCAGCGGGAGGATTTACCGTGGGAAACAATCGCGGCTCGGTTTCCGCGTCGCCGCTGGCCACACGCTTCATGAGATGAAGACGAAAGCCAACGTGCCATGTGACTGTGCAGATTGTAAGAAGCCGGGCGGTAATTTGTTGGCATCATTGCCACCGGCCGAAGCTGACCAGGTGAAAGAATTGACGAAGCCAAACCCGTTTTAAAGCTATGAAATTTCCGGCACCTGTCAGGCAGACGAAAACGATGTTCTACAACGAGGGCAATCCGGTCGCCATGTTGATCGTCGAAAAGGGCGGCAAGCATCGCGAACGCACCATGAAGTTCGGCACGGCCGAGGCTGCGCTCGGATGGTGCCGAAACAATGGCGCGAATCTCTATTACATGCCCGTCCGCGTTTCCTCAAACTGATGCAAATGACCTCACAACAGGTGACCGATGACTTGCTGGATTTGATCCAGCGTAAGTTCTACCTGGGCGAGGCCGTGGACTTCAACAAAGACAAGCCTCGGTTGCTGGCGCTGGTAGTGCTTTGGCCGGCTGAATATCTTCACGAGCGCGGCGTGACCTTGCCGCCCGAACGCTACAAGGAAATTTTCATCAAGGTCATCATGGGTGTGCTTCAGCAGGGCAATACCGGCGCGATCCGGTACCGGCCCGGCTATCTGGGCCAGGCGGTCCAGAGCCACTTCAAGATTCACTGGGATGAAATCTATAAGGAGGCCAAATCTGCGCGCGCGTTGGCCGAATACGCGGTCTTAATGGCCGGACGGCTGCCTGTGGCCAAGTCTCCCGATCCGGTGACAGAGATGGCCCTGGCCGCGAAGATGTTTAAGGGTACCGGACGGTCTAAAAAAGCTGCCTTAAAGGCACCTTTAAACGTGCAGCCAAGCCTCTTCTAAATGGGTATAAACCATTTCAATCCAGCCTGTTTAGGCCACTGACCTTGTGAAACCACCCCTTCGCATCCATAACCTTCGTAAGTCCTTGATTTACCGCATCATTCCGCCTGTTTCCGCTTAATTCTTGCCTTCTGAAATCGCGCGCGTAGATTCAGCGTTTCTTCCTCTCCCAGCGGGAGAGGGCAGGGGTGAGGGAGAAAATTATCGGAAACAAACGGCCACCACTTATCTTAACCCGGTCTAAAATGCGCGCTCTGGTTGTCGGCTGCGGTTATGTCGGACTTCCACTGGCGGTGGAATTGAAGCGGCGCGGACACGAAGTATTTGGAATGCGGCGCAGTAATCCGGAAGCATTGCAGGCCGTCGGCATCAAGCCGCTGCTCGCAGACATTTCGCAATTGATGTCGTTCAACGTCTTGCCGCGTGATTTTGACTGGGTCGTGAATTGCGCCGCGTCCGGCGGTGGCGGGGCGGACGATTACCGCCGGATTTATGTGGAAGGAAATCGCAATTTGGTTTCCTGGCTGGCCGGTTCGCTGGTAAAAAAGTTTGTCTATACGAGCAGCACCAGCGTTTATGCCCAGAACGACGGATCGGTCGTGAATGAAGAATCACCCACCGAGCCGGAAGCGGAAACCGCCCGGGTTCTGGTCGAAACGGAAAAATTATTACTGTCAGCGGCCCACAAAGGTTTTCCCGCGGTGGTTTTGCGCGTGGCGGGGATTTACGGGCCGGAACGCGGCCATGCCTTCAAACAATTTTTGCGCGGCGAGGCTGTCATCGAGAACGATGGCGCACGTTTTCTCAACATGATCCATCGCGACGATGTAGTCGGTTGCATCATCGCCGCCCTGGAACATGGCCGGCCGGGCGAGGCTTACAACGCCATCGATTGCGAGCCGGTGTCGCAGTTGAAGTTTTTTGAATGGCTGGCGGCGGAATTGAAAAAACCGCTGCCGCCAAAAATCGCCGCTGATGAAAAAACCTGGCGCAAGCGTGGTGTGACCAACAAACGCATCAGCAACGCAAAGTTGCTCGCGGAATTGAAATATAGATTCCTTTTTCCAGCCTTTCGCGAGGGTTACGCGGCGGAAATCGCCCGTTCCCGCAATAATTTGCTTGCAGGCTGAACGCTTTTTGCCAGTTTCGGTCAAAAACACACCATGAAAACCTTAGCCATCATTGCCGCCCTCTTCCTCGCCGCCAGCCTCGCGTTGCGCGCCGAGGACACCAATGCCTCCGCCGCCACCAGCCCCACGCCGGACAAGCTCACGACCTGCCCCGTGTCCGGCGATAAACTGGGCGGCGACATGGGCGGACCATACGTATTCACTTACAAAGACCAGGAAGTGAAGCTTTGTTGCAAAGGTTGCAAAAAAGATTTCGACAAGAATCCGGATAAATACATCTCCAAGATCCGCGCCGCCGACAAAAATTGACGGTTAAAAAACAAAATATGTCCGGCGGGAATCGTCCCGCCGGGCGATAACTAGGACATGAAGATTGCGTTGACCATCGTTTGCAGCCTGTTGCTCATCTGGGCACAGGCCGTGTCCGCGCAAATCCCGGCGCAGGGCAAAACCGCCTGCTGCCCCATGGCTAATTGTCCGATGCCGTGCTGCAAGGCCGCTCCCGCGCCGGAGCGTGCCCCGTTCGATGCCACGGTCTCCGCCGCGTCACAACAGATTTTGTCCCCGGTCCCGGTGACGGTGGTTTGGGTTTGGTCCGTCGCCGGGACTTCCTCGATTGCTCCCGCTTCTTCAATTTTTCTGACCGCGCAGTCGGCGCATGTCTTTGCGCGCAATTGCGTCCGGCTCCTCTGAGATTTCTCCGCTGACGCCCGTGGTGTGCCCGGTGCCGTTGTGCCCCGGGAATAATCTCCACCCGCTCAGCTCCCAAAAACTCCCGCCGTCTGCGTCGCCGCGCTGTTTCGCGTTCACGCTTGTCCTTAACGAAAAGTTTAACCCGAGAAATTTTATGAAACTGAAAATTATTTTTGTCCTGTCTGTTTTGCTGGTCGCCGTCTTTGCCGGAGTGGCCTGTCGTCAAGTTGCCCCGGCCAACACCGCCGCCAAGCCGCTTTATTACACCTGTCCAATGCATCCATCGGTCCATGCCGAAAAGCCGGGCGACTGCCCCATCTGCGGCATGAAGCTCGTCCCGGTGTTCGTGGAAACCAAGGCTTCGACCTCCGTGCCCGGTTGCTGTGGCGGGGCTGCCGAAGCCACCAAACCCTAAGCCGTTATGAAAACAAAACTGTTGCTGGTCATTTTGCTGCTGGCGGCGGGTGGCGGGATCTGGCTTTACAAGAATCATCCGGCGAAAGCCTCGTCTCCCGCTGCTCCCGCAAAAGGGGAGCGTAAAATCTTGTATTACCAAAGCGCGATGCACCCCTGGATCAAGTCCGACAAACCGGGCAAATGCCCCATTTGCGGCATGGACCTGGTGCCGGTTTACGAGGGCGACGCGATGGCGATGAGCGATACCAATCTCGTCTCGTTGAACAAGACGTCCATTTCCGCCGTCAACGTGCAGTCGGAAATCGTCGCGAAGCACGCCGTCACGCGAACGATCCGTGTGCTGGGTACTATCGAAAAAAATTCGTCCTCGTCGACCTGGTTTGTGTTTGATGTCTATGACCGCGACCTGCCATGGCTCAAGTCCGACCAAAAAATGGAGGTCACGCTGTCGTCCGTGCCCGGGAAGAATTATCCGGCGCAACTCCAATCGCACGGCACCCAAACCTTTGCCGACCGCAATTTCGATGAGGCCAGCGGCAGCACAAAATTTCGAGCGCGGATATTGGAGACACCCGTCGAAGTGCCCGGTTTTGCGGGCAAGGCGTATTTCAGCGGCCTGCAGGCCGCGTCGCAGATCCGGGCGGCCACGCCTGAAGTGCTCGCCGTTCCGCGCAGCGCCTTGATTTTGCGTGGCGATGATGCGCTGGCCTATTTGGATCATGGCGACGGCCATTACGAATCGCGCGTCGTGAAACTCGGCCGCATCGGCGACGAATATGCCGAAGTCCTCGACGGGCTTGACGAGGGCGACAAGGTGGTCACGCACGGCAACCTATTGATCGATGCCGAGGCCCAGCTCACAAAAGGAGAATGAGCTTATGATCAATCAACTCATCGCGTGGTCGCTGCGCAACCGCTTCCTCGTCTTTTGCGCCGTGGCGTTGCTCATCGGGCTGGGCGTGCGCGCGATCTATCAGACGCCCGTCGATGCGATCCCTGATTTGAGCGAAAACCAGGTCGTGGTCTTCGCCGACTGGCCGGGGCGCAGCCCGCAGGAGGTGGAAGACCAAGTGACCTATCCGCTCTCGGTGAACCTGCAGGGACTGGCCGGCGTGAAAACCGTCCGCGCGAATTCCATGTTTGGCTTTTCGCTCGTCACGGTGATTTTCGAGGACAAGTTGGACAATTACTTTGCGCGCGCCCGCGTGCTCGAGCGGCTGAACTATCTTGCGAGCCAGCTTCCCGCCGGCGTCACACCGCAACTCGGCCCGGACGCCACCGGCCTCGGCTGGGTTTATGAATATTACCTCGATGTGGATCCGACAAAATCGCCGGGCGGCGGCTACGACCTCGGGCAACTGCGCTCGATTCAGGACTGGTTCGTGCGGTACCAACTCAATTCCGTTCACGGCGTCGCGGAGGTCGCGAGCATCGGCGGTTTTGTGCGGCAATATCAGGTCGAAGTTTCCTCGCTGAAAATGCGCGCGCGCGGCGTGACGCTGCAAATGGTCATGGACGCCGTGAAGCAAAGCAATTTGAACGTCGGCGGCAAAGTCATCGAGGAAAACGGAATGGAATTTGTCGTGCGCGGCATCGGCCTCGTGAATTCCAACGCCGACCTGGAAAACATCGTGCTCACACAAAACAACGGCGTACCGGTTTTCCTGCGCGATGTGGCGAATGTGCAGGTTGGCGGAGATTTCCGGCGCGGCGCGCTGGACATCGACGGCCACGAAGCCGTCGGCGGCGTGGTCGTGATGCGCACCGGCGAAAACGCGATGCAGGTCATCAGCGATGTGAAAGCCAGAATCGCGCAGATTTCGCCGAGCCTGCCGCCGGGCGTGAGCATCAAGCCGTTTTACGACCGCAGCGAACTCATTTCGCGCACGCTCGACACGCTTAAACACTCATTGACGGAGGAGGTCATCCTGGTGACGGCGGTCATCGTGATTTTTCTTTTCCACTTCCGCAGCATCCTCATCGTGGTGCTGCCGCTGCCGCTTTCGATCCTCGTATCGTTCATCTTGATGAACCAGTTCGGCATCACGTCGAACATCATGTCGCTGAGCGGCATCGCCATCGCCATCGGCGTGCTGGTGGATGCGGGGATTGTCATGGCGGAAAACGCGCTCCGCCATTGCGAAATCGCGGAGAAGAAAAAGGGCGCGCGGCTGGACCAGGCCGAATCGCTGCAGGTCACGCTCGAAGCCGCGCAACAGGTCGGGCGCCCGATTTTTTTTGCGATGCTCATCATCATTCTGGCCTTTGTGCCCGTGTTCGCTCTGGGCGGACAGGAAGGAAAACTATTCCATCCGCTCGCCTTCACAAAAACGTTCGCGATGCTGGGCTCAACCATTCTTGCCGTGACGCTCGTGCCGGCGCTCTGTGCGACCCTTATCCGCGGACCGTTTCACTCCGAGGATGCGAATCCGCTGATGAAAATCTTGCTCGCGATCTACAACCCGATTTTGGACCGGGCGTTGCGCTTTCGCAAAACCACGGTTGGAATCGCGCTGATGGTCGTGGTGGCGGCCTTGATACTGGCTTTCGGCGTGCCAAAGTCTTTGGTCAATCAACTATCAACTCTCAACCCTCAACTGGCAGCGAAGTTGCCACACGGCATGGGCAGTGAATTCATGCCGACCTTGAACGAAGGCAGCCTGTTGTTCATGCCGGTGCTGCTGCCGAGCACGTCGCTGACGGAAGTGAAGCGCATCATGGCCTGGCAGGACGCGGTCATCCGGCAGACGCCGGAAGTCGTGAGCGTGGGTGGCAAACTCGGTCGCTCGGAGACCGCCACCGACCCCGCGCCGATTGAGATGATCGAGACCACCATCATGCTCAAGCCGGAATCCGAATGGCGTCCCGGCATGACCAAGCAAAAACTCATCGCCGAGCTCGAGGAAAAACTGTCGCAGATGCCCGGCTACGTGCCTGGGTTTTTGCAACCGATCGAAAACCGCATCTTGATGGTCAGCACCGGCATCCGGGCGCAGGTCGGCATCAAGATTCTCGGCGACGACCTGGACGCGCTGCAAAAAAAGGCGTTCGAGGTCGAGCGTGTCGTGCGCAAAATTCCCGGTGCGGTCGGCGTGGCCGCATCACGCGCGCAAGGCAAGCCATACCTCGACATCGAGGTCGACCGCACGGCGATGGCGCGCTATGGCTTGCGGGCGCAGGATGTGATGGATCTGGTCGAAGGCGGCATCGGCGGTGACAACGTCTCCACCGCGATTTCGGGACGCGAACGCATTCCGATCCAGGTGCGTCTGGAACGCGACGAGCGCGACGACATCGAACGCCTCGGCGATATCCTGGTGCCAACCCCGGCCGGAAAATCCGTCCAGCTTGGCTCGGTCGCCAAGATTCATCGCGAAACCGGCCCAAGTGAAATCGCCAGTGAAAACGGACGTATCCGTGTCTTCGTGCAGGCCAATGTCGAAGGTCGCGACCTGGCCGGCTTTGTGAAAGAAACGCAGGCAACGATAGCGAAGGAAATCTTCCTGCCGCCGGGAATGACCATCGAATGGAGCGGCCAGTATGAAAACCAGATCCGCGCCCAAAAGACGTTGCAAGTCATCGTGCCGGCGGCGTTGTTCGTGATCTTCATCCTGCTCTACGTCATCTACCGTAGTTTCATGGAGGCCGCGCACGTCATCCTGGCGGTGCCATTCGCGCTGACCGGCGGTGTTTTTTTGCAATGGTGGCTGGGCATCAATTTCAGCGTCGCCGTCTGGGTCGGTTACATCGCGCTGTTTGGAACGGCGATCCAGACCGGCGTGGTGATGGTGGTTTATCTGGATGAAGCGGTGAAAAAGAAGATGATTGAATGCGGCCGGGACTTTTCCCGCGCGGATCTGGTCCAGGCCGTCAAGGACGGCGCGCGCCTGCGCCTGCGGCCCAAGGTGATGACGGTGGCCACCATCGTGGCGGGTTTGCTGCCGATCTTGTGGAGTACGCGCACCGGGGCCGAGGTCATGAAACCGATTGCCACCCCCGTGATTGGCGGCATGCTGAGCAGTCTGGTCGCCATCCTGATCGTGACCCCGGTCATTTTTTGCTGGCTTCGGGAGCGGGAATGGACGAATTTGGCCGTGCCGAATGCGGGCGGCAGATCGTCAACGGAACTGCCCGCAAAGAAAGGTAACTAGAAATGAAACTATTGATTCTCGGCGCGGTCTGCGCCGTCGGGCTGTTGTTCAACACGGGTTGTGCGAGCTGCAAATCCTGCAAGGCCGCCACGGCGTGCGACGGCGGCTGCTGCAAGGACCCCGCGACGTGCGCCAAATGCTGCGGCGACGCGGCCGGTTGCGCGAAGTGCTGCAAGAAGTCCTGAAATTGAAGTTCTCCACGATGCCGGACGATTATCGTCCGGCATTTTTTGTTTGATTTCGCGGTTCGCGAAAATTTGGTTTCATTTCCGCGGTGAATGAATTTCTCACAGTGCTGGCGGCGGTGCTGCCGGTGTTCGGCCTGATGGGTGTCGGCCTGTGGCTGCGCCGGCGCGGCTGGCTCACGGCGGACGCCGACGCCAGCCTGATGCGCCTCACCATCAACTTGCTGCTGCCGTCGCTCATCTTCGGCTCCGTGCTCGGGAACGCGGCCTTGCGCCAGCCGGAAAACCTGTTGCTGCCGCCGCTGGTCGGCTTCGGCATGGTCGCCGTTGGCATCGGTCTGGCGCGGCTGTTCGCACCGATGGCCGGTCTGCAGACCAAATCCGAACAACGGACCTTTGCCTATCTCGCCGGCCTGCAAAACTACGCTTACCTCGTCATCCCGCTGTGCCTCTCGCTATTTGACACCCGCACGACCGGCGTGCTGTTCGTGCACAATGTCGGCACGGAAATGGCCATGTGGATTCTGGGCGTCGCCACCTTGAGCGGCGGTTTTGCCGGTGGCTGGAGAAAAATCCTGAACGCCCCGCTCGCCGCGCTGGTGCTCGCGCTGGCGCTCAATTTTATCGGCACCATGTTCACGCCGCCCATACCGCTGGCATTTGCCGGCAACCTGTTGCTGACGGCCATCCACTGGCTGGGTCAAAGCGCGATTCCAATGGCCCTGCTGCTCATCGGCGCGATCGTGGCCGATCATCTGGACGAAGCGCGCGGCGGCCGGATGTTGCGCGTCGTGGCCGTTGCTTCACTGGTTCGCCTCGGCCTGCTGCCAATTTTATTTTTGCTGCTGGCGAGATTTCTGCCGTGCTCCATCGAATTGAAGCGTGTGCTGGTTTTGCAGGGAGCCATGCCATCGGCCGTGCTGCCCATTGTCATCGCCAGGCATTACGGCGGCGATGCGCGGACCGCGTTGCAAGTGGCGCTCGGCACCTCGATCATCGGCCTGGTGACGATTCCGTTATGGATTCACTTCGGCGGCAAATTCGCCGGGTTGTGGTGATTGGCTTATTGCGAAGCGGTGCCGTCGTAAGTCCAGTTCACATCAGGCACAGCCGGATCGCCGATTTTTGTACCTTCCTGATAGGCGAGATAAGTGTATTTGAAATACGTCGAATGCCCGTCGAGAAAAGTCAGGTTCCCGCCGGCGTTGTGGCGTGACGAAAGGTGGTTCAGCGAACCGCGCGCCGCGCCAAGATCGTTCAGCGGGTTCGCGCCAAAGAACGGCTTCTCGCCGGAATTCGCGCGCACATCCGAATAAAACACGAACGCGGACGGATGCCGCACGACCGTGGCCTTGAACGGCGCGCTGGCGGGAACCGCGCCGTTGGTACCCTTAAAGTTGATTCCGTAGCTGAACGCCACCCGTACCATCGGGTCAACGCCGTCCGCGGCCAGAAAGACCGCGCCCGGGCAGGTGAAGATATTTCTGCCGTTCACAAAATTCGTCGGGTTGGCCGCGTATTGATACAACGGCTTTTGCGAGACATATTGGGGCAGCGCATTGAACCACGCGCTGTTGCCGTAGCCGCCCGCGGCAAACGTGGCCAGGTCGGTCCAGTGGATGTTGTCCTGGTCATAGCCGCCTGGCGCGCCGGGGGTGTTGTTGGCGATGCTGAAATCGGGAAAAACCTGGTTGTTGTCGTCCAGATACATGTCGAGCGACAGGCCCCATTGCCGGCAGTTGCCGAGACACGCGGTGCGTTGGGCCTTTTCCTTTGCCTTGGCCAGCGCGGGCAAAAGCATGGCGGCAAGGATCGCGATGATGGCGATGACGACGAGAAGCTCGATGAGCGTGAATCCCTTTTTGTTTTTCATAACACCAGGATTTTTACAAAAAACAATTTCCTTCGCTGCGGTTGGCTTGCTCATTTTTGCCGGTTGTTTGCACTGCAAACTGCCGTTAATCTTTCGCAACCGCGCGACAGCGCCGGGTACGGCAGATGGATACTCTTTGCCGGATGAAGAAAATCTGTTTCGTGGGTATCGCGGTTGCGGTTGCGGTTCTTTCCACCGGTAAAACCTTTGCGGATGACACGGCCGCCAGCACGGCCAGCCCAACCAATATGCCCAGCACGCGTTACGGGCTTTTCAACGGCCTTGACCATCGCAGCAGCTACGGCCAGGGCGTTTATCCCGAGCCGTTCGTGGTGGATGATTCGGATCTGGAGAGCCACGAATTCCGCGTCGACTACCTGCACACCGCCAGCGGCAGCGACCACGGCGACATTGTGCATCCCGAACTCGAATGGGGATTTGGCAACTTGACGCTCGAACTCGAGGCCCCTTACGAGCGCGATGTGGCGGGCGGCCAAACGGCATCCGGCATGGACAACGTTGACATCGGCGCGCGTTTTCCCTTTTTCCAATACGTTTCCAAAAACAACTTGTTTGATACCGCTTTCGGTGCGGGCATTGAAATTGGCATCCCCACGACTTCGACCGTGAGTCACGATGCCGAGTACGTGCCAAAAATCTTCAACGACACCAAGATCGGCAACTTCACCGTCCAGTCCATCCTCGGCCTTTCAATGCTGGCCGGCCCGGATGCGGATGGTGGCCTGAACACCTTTGAATACGGATTCGTGTTCGGTTATGACATCCCGCACAAAACCCTGCCCATTCCCGGCGTGGAAAAGATCATTCCCGTCGCCGAACTTTCAGGCGAAACTGAATTAAATCATGAGCGTGCGACCAACCTGACCGGCGACGTCGGTTTGCGCGTGAACACCAAAACGATCTGGGGCATCCAGCCGCGCCCGGGCGTCATATTCGTTTTTCCCTTGAACAACACTGCCCGGGCAGACCAGCATTGGGGCGTCATGGCCAGCTTTGTGTTCGAATTTTGAAATGCATGTGAACCGCCGCACTTTTCTGTTTTTGAGCGCGGCGTTCGCCGCCGGGTGTGCCTCCACACCCGGCGGTTCGAATTTTTCCGGTGAAGAAAAAACCATCAATGCCGGTTCCGCTGCGCAATATTTGAAGGATGGTGTTTATGACCGCTACCGCGATCTCGGTTTTTTCATCGTGCGGCGCGGGGCAAACCTTTTTGCCATCTCATCCATCTGCACGCATCGGAAATGCAAACTCGACGCCGAGGCGGATAAAACTTTTTACTGCCCGTGCCATGGCTCGACCTTCGACGCCGACGGCAAGGTGACGGAAGGTCCCGCCCGGCGCGATTTGCCGCGGTTTGATATCCTCACGAACGAAAAAAGCGAACTGCTTGTGAAAGTTTCAGCTTCGTAAGGCAAATCCCAACAACTTCGGCACAGATGAGGCAGGTAGGGCGCGTCACTCCGTGCGCGCCGTCGTGTGTCTGGCCAAGGGCGGCGCGCACGGAGTGACGCGCCCTACCTTTAGCATCGCTTAAAACGAATACGTCAATGTCATCGTGAAACGCTCTAGACTCACTCTTTTTTCCGCGCCGGCAGCTTCAACGGGTAAAGCCCCGGACAACTGCCGAACGTCTCCGTGAACGCCGCGCTGAAGTGGCTCAGGCTGTTGTAGCCCACCTCGGTGGCCGCCTCGGTCACGTTGTATTCGCCGGATTTCAGAAGTTCCGCCGCGCGTTCCATGCGCAACTGGCGCAGATGCTGCGTAATCGTGTGGCCGGTCTGCGCGGAAAAGATCCGGCTCAGGTAAAAATGGCTGCAGCCGATCTTCTTGCCGAGTTCCTCGAGCGACGGCGGTTCCGCCAAATTTTGTTTCAGCAGAAAAATCACCTGTTCGACGCGTTCCTGCGCCAGCCGCTGCTGTCGGGAACAGAACATTTCCTCATCCGCCGGCGGCTGGACCAAAAATGTGACGGCCAGTTCAAGCGCCTTGCACTGGTACCAGAGCGGTTGCGCCGCCGCATAAACCGGCGGCTGCCGCAATGTGGCGACAAGTTGCTGTTGCGACGCACTCAGGCGGACGGTCGAACTCGCGACGTGTTCGCACGGGCAATTTTCGATCGCCGCTTTTACGATCGGGTGCAGGACACCCTTCATGTCCGCGAGATGCCGGGCGAGGAACGGACAGGAAAATTCGACGGTGAGAAATTGATGTTGCTCGTTCGTTGCTCGCTTCGCAGTCAGCGGCGCGTCCTTGCGGTGATAAAACCCGGCGGTGTTCGGCGCGAATTCCACCTTTTCTTTTTTATCAGCGACGTAGCCGTGGCCGTCAAGATTGAGGCAAAGTTCCACGCAGTCCGGATGAAAACTGGCGCCCCAGTCGAATTCCTGCTTCGCAAAAAAATCGTGCCACTCGATGCTGTAACCCGCGCCGCGAAAACTGCCGAAGAGCGGCTGCCAGCCTTTGCCGACATCGCGCCACGCCCCCGCCTCGGTGAACGACGCGGCATTTTTCGCGGACAAATTTTCGGGGGCGGAGCTCACGATCTTATTCACCGTCGATTTTTCTTTCCAACGCGGCGACCTTTTTCAGGAGTTCCGGCAGGCGGCGCAGGGCGGCGATCTGGCGCATGAAAGCCTTCGGATCCTGTGCGGGTGCGCCCAGGGCTTTTTCGCCCGGCCCGATATCCTGCATCACTCCGGCCTGCGCGCCCACCTGCGCGCCGTCGCCGATCGTCAGATGACCGGCCAACCCTGCCTGCCCGGCCAGCACGACATGATTTCCCAGTTTCGTGCTGCCGGAAATTCCTGATTGTGAAATGAGCAGGCAATGTTCGCCGGTCTGCACGTTGTGGGCGACTTGGACGAGGTTGTCAATCTTCGTGCCGCGCCCGATTTTCGTCGCGCCGAGCGCGCCGCGGTCGATGCACGCATTCGCACCGATCTCCACGTCATCCTCGATCACGACCTGGCCGATCTGCGGCACCTTGAGATGAACCGCACCGTCTTGTACATAACCAAAACCGTCCGCTCCGATGACTGCGCCGGCGTGGATGCGGACCCGGGCACCGATCTGGGTGCGCGGATACAGCGTGACGTTCGGGAAAATCCGGGTGTCGCCACCAATGGTCGAATCATCGCCGACAAAGTTCCGCGCCAGCAGGACGCAGTTCGGGCCGATCTTCACGCATTCACCGATGACGCAATGGGGACCGATGTGCGCCGACGGATCGATGTGCGCGGATTTGGCGACCACCGCGGTGGAATGAATGCCGGCCGCCAGCACCGGTTCGGGAAAAAACACGGCAACGGCCTTGGCAAAGGCGACGCGTGTGTTTTCAACACGGATGAGGGTTTTCTTCGTCGAGGAAAAACTTTTTGGGACGATGACCGCGGTGGCCGCCCCGGCTTCGGCGGCGGCGAGAAATTTTTCGTTTTCGGCAAACGTCACCGCCCCGGCCTGCGCAGCATCGGCGGACGCGAAGCCGGTGAGCGTTGCATTAGCATCGCCCGTGACTTCTCCGCCGAGCCGGCGGGACAATTCTGCGACCGTAAGATTTATCGGCACCATTTGGCAGTAACTATAAGGGCGAACAAAAAGAGTTCCAATACCAAGTTTGATTACGAGTGGGTTCCTTGGGACTGCCCGCAACAGGTTGACACCGCAGCCTCATCCTGACGCCCGGCTTTTAATGCGCGGTTTTGGTTTTTTTGGTCTGCAAGACTTTAACGAGCACCCCCAGCGCGCGCTCCGCCTGCGCGACAAACGGATTGGACTTGTCCCAGACATAGCCCGCGAGCACGGAACAGATCTGCCGCATGATGTCGGGATTTTTGTTTTCTGCGAAAAAAATGGTCGGCAGCTTGCCATCGTACCAGCCTGAAACGTAGGCGCGAAAGGTGTCGATGCCATGCATCAAATGGTCGGCATATTCCGTCTGCCAGTCCACCGTCTCGCCGCGCAATTGCCGCGTCAAAATTTTTGCCGCGCGATTTGCCGAGGCAAATGCCAGCGAGACACCGGAACTGAATACCGGGTCGAGAAATTCCGTCGCGTTGCCGACCAGCGCGAACCGTTCGCCAAAGAGTTGCTTCACCGAGCACGCGTATCCGCTGATGCGTTGCGCGGGCATGGCAAATTCCATCTGCGCCAGCCGCTTTACCGCGTTCGGATCGCTCATCAGGATCGCGCGCAACTGTTCGTCCGGCGTGCCGGGAAATTTTCGGAAAAATTCCGGAGAGGCCACGGCGCCCACGCTCGTCTTGCCGTTGGAAAACGGTATCACCCAGAGCCATGCGCCGTCGGGATGGATGCACACCCAGATTTTACCCTCTTCCCGCCCCGTCGGCCGCACGTCGCCGAGGATGTGCGAGAACAAGGCATCGCGCTGCGGAAAATTTGAGGGTGTCTCCAGATTTAGCAGGCGCGGCAGCACGCGGCCGTAACCGCTGCAATCCAGGATGAATTTTGCCTTCACCGAAAACTTTTCGCCATCCGGCTTCTCAATCGTCGCGCAGGCATTTTCCTTGGTGAAATTCACCGCCGTTACGCCGTGGCGGAACAAAATTTCCACGCCGCGCGAAGCGACCTCGTCCGCCAACGCCTTGTCAAAATCCGCGCGCGGCACCTGGTAGGTGTATTTGAAACCGTCCGTGTATTGCGTTGAAAAATCGAAGACGCATTGTTCGTCACCACGCAAGAAAACCGCCCCGTTTTTGCGGAGAAAATTTTGCCGTTCAACCGCCGCGAGCAGGCCGGCCTCCTGCAAAAGGTTCATGCTGCTTGGCAGCATCGATTCGCCGATGACGAAGCGGGGAAATTCCATCTTTTCCACGATGAGCGGGCGGAAACCCTCCTTTTGCAACATCGCGGCGGCCAGCGTGCCCGCCGGTCCGGCGCCGATGATCAAAACATCCGTTTCAATCGTGTTCATGAATCTTGTCGAAATGAAAAACTTTCTGTACGCCTTCAGTTTGCAGCATTTCCGTCACTTGTTCAATGTCTCTGAACAGCGGGCGGTCATTTTCAAGCTTCGGCGAAATTGTGCGGACGAGCTTGTGCAATTTTTTTAAATCGCCGCCCATGGTATTACCGCCGCGCAGATCCCCCGCCTGCGCGAGGGCCAGCGTCTCGATCGCCAGGATTTTCCAGCATAGCGGCAGGGTGGCGCGCGTCATTTTGGCCGCATGCGTGCCCATGCTGACCACGTCCTGGTTATTGGCATTCGTTGAAATCGTCTGGATGGAAGCCGGCATGCCGAGCAGGCGCGCCTCGGCGGCGAGTGAAGTCGCCAGAAGCTGTGCGCCGCCGAAACCGGTATTCAGACCGGGAGCGCCGCCCGCGAGCAACGGCGGGAGCCCGCGGCTGTAACGCCAGTTCACCAGCCGTTCGATCTGGCGTTCGGCGAATAGGGCGATTTTGATCAGCCCCATCCGCAAATAGTCGCTGACCATCGCGATTTGCTGGCCGTAAAAATTGCCGCCGTGGATGACCATTCCCGTATCGGGAAAGATCAACGGATTGTCCGTGCTGGCATTCAGCTCGCGGGTGACGACCTCCGCGATGTGCCAGTGCGCCTCCTGAACTGCGCCGAGTATCTGCGGCGCGCAGCGGAGCGAATACGGATCCTGGATTTCCGTCCCGGGATCAACGGCCTTGGCGGCCGTGCCCCACTGATGCTCGTCAATTTTCTTGGCGAACCCGGGATGCGTGCGCAGCGATTCGGTGATGCGCCGGGCGGACAGCGATTGTCCGCGAAAACCACGTGCCATATGGATCTGCTGGCAGAGCGTTTCCGGCTCGCCGTTCATCACTTGAAACAGGCAGGCCGTCAGGAGCTCCGACCAGCGCATGATTTTTTCCGCCTCATGCGTTGCCAGGGCCGCGAGCCCCGTCATCACCGATGTGCCGTTCACCAGCGCGAGGCCTTCCTTGCATTGCAGTTGGAGCGGGATCAGGCCGGCTTTTTTCAACGCGGCTGTTGCGGAAACCTTTTTGCCATTCACCTGTGCATCGCCAAAGCCCACCAGCAAACGCGCCATGTGCGCCAGAGGAACGAGGTCACCGCTCGCGCCGACCGAACCTTCGCTCGGAATTTCCGGCAGGATATTTTTGTTTAACGTGGTGATGAGCAGCTCGAGTAATTCTTCGCGTACGCCGGAGAAGCCACGGGCGAGCGTGTTCGCGCGGGCGAGCATGATGGCACGTGTCTCGACTTCGGAAAACAGTTTGCCCTGCCCGACGGACAGGTGGTGCAGCAGGTTGATCTGGTGTTGTGCCAGGTCGGCATCGCTTACGCGAAAACCGCTCAACGGCCCGAAGCCAGTGTTGATGCCATAGATCGCGCGCGGTTGTGCGGCGAGTTTTTCCACCAGCCGGCGGCTGCGGCGGATCTGCGGTCGCGCACCGCCGGCGAGTTTGCAAATTTGTTTCTGCGCGGAAATTTGCCAGACTTCGGCGATGGAAAGTTTGTGTCCGTTGAGCGCAATCATCGATTTTCTCCGCAGATTCAACAGGAATTGGCTTGAACACGCAAGCGCCGCCGTGTTTGCTGGCGCACGATTTAAGCAGAACGAATT
>DATHOG010000218.1:0-6969 GCA_035485115.1 Candidatus Sulfotelmatobacter sp. | reverse complement strand
TGCAGATTCGGTCGTCCCGGCGGGACTCAATTTCTATTTTGCTTCAAGTCCCGCAGTTGAAACTTCCACCGCCGTTAAAACTATGGCGGACAAACTGGCGGGCTATTATCGGTCGTCGCGTTGCGACTACAAAAAACCGCGGGTACGGGCCGGTATTTCTTCGGGCCGTTTCTAAAAAGAGCAAACACCTCGCTGTAGCGGCGCTCTATGAGCGTCGTATTGGTCAAATGCCGGCGACGGTCATAGACCGCCGCTACAAAATTTATGGAAATCCTGAACAAGAACATTGTGCTGGTGCTTAACCGCAACTGGCAGGCGATCAATATCCGCACGCCAGCGGATGCGTTTTGCCAGATGGCCACCAACGCCGCGACGGCGCTCGATATCGAGCTGGGTGATGGCACCGGCGCGCAAGCACTGCGTCCGGTCACGTGGAGCGAATGGATCACGCTGCCGGTGCGGGCGGGCGATAACTTTGTCCGCACCGCGCGCGGCGTGGTTCGCGTGCCGACGGTGATCGTGGCGGTGAACTTCGCGAAGGTGCCGAAGAAGCGCCCGAAGCTGAGCGCGAAGAACATCCGCGAACGCGATGGTAACCGTTGCCAGTACACGGGCCGCCTGTTGCATCCGGACGAGGGCAGCCTGGACCACGTCGTGCCCCGCTCGCGCGGTGGCGCGGACTCGTGGGAAAACCTCGTCTGGTCCGCGAAGGAAGTGAACCAGCGCAAGGCCGACCGCCTCCCGCACGAGGCCGGCCTGACGCTGCTCAACGTCCCGCGCGCGCCGAAGGAATTGCCGGTGACGCACTACCTGCACAATTCGCACGGTGTGGCGGAATGGGAACTGTTCCTCAAGGCGTAGTGATGAAACAAACGGGAGAGCGGGCGTAATGCTCGCTCTCCTCAATTGAAATAATTATTATGCAAACAAGAAATCCGGTAGCGGGTCAATTTGGTAGGGACGGCGCGCTGCGCCGTCCGCGCCCGTATAGCGGGCGCAACGAACGTGGTAAAAGATGCGTTTTGTGCATCCCTTCCGGCGGCTTTACCGCCGGGGACAGCGCAGCGCGCTGTCCCTACCAACCAAACTGACCCACTACAGAAACTCCGGCTTTGGAAAAACCTGATTACAATTTGGTGTCGAATTTGCGCGCGCTGCCGGCGACGGCGTGGATCCTTTTCTTTGGGATGTTTCTGAACAAATTCGGCGGATTTGTCGTCCCCTTCCTCGCGCTTTACCTGACCCACCTGGGCTATTCGCTGACGGATGCGGGCTTGTGCATCGGCGCCTATGGCGTGGGCAATCTGGTGGCTTCATTTCTCGGCGGGCATCTGGCGGATACCATCGGGCGGCGCAAAACAATTTTGCTCTCCACTTTTTGCGGGGCGGGTTCAATGATCCTGCTTTCGCAGGCGCATACGTTGCCGCTGATTTTTTGCCTCGCGGCCCTGACGGGCCTGGCCGGGGAATTCTATCGTCCGGCCTGCAGCGCGCTGCTGACGGATCTGGTGCCGCCGCCGCTGCGGGTCACCGCTTTCTCCGCTTACCGGATGTCGTTCAATGCGGGCTGGGCGTTTGGCCCGGCCACGGCGGGTTTTCTCGCGGCGAAAGGTTATTTCTGGCTGTTCATCGGTGACGCGGCCACCTCGGTATTGTTCGGGCTGGTCGTACTCTTCGAGCTGCCGAAGGACGGCCATCACGCGCGGCGGGACACGAGCTGGACGGAGGCCATCACCGTGGTGCGGCGCGATCGCAGTTTTCATCAGATCGTTCTGGCGTCGTTTTTTGTGGGTTTCGTGTTCATGCAGATGAGCTCGACTTTTGGCGTGTACGTGACCCGGCTCGGCTTCACGCCGGCAATCTATGGCGCGCTGGTTTCGTTGAACGGCGCGCTGGTGGTGCTGTGCGAACTGCCGCTGACCACGGTCACGCGGCGGTTCCCGGTGCGGCGCGTGCTCGCGGTGGGCTACCTGCTGATCGGTTCGGGTTTTGCGCTGAACATAGTGGCCCGCACGGTGCCGCAACTGGCGGTGTGCGTCACGATTTTCACGCTGGGCGAAATGATCGCGATGCCGGTGGCCTCGGCCTTCGTGGCCAATCTCGCGCCGGCGCATCTGCGGGGGCGTTACATGGGGATGTATGGACTGAACTGGGGCGCGGCTTTGATCATCGCGCCAGGCATCGGTCTACAATTGCTGGCGTGGAACCCGGCGGTGCTGTGGGCCGGGTGCGGGGTGCTGGCGGTGATCGGGGCGGTGGTGATTTCGACGGGGTTTCGTCCGAGGCAAAAAACCGCCGACTCCGGCGATGGACTTGAACGATTTGGGACAGATTAAAGCTGGCCCTCCGCAAGGAGTTCCAAAAATTTTGGAGATTTATAATTGCCAGCCATCATCACTGGCGACAATCTCCCGCCAAGGGCAGCCCTTTTTCACCGAACGACCCAAGTGCAATGAACGAGGAAATTTCAAATCATCCTGACACGCCGCATCATCGCGAGACGGTACACCGGCTGGCGCGCATCTCGTTGTTCGGTTTCATCATGACCTTCGTCAGCGCGCGGATCCTGGTGTTTCTCATCATGTCCGGTTCGATCCCGAACATGTATTTTTTCATGCACGGGACGCATGTGCATCACTTGAACTACGGGATTTTTGCGCTGGCGGTGGTGGCGGGGTACAGCGTCATGTGCCGGCCCACGGGCGGCAAAGCGGAAATCACCGCGCTGCTATATGGTTTCGCCATGGCCCTGACGTTCGATGAATTCGGGATGTGGCTGCATCTCGGCGGCAGTTACTGGCAACGGGTCAGCGTGGATGCGGTCATCGTCATCGCCGCCCTGCTCGGCTTGCTGGCATTTGCCCGCAGCATCCGGAAATTTGAGGCGCGCCACTTCTGGGGTTTCCTCGCGCTGGCGATCGCCCTGATCGGTTTCGTGTGCGTGCTCTATTCGGCCGGCAACAAACTGGGGGATGTGATGGGGCCAACCTTGCAAGACCTGGAAGCTTCCTCGTCGCCGTGAAAGGTGGAGTGCCGAGATTGTGAGATGTTGATATGCGATAGCGTTCTCCCTCACCCCAGCCCTCTCCCGCTGGGAGGGGGAAATGCTCGCTGCGTCTCGACACTAGAAGGCGTCGTCGTCGCCCTAGTCCCGAGAATGGTGAGACGAGCACCTCACCCCCGTCCGGCCACAGGCCGGACACTACACATTCACGGGGCTCCGGGGTGCAGCGTGTGTATCAACGGGCGGTTGGCTTCCTTGAATTTTTCGTAGCGCGCCTGCTGTTCCGGCGTGAGCATCGCGGAAATCTGCGAGTCCGTGTTGCTCCAGACCAGGACCATCTGCGGCTGGTATTGCTTCCGGATCTCGCGCATTTGCCCGCGTGAATCCGTCAGGATCTCGTGCAGCTTCACCTGTTGCGATTCGTCCAGGCTCAATTTCCATTTCATTTCCCGCTCGATGAACAATTGAAACCGTTCCGGCTGCGCGATGGCGCGCTGCACGAAATGCCGGACGGCCATGCGCGTGCCGACGACACCAACCGCGATGCCGGCGAAGAATACGAGCACCAACAACAGGATGGATTTTTTCATGGTTCACCTCCGTTGGTGTCAAACTGCGATGACAACTGGGCCGTGCCGTCGCCCAGTTCCAGAAGTCCGGCGGACGTGGCCCCGAAATCCAGTGCCACGCACAGGACGATGACCGCCACGGCGGCAAAGGCCAGGCGCGGAAAAAGCACGTTCAACTGCTCGAATAGCGAACCGGTTTCCGCCGTTCTGCCCGCCGGCTCGCGGCGCACGGCCCGTAAAACGTCATCCGCAAAGCCCGGCGGCGGCAACGGCGCGGCTTCGTTCCGCGCGGCGGCGAAAAGTTGTTTCAGCTTGGTGTCTTTCATTTTTGCAAAATCCTTTCGAGAGCGTTTTTCAGTTTCGCCCGGGCACGCACGGCGCGCACGCGCACGGCGATGCCGGAGGCGCCGATCGCGGCGGCGATTTCCTTGACCGTACAGCCCTCGATCTCCTGCATGGTGATGACCACGCGGTCCACGGGCGAAAGTTCGCGCAGGGCCAGCTCCAGGACTTCCGACGCGCTGCGTGAATCGAGTTCGCTCTTTTCATTCTCGTCGCGCAGCCAGTCCAGCGCGTCCTCGCCGAGGTCGTCAAAACCGACGTCGCCCTTGTGTTTTTTTTCGCGGCGTAGATGGTCGAGCGCGGTGCGGACGGCAATGCGCGAGATCCAGTGTTCGAACGGCGCGCGGGCATCGAACTGTGCCAACGCACGCCAGGCCTTCAAAAACGTCTCCTGCGCGAGATCCTCGACGCGCTGCGCATCGCGTTCGTAGCGGTGCAGGATGGCAAAAACCCGCGCCTGGTGGCGGCGGACGAGCTCGGCAAACTCATCGGTCGCCCCGGCGCGGATGCGTTGCAGCAGCTCGGCATCGTCGCTCACGTTCAATTATTAGAGCATTTCCATAAATGCTGTAGCGATGTGCGATGATTTGTCAAAGTGCGGTCTTTTTGGACGTGGGCTTCGTTTCAGCTCAGTTACAGGGTTTTTCAAACCTGCGCCTTCGCTCAAGCCTCGTCCGCGTCCAAAAATCCTCACAGCCCATCGCCACATCATTTCTGTCAATGCTCTCAATCCGATCCGATGCGCGCGATGAGATTGTCGGCAAATTCATCGGCATTTGCCTGCATATCGGCCAGCTCTTTGCGCTGCGCGTCGGTCAGGACGGGCGCAATCTTGGCGTAAATCTTCATGCGTTCAACCGCCAAATCCGCCTCGGCGCCGGCCACCTTGGCGGAGGCGGCGCGGACGGAAGCCTCGGTCGCATCGCCTGCGCGGATGGCGGTGCGCAACCCGACACGGGCGGTGTGGACGGCGGCGACGAGCGGTTGGAGGTTGTCCCTTTCACCGGTGAAAATGGTTTTGATCTGCGACTTCTGGTCGTCGGTCAGGTTCAATTTTTCGGCGATGCGCTGCAAAATTTTTCCGCGCGCCGGCGCAACGGAATCTTCGGCGGCATACGTTTTTACGGCGGTGAACCCGTCGGCAAGGATCGCGGCGGCCAGGGCGCAGATGAGAACTTTGTTTTTCATAGCACCTTCTCAAACGCAGCCACCCCCGGAATTGTTACATGCAAAAACAAAAAAGGACGGCTTTGCAGCCGTCCTCATGTGTCTGTCCCCACAAATCAGAAATCAATTCTTCGGGGCATCCGCAGGCGGCGTACCGGCCGGCGGGGTGCTGGAGGGCGGGGGGGTGCCGGCTCCCGGACCACCGGCTCCATTCGGACGGCGGTTGCCGATTTGCTGCCACTTGGTCAGCTGGTCGGCGGTGAGAATGTCCTTCAGCTTGGCGGTGGTAGCATCGCGGATCTCTTTGATTTTGGCGCGGCGATCGGCCATGGTCGCATCGGGATTGTCTTTGCGATAATCAGCCAATTGTTTTTGCATGTCTTCGATGATCGGCTTGACCTTGGGCTTCTGGTCGTCGGTCAGTTCCAGGCGCTTGGCAACAGCGTCAAACGACAATCCGGGGCCGCGCGAGCCTCCGGGCGGAGGGGTGCCAGCGGGCGGGGTATTGGTATTGTCCTGTGCCTGCGAGGTGAGGCCGCCGGCCAGCAGACTGGCGAGCACGAGGGCCGCGGCGATAAATGCTTTGTTCAGTTTCATATTTTGAATTCTTGTATTTTCGGGTGCAAACCACCTCTGTTTATTATGGTGGATCGCAGGTTTAGACGGCAAGACTGGCTGAAAGTTACAGTTGCCGCAAGATTTTTGCCGCCGCGCCGACCGTCTGGTCAATGTCCGCCGGTGTGTGGGCGGTAGAGATGAAGCCGGCCTCGAACTGCGACGGCGCGAGATAAACCCCGGCATCGAGCATGGCATGGAAGAACTTTTTGAACCGCTCGCGGTCGCTGTGCATCGCGTCGGCCAGGTTATGGACCGGCCGGCTGGTGAAATAACCGCAGAACATTGAACCGCACTGGTTGAACTGCACCGGAATATTGGCCAACTTCGCGGCCTCACGCATACCGGCAGACAGTTGCGCGCCAAGCTGTTCCAGTTTTTCGTAGGCGTTCACGGCCTGAAGTTCCTCGAGATTGGCGATGCCCGCCGCCATGGCTATGGGATTGCCGCTCAACGTGCCGGCTTGATACACCGGGCCGAGCGGTGCGAGACAATCCATGATTTCGGCCCGGCCGCCAAAGGCCCCGACCGGCAGGCCGCCACCGATGACCTTGCCGAATGTGGACAGGTCGGGCGTGATATGGAACCGTTCCTGCGCCCCGCCACGCGCCAGACGGAAACCGGTCATCACCTCGTCAAAAATCAGCAACGCGCCATTGGCCGCGGTGATTTCGCGCAAAAACTCCAGATAACCCGGCTGAGGCAGGTACAAACCGGCATTGCCGGGCACAGGCTCCACGATGATGCCGGCAATATCGCTTCTGTTCGCCGCGAATATGGCTTTTAGGGCTTCGATGTCGTTGTACGGTGCGACAATGGTGTGTTGCGTGAACGCGGCCGGCACGCCCGCGCTGTCAGGATTACCGAAGGTGAGCGCGCCGGAACCCGCCCGGACCAGCAGCGAATCAACGTGACCATGATAACAGCCGTCGAACTTGATGATCTTGTCGCGCCGTGTGAACCCGCGCGCCAGCCGGATCGCGCTCATGCACGCCTCCGTGCCGCTGCTGGTCATGCGGATTTTTTGGATGCTGGGCACCAGTTCGCAAATCAGCTTCGCCATTTTCACTTCAAACGGATTAGGAATGCCGAAGCTCGTGCCGTGGTCGGCGGCGGCTTTGATGGCGGAAATAATTTTCGGATGCGCGTGACCGAGGATCGCCGGCCCCCAGGTGCCGACGTAATCAATCAGTTCATTGCCGTCCACGTCCCAGATTTTTGAGCCGCTGGCGCGATTAACAAAAAACGGCGAGCCGCCGACGGCGCGGAACG
>DATHOG010000217.1:0-41432 GCA_035485115.1 Candidatus Sulfotelmatobacter sp. | reverse complement strand
ACGCCTCCAGCAATATCACCGTTTCCTTACCGGCCGGCTCGGCAGTTCCACGACACGGCGGCGGCAGGACGGCCTGATCTGTACCTGGGATTATTTCTACAACAGCGGCGGCTGGGATGATTATGCGCCGCAGAAATATGTCCATGGGAACAAGCTGGAATCAACCGTCACGCCGGTGATCAATTCAGCCCAGGCCATCCGCTGCGCAAAAATGTTGCGTCTCGCCGCCGCCGCGCTCGGTCGCACGAACGACTTCACGGAATATGACGCGGATATTTCCAGCCTGTCCGCTGCGCTCCAAAAATATTCGTGGGACGAGGCCTCCGGCTATTTCGGCTACGTGGTTCACGATGCGCAGGGTGCGCCGTCCGGCATTTTGCGGAATGAGGACGGCATCAATTTCAACATGGGCCTGGACGGAACTTATCCGCTCGTCGCCGGTATTTGCACATCCGCGCAGGAGGAGAAAATTCTGGAACGCATTTTTTCACCCCAGCATCTCTGGATGGACATCGGCATCACGACCGTGGACCAATCCGCGCCGTATTTTATTCCCGATGGTTATTGGAACGGCAGCGTCTGGTTTGCGCATCAATGGTTCATCTGGAAAACGATGCTCGACCTCGGTCGTGCGGACCTGGCCGCCAAAATTGCACAGACCGGATTGAAAGTCTGGCAGCAGGTGACGGATGATACGTACGATTGCATGGAGCATTTTACGCCCAAGCCACCCATCGGCGCGGGCTGGCATCAATTCAGCAGCCTGTCATCACCGGCGCTGTCGTGGTTTGCGGCGCTATACACACCGGGCCGGTTGACGTGCGGATTTGATGTGTGGATCGAAAAATGCAATTTCAGCAACGGCAACCGCCGCCTGTCGGCAAAATTAAAATCCACCGGCGAACCGGGCCGGCCCTTCAGCGTTTTGACGTGCATGGATCCTGACGGGCATTATCAAGTGCGCTGGAACGGCAAATCCGTGGAATTTTCAGTTCTGCACGAAAGCTTGTTGCAAATCCAACTACCGCGCGAATCCGCAGCCGGTGAATTGCAAATCAGTCCCGCGTGAAGCCGTCAGGTACATTCCGGTTGCAGGCGCGGCGCGCACGGAGTGACGCGCCCTACCACATCAGGCTCGCGATAAAACCTTTGCTTGCGCTGGCTTTTGCTCTTTTAACCATTCCAACTCGTGGCGAAGACTTGCAGTGGGGCATCGACGCGCTGGCAATGAAATCACCTTGGACCAATTCGCCGTCGCTGGTCGATTTGTTGTCCGACTGGGACCACACCGTCGTGATGCCCAATTATTTTTATCGCTCGGGCGGCGACAATCATCCCGCCACGCCGACCGAATGGCGGCTTTCCTACAATTCTGAAAAACTGTTTGCCGTGTTTCGTTGCAAGGAAAGCGACCTGGCATTTCCGTCGATGCACCATGACAAAAACTGGCTTGGTTTGGTTGGCACGCCGCCCGATCAAGACTCGGCGTTTCCAGACAAGGTGGATTTCTTTGTCCAGCCGGATATGAATCGCGCCGATTTTTATCAGTTTGCCGTGACGATGGATGACATGAAATTCGGCTGCCTGCTCACAAACACCGCCGAGCAAACCGAAGACAACGGCGCAGGCACCCTCCACATCCTCGCCATCAATGATTTCGAGGCACGGGTCGTCACGCAAACGAATGACTGGATCGCCGTGCTCGCCATTCCCTGGAAAACCATCGGTGGTGTCCCGCAATCTTATTTCGGGTTGCTGCCCGTCCGGACGCGCTGGCGCGATGGAGAGGTCAGCAGTCCGGTCGCATTCGATTTTTCAGATCGCCCGCCGCCCGATCTTTTTATCGAGACCAGCTTGAACACCAACACGCTGGTTTGGGCGGATTCAAGGGCTTTGTATGAATTGCCTTCCGGCACGCTACGTTGGCGAAGACCGGCGCTGCTGGTGTATCCCGACCCCGATACGAAACGCCAAATCTGGCAAATGCAACAGTCGTTAGGCCAGGCGACGGATACCAATAATTTGGCGCAACGCATTTTCCTGACTCAGCGCTGGATGGATCTGTTGACGCTCGAAGGATTCAACTTCCGCGCCACCAGCGGCTCGATTGCGGACGGCGACATGACGCCTGCGCGCCTCCGCCGCCAGGTCAACGCAGCACTACAAAGAAATAAAACGGCGGAAGCGTGCCGGTTGATCGATGCCTATCTGCGCAAGCTCGACAAGGTGTCGCGCGACTGGTTCGCCGACGGTTCGCCGGGCGATATTTCGGGCGATGAATGGAAATCCGTTTCGGAGATCGACGGCGTCGAAACCGTCAGCAACGAACTCGTCATGCATGGCCGCGCGGATGGCCATCCGGTTGACTTGTATCTGTCGTTGCCGAAAACCGGCGGCATCCGCCTGCATGCGCGCGACGAAGGTTTTTTCAGGCCGGACGGCTTGTCGGATTTGAACATGAGCGAGTCTTCCAATTCCTGTTCCTTTCCCGCTGCCGGCGGCAAGATCGTGGTCGATTACAATCCGTTTGCCATTTCAATTTTGGATGCGGATGGCAAAGCCAAAATCCGTCTGGATTCCGGCGCTATCGCGTTTCGTTTCGATACCGGCGGCAAGGTCGTGGCGGAAAATTTTCAGAACCGGCTCGATCCGGCGGAAGTCATTTATGGTTTCGGGGAAAAATATGACCGTTTTAATCAAAACGGAAATGTACTGACACTTTGGGGCATGGATGACTGGACCGGGAACACGGTAGGGTTGATGAACCAATCGTACAAACCCGTTCCGGTTTTTCATAGCTCGCGCGGCTACACGATTTTTGACAATTCGACATATCGGTTGCGGTGCGACATCGGAAAAACGGTTCCCGATCAATATCGCCTCACGCAACCGGGCCCGATTTTTGATTACTATTTTTGGATCGCCCCTCCGGAAAAGGCGATTGAAAGTTACACCGCGTTGACCGGCAAGCCTGTCCTGCCGCCCAAGTGGGCTTTTGAACTGTGGATGGGCCGGACCGGTCGCGGCTGGACGAAACCGACGCACGATCCCGTCGCCGAAGAGGAAAGAGTGGTAAAACAATTCACCGATTTGGACATCCCGCACTCGGCCATTTACTCCGAAGGCGCGGGCGCGGATTCCGAGGCGCTGAATCAATTCATGAGCGCGCATGGCCTGAAGGTTTTGTCCTGGTTTTTTCCGGTGATCGGCGAAGGTACGCAGGAAAACCTCATGCCCGAAGTAAAAACCAACGACCTGCCGGTGTTGCGCACGCGCGATCCCTGGCAACACGTGGACTTCAGCAATCCCAACGCGCTCGAGCTGGCCCGCCGTTGGTGGAAGCATCGCCTGGACATCGGCGTCGCCGGCAGCATGGTGGATTTCGGCGACCGCGTCACGGAGGATGCGGTCTTCTATGATGGCAAGCGCGGCGACGAGATGCATAACTTTTATTCCTATGACTACCATCGGACATATAGCGAGGTGTTCCGGGAAAAGCGTGGTGACGATTTCATCCTGTTCGGCCGCGCCGCCGCGCCGGGGACACAAAAATTCGTCGCGCAATTTGGCGGGGATCACGCCGCCAATTTCACGGGCCTCCAGGGCGTCTTGAACGGCGCGTTGAATCTTTGCGCCTGCGGATTTTCGACCTGGGGCAGCGACCTCGGTGGATTTCTCGGCTGGCCGGAACCGGCGGTCTACATGCGCTGGACGCAATTCGCCTGTTTCAGCCCGCTGATGCGTTGCCATGGCCGCACGCCGCGCGAACCGTGGAACTACGGCGATGACGCGGTCGCCAATTACAAATACTACGCCTGGGTGCGCGAAAACCTTTTGGACTACATCTACAACGCCGCCATCACCGCGCACGAAACCGGCATCCCTATCATGCGCTCGATGCCCGTCGCCTTTCCCGAGGAGCCCGAACTCGCGAATGTCACAGATCAATATCTATTCGGCCCCGACCTGCTCGTCGCCCCGGTCGTTTCCGATGACGATGCCAAAACCATCGCGCTGCCTTTCGGCCGTTGGACCGATTTGTGGAACGGCAAAACGCTCACCGGCCCGGCCAGTTTCACGACCACCGTTCCGGCCAATCAAATCCCCGTCTTTATGCGGGCGGGAACCATCTTCCCGGCGCGGCTCAACTCTGATTTGCAATTCGGCCACAGCTTCACCTCAAATCAGGTCAACGTCCTCGTGCTGGTACGGCCGGAAAAAACCACGTCCTGGACCAACGCCCAAAACCGCAGTGATTCCGCGCAGATCGAACCCCACCTCGACCACTTCGACATTTCGATATCCAATGCTTCCGGATTCAATGACCTGCTAATCTATGGCGCACCGGCAGTCACCGCGGTGAACTTGAACGGAAACGATTTACCGGCCGATGATTGGCGGTTGGATCATGCAGCCAACCGGCTCAGCATCCATTTGCCGCCCAACCAAAGTCAGGGGAAAATCGAAGTGCGCTTCGAGCCAAATTTTTGACATGAACAAAACCAAAGTACGGCAGACCTTTCAGGAATTGTTGCTCGACGGCATCGTGCCGTTTTGGGCGAAGCATGGCGTGGATGCGCAGCGCGGCGGCGTGCTCTCGTGCATGGAGGAAAACGGCAAACCCGTCAGCGGGAATAAATACATCTGGTCGCAGGCGCGCTGGGTCTGGACCTGTTCCGCGCTCTATAATCGCATCGAAAAACGTCCCGAGTTTTTGATCTGGGCGCGCGGCACGATCGATTTTCTCCTCAAGCATGGGCGCGATGAACAAGGCCGCTGGGTTTTCAGCACGACGCGAGAGGGAGAACTCATTGAAGGCGCCACCAGCATCTATTCCGATTGCTTCATGGTTTACGGGCTGGGCGAATATTGTCGTGCGGTTCCCGATCCGGATTTGCTCGCGCTCGCCAAAAAGATTCTCGCCAGCATCCTGGAACGCGTCGAGCGCCCCGAATTTTCCGAGACCGCCCCTTACAAATTGCCGCCGGACCGCCGTTGCCACGGCATCTCGATGATCCTCACCGAAGTTGCCGGCGAACTGGCGCGCACCACCGCGGACCAATCCATCGCCGCCGCCGCGGACGACCACGCCGCACGCGTCATGAATCATTTCGTCCGGCCCGACCGGAAATGCCTCGTGGAATTTCTCGACCGTCAATACCGCGAAGTGCCGGCGCCGGAAGGAACGTTTATCATGCCCGGCCACGCCATCGAATCCATGTGGTTCCAGATGCACCGGGCGCTCGCGCGGAACGACCGCGGGCTCATCCGCTCCGCCGCCGAAGTCCTGCGCTGGCATCTCGAAAAAGGCTGGGATACGGAATACGGCGGTATTTTTCTCGGCATGGACGCCGAAGGCCATCCGCCGTTCCTGCCCAACTCCGAAGCCAAAGTCTGGTGGCCGCACACCGAGGCGCTTTACGCGCTGCTGCTCGCGCACGAACTTACCGGCGAAAGCTGGTGCGATAAATGGTTCGACCAGGTTTACGAATGGAGCTTTGGACACTTTTCCATGCCCGACGCCGGCGAATGGCGGCAACGCCTGGACCGCACGGGCAAGCCGCTCACCACCTTCGTCGCGCTGCCCGTCAAGGACCCGTTCCATCTGCCGCGCGCGTTGATCTTGTCCCTCGAACGGCTGCGCCGCGCCTGAACCCCGGATTCACGCCAAGGCGTTACAATATCACGCTTTTCGACTCGCCCGCCCATGCGGATCGAACCTCTGCGTCTCCGTGTCCCTGTGGTTAAAAATCCCAGCCGGGTTCGAAAAAGCGGCGGAATATGACTATTGCCCCCGGTTCAGGTTTATGGCAATTAACATGCGTTGTACCGCCCGGACCAAAATTTGCACTATGAAAATACATTTTTTCCGCGCCGGCAAATTCCCGTTTTTGACGATCTGGCTTTTTTCAACGCTTGCGTCCGGTCTCAACGCCGCCGATTCACCCGCTGCCGGTTCCACAGATACCTCCCAAACGAATTCTGAAGCGCTGGCGGTCTATAAAAAGATGAGCCTCGATGAGCTCATGAACCAGGAAGTCACCTCGGTCTCCAAGCAACCGGAACCCCTGCGCGAAGCCCCGGCGGAAATTCAAGTAATTACAGGGGAGGACATCCGGCGTTCCGGCGCGTCGAGCATTCCCGAGGCCCTGCGCCTCGCCAGCGATCTCAACGTGGCCCAGCAGACTTCGTCCCAGTGGGATATCAGTGCGCGTGGATTCAACACCTCGGGCTTCAGCGACAAGTTGCTCGTTTTGATGGACGGGCGCTCGCTCTATACGCCCCTCCTGGCCGGCGTCATCTGGAACATGCAGGATTATCTGCTCGCGGACATCGACCGCATCGAAGTCATCAGCGGCCCGGGCGGCACACTTTGGGGGGCGAATGCCGTCAATGGCGTGATCAATATCACCAGCAAGAACGCCAAGGATACGCAGGGCCTCTATGTGGAAGGCGGCGGCGGAAGCTCGCTCCAGGATTTTGGGGGCATCCGCTATGGCGGTATCATCACCTCCAACATCTACTATCGCGTTTATGGCAAATACTTCGACCGCGACTCCGAAGTTTATCCGGATGGAAAGAGTGCCCATGATTGGTGGAACCGCGGCCAGGGTGGATTTCGCATAGATGCGAATGCATCCGACCAGGATCAATTCACGCTGCAAGGTGATATTTTTGGCGGCGATAATGATTCCACCCCGGGTGGCGAAGGTACGCCGACGGCAGAGGGAACCAGCGGCGGGGGCGATATCCTGGGCCGCTGGAAGCATACCTTTGCCGAAGACTCCGACTTGAGCCTGCAATTATACTATGACCGCACCCATCTTGGGGCGCCGTTCCAATCCAGCGGCGCCATTCCGGCCGGAACTTTGAAGGACGACCTCGATACGTACGATCTGGATTTTCAGGACCGCTTCCCGCTGGGCACCTGGAACCGCATCGTCTGGGGCTGGGGCTATCGGTTCACCCACGACGTGGTTCAGGCGGCACCGCTCGTGACCTTTCTGCCCAATACTTTGGGTCAAAACCTGTACAGCGGCTTCGTTCAAGATGAGATCAAGTTGCACGACGATGTGTTTCTTACCGCCGGCACCAAGGTGGAACATAATGACTACACCGGCTTCGAGTTCGAGCCGAGTGTACGGCTCCAATGGAACGTCACCAGCAACCAGATGGTTTGGGGTGCGATCTCGCGCGCGGTACGCACCCCCTCGCGCTATGATCGTGACCTGGCCGAGCCCAGCCCCGCCTATGGAACTTTTCTGATGGCCAACAGCGGATTTGAATCGGAGACCGTGATCGCCTACGAACTGGGCTACCGCGCCCAATTGAGCAGGAACATATCCGGATCGCTCTCCACATTTTACAATGATTATGACGATTTGCGGAGCTTGAGCCTTACACCGGGGACGATTGTTCCCCTTTACTGGTCCAACAATGTGAAAGGTGACAGCTACGGTTTTGAATTAAGCGTAGACTATCAGGTGCTCGACTGGTGGCGGTTGCGCGGCGGATACGATCTTTTGAAGGAAACCATCTGGGTGAAGCCCGGCCAGACCGACTTGTACAACGCGCTCGGGGAAACCGCAGACCCGGAGAATCAGGTCTTCTTGCGTTCCTCCATGGACCTGCCCGGTCGGACGGAACTGGACGCCGGTTTCCGGTGGATCGATACCGTCCACAATAACAATGGCGGCGTGGCCGGCACCGTCCCGGCTTATGCGGAGATGGATGTGCGCCTCGCGTGGCATGCCACCAAAAATCTTGAGTTCTCGATTGTCGGCCAAAATCTTTTGCACGATCAGCATGCCGAAGCCGGTTATGCCGGGCCCTCCCAGCAACCGCCCACGCAGGAAGAGATCGTACGCAGTGTTTTTGGGAAAGTCACATGGCAGTTTTGAGCTCAATACCCCGGCCACCAGTGTCGTGTGCAAAGTTGGGTCGGTTCTCCCGCTGCGGGGAACGGACGCAGGGAGCTTTTCTCATTTTCAATCTCTGCTTCTGGCTGCTGGTTCTCGGCCGGATCCCGGCCGGTGGTCAGACCGTTTCGCATGAATACCCGCTGAAGGCGGTTTTCCTGCTGAACTTTGCACAATTCACCGACTGGCCCACCAATGCCTTTGACCAACCGGACTCGCCCTTGGTGATCGGCGTTCTAGGCAACGATCCCTTTGGCTCCGTGCTGGACGACGCGATAAAGGATGAAACGGTGCGCGGCCGGAAATTCGTGGTAGAACGTTATCAGCACGTATCTGACATCAAGACCTGCCATATCCTCTTTATCAGCACGTCCGAGGCGGTGCATCTGGATAAAATTATCGAGTCGCTGAAGGGAAAGCCCATTTTGACGGTCAGTGACATTCCCGGGTCGGCCTATTGGGGCGTTTGCGTGCGGTTTATCACAGAAAATAATAAAATCCGTTTGCGGATCAACGTTGATTCCTTGCAAGAGGCCAACCTCACTATGAGTTCACAATTGTTGCGCCTGGCTGAGACCGTGCCGGCAAAACCAAAATGAATTCACCCCGTAAATCTTCGATCAAGCGCAAGGTTACGATGGTCATCCTGCGGACAAGCATGGCCGTGCTGGTGGTCAACGTCGCGGCCTTCATGATCTATGACTGGGTGACGTACCGGGAGGCGATGGTGCAAAATCTCGTCACGCAGGCACGAACCATCGCCGTGAACAGTCAGGCGGCCCTGGCGTTCAGGAATGAAGACGATGCGGGCAGCGTTCTCGAGTCATTGCGAAGTGAACCGCATGTGGTTGCGGCAGCCATTTACGATGCCCAAGGCGGGATCTTTGTGAAATATCCCGCCACGCTTGCGGATACCGCCCTGCCGGCCTCGCCGCCGGGCCCGGAAGCGCTTTTTGGCGGCAATGATCTGACCGTTTCCGAACCCATCGTCCAGGACGGGCACCGATTGGGGCTGGTTTATCTCCGCTCGAATCTTACCGGGCTTTGGCAACGGTTCGAACTTTACGGCGCCATTTCGTTGCTCATTCTGGCCGGCTCACTGGTGCTGGCTTTCTGGCTATCCGCCATGCTTCAAAGGCGCATTTCAAATCCCATCATCGCGCTGGCCGCCACCGCCCGGGAAATCACCGGCAAAAGAAACTTTTCCGTCCGCGCCACCAGGACCGCTGATGATGAACTGGGTGATCTCACAGAAGCGTTCAATACGATGCTCGACCAGATCCAGGCCAGTCATTCGGAATTGGAATCGGCCGCCGGGGCCTTGCGGGTCAGCGAAAAGCGCGAACGCGAACGGGCCAAGGAACTGGCGATCGTCATCGAAGCCATGCCAACGCCGGTGATCCTCGTCCATGATGCCGAATCCAGTCATATGACCGGCAACGAGGCGGCGGCCCGGCTCGCGAAGGTTTCTCCCGGCGAAGAGATTTCCATGTCGGCGGCGGAGGACATCAAGCCGCGCCACTTCAAAGTCTTCAAGGATGGCCGGGAATTAAAAACCGATGAATTGCCCGCCCAGCGGGCCGCCCGCGGCGAAATAATCAAGGATTTCGAATTCGATCTGGTCTTTGACGATGGAGAGATCAGGACCGTGTTGGCTTATGGGACACCTTTGTTCGACGAATTCGGAAACCCGCGCGGCGCCGTTCACACCCTCGTTAACATCACCGAGATTAAACGTGCCGGGGCAAAGTTGCGTGAAGCCAAGGAGCTGGCGGAATCCGCCAACCGCAGCAAGGATGATTTTCTGGCCGCACTGTCGCATGAACTGCGCACGCCGCTGAATCCGGCGTTGCTCGTGGCCAGCGAGGCCGCCAACAACCCGAAATTACCGGCGGAAATCCGCAGCCAGTTCGAAATGATCCGCCGCAATATCGAGCTGGAGGCGCGGCTGATCGATGACTTGCTGGACCTGACCCGGATCACGCGGGGCAAGCTGCCATTGGAACGCCGCGCCTCGGATTTGCATGACATTTTGCGGGAGGCCATCGCCATCGTACGCCCTGAAGCTGATTTGAAACACATCGAACTGTTTTTGGAATTCGAAGCCGGCGGGGCGGTGGTTTTTGGGGATGCGGTCCGTTTGGAGCAGGTCTTTTGGAATATTCTTAAAAATGCCGTCAAGTTCACGCCCGCGAACGGCAGGATAGTTGTCAAAATCTCCACCTCTCCCGATGCAAAACTTGTCGTCGCCATTTTGGATACTGGAATCGGCCTGATGCCCTCTGAACTTGGCCGCATTTTTGATGTTTTTGCGCAGGGCGATCATGCCACTTCAGGAGGTTCGCATCGTTTTGGCGGACTTGGGTTGGGCTTGGCCATTTCACGCAGCTTGGTGGAACTTCATCATGGAAATATCCGGGCTGAAAGCGCCGGCCGCGACCAGGGAGCGACATTTATCGTTGAGCTGCCAGGGGCGCTTCCCGGGGAGCAAAACCAACTTCCGGCAGCCGGACCGCCGGATACCAAAACCCCGGAAATTGCCACGCGGGACAGAGCCGGCATGCGTATTCTTCTGGTGGAAGACCATGCGGCCACCCGGATCACCTTGGAGCAACTGCTGGTGCGCCGGCATTATAACGTCACGAGCGCCGCAAGCCTGGCCGAAGCCCGCGCCATCACGCAACAGCAGCCATTTGATTTGCTCATCTCCGACATCGGCTTGCCCGACGGTACCGGAAACGTATTGATGGCCGAGCTGAAAGCGGCCTATGGACTCAAGGGCATCGCGCTGACCGGCTATGGAATGGACTACGATATGACCGCAACGGAAAAAGCGGGGTTTATGGCCCACCTCACCAAACCGATCCGGATTGAATCCTTGGAAAAAGTTTTGGCTGAAATTTTCAATGCGGGTGACAGCTCCGCAAATTCGCACGTCAAGAAACAGTGAAGAGTACCACGCCGACATCCGGGCGGTGCTGGCTCACGTCGCTTGCTGTCCACCCGAACGCTCTTTTGAATCGAATTTCGCGTTCTTGCGGAATTTCCCGGGCGTTATGCCGGTCTTTTGGGTGAAGTAGGCGTGCAAGTATTCGCCGTGTTTGAAGCCGGTGCGATCAGCGATTTGCGCAAGTGTCCAATCGGTGTCCTGAAGTAATTCCTTGGCGCGCGTCAAACGGAGGCGTAAAACCTCGGCTTTCGGCGCGTGGCCGAACTGGGTGAAAAACCGCTTTTCAAAAGCGCGGCGTGACATGGCAGCGGCACGCGCAATATCATTTACGGTGATGGCATCAAAGACATGCTCGCGTAAAAAGCGCACACCGGTGGCAAGTTGCCGATCACTCATTGCAAAAACATCTGTTGACCGGCGTGCGACAATTCCCAGCGGCGGAATCAAAACCGGCTGTTTCGGCGGTTTTCCGCCGTTTAACATCCGTTCCAGAAGTGTAGCGGCCTCATAACCGATGCGCAAAGTGTCCAGTGCCACGCTTGAAAGTGGTGGGTCTGACAATTCACAAAACAATTCGTCGTTGTCTGCGCCGATAATTGCGACTTCTTCAGGCACAAGTAAATCCATTCGGCGGCATGCGTTCATGATTTGTTGGCCGCGAATGTCATTACAGGCCATAATGCCAACAGGCTTCGGCAGCGACTTGAGCCAGAAGGCGAGATGCTCTTGAAAGAGCAGACCACGTTTTTCCAGTTCGATGGACTGAAGATTTCTGGAAATCTCAGGTGGTTGATAAATAGCACAGTCAAATCCAAATTTTGTCAGATGTTCTTGGAACCATTTGCTGCGAGCGTCTGAATAATTTGCGCCGACGAATCCACAAAAGGCGTAATTACGGAAGCCGCGTTGAATGAGATGTTCAGCGGCGAAGTTAGATACGAGCCTGTTTTCGGTGTTAATCAAAGGTAATTCGCAGCCCGAGACCCCGCGCACATCCACAGTTGGCACATTCAACTTGCGGATGGCTTCCGCTAATTCGGGTGTTTCCAGCCAGGCTATGACGCCACTGCCCTTCCAATTTTTAATCCAAGCCGGAACTGGATCGGTCCAACGCCATTCCTCACATTGCACCGACCAATTATGATGTTCGCGGACAAATTTAGCGACGCCAAGGAGGATTCTTCGTCCATACCAGCGCGAAAAATCAATCAGCAAAGCCACCTGACGGCGGCGTTTGGCCGAGGGAATTGGATCATTCTTAGGAGGCATAGCCAAACAATATGAGGGAGGATGCGAAACACAACGAGAAATACGCAAAACTTCTATGACTTGCTTGCAGGGGATTATTTTGGTCGCAAAACCACAATAAAAAATGCGCAAAACTCCAATGACATTTTTTGCAGGGGTGCTATTGTCGGAATGTATAACCCCAACAATTCCACCGGTGCAAGCGCATCTTTTCTTTAAACAAAAGAACGAGAGCGGTCACCGGATGGCAGATATAAAAGTGAGCGGTCAAACTAAATCGTTGGAGTTCAGATTAAACGCTGCTTTCGAAAAGCTGGACGGTGGGCTGTCTTGCCCACCCAGGCTTGGAAGATAAAAATGACGACGCTTAAACAGGGGTGCTAAAAAATCTTACCCTAAAATCTGCAGATTATACACCAAACCCAAATATGAATACAAAATCACTCAGCGCTATTACCATGGTGTTGTCGATGCTTTTAATGGCAACAATCAGTTGTATGGGACAGACGTCCACTTATTCTAACGCCATCGTTAGCCTGAATCCGGCGGCATACTGGCCGTTGCAGGAGACAACGCCGCCGCCGGCTGCGGATGTTGAGACCAATCTGGGTTCTTTCGGCCCGATTGCAAATATGTATTACGCGAGCACCAATTGCGCTCCTGCCCAACCGGGGGCAATTGCTGCTGACGCCGACACCTGCATAAACTTTCTAGGCAATGCCAGTTCGTTCGGTCTTGTGCCAACGACGGACAACCGGATTTCCTTGCCGGCAAACCAGCCTTTTACAATAGAAGCTTGGGTGCGCCCTACGGGGGGACAAAACTATGTCTCGATGATTAACCAGACCGGGCACAATGGCAATGGCGGGCCCATCAACCAAAACACCAGTTGTGGGTGGATGCTGTGTGAAAATTATTCCGCTGCTTGGACCGATTTTAATGTCGTGAACGGAAATCATCCGGCGGCCTGGTCGTTTCACGTATTCAACGGCCTTGGTGACAGCGGTGGTGCCGAGGCGCAGGTGCCCAATGGCAATTATATTGCAGGGGGTGCCAATGGTTATCAAAATTGCTGGACCTATTTATGCGGTGTGTTCGATGGCACTAATGCATGGTTGTATATCTACAGCACCAACTTAAATAATTCCGTCAATGGTGGCACCAATGCATCTACTATCCTGATCCCGATCACTACCGGCCCCAGCACGGTTGCGGGCGTTCCTGGAACCAATGCCCCGACCGCAACTTTTACGCCCGATACTTGGGATCCGATCCAGTTTGATGGCAGTCGCGGTTTCGGTGCCAATCCATATCACGGATATGTGGATGAAGTGGCGATTTACACCAATGCATTGACTTTTACCCAGATCACCAACCACTTCATGGCCGGAACCAATGGTCTTGGCTCATACAGCAGTACTGTACTGGGTGACGGGCCGGTGATGTATTGGCGGATGGACGCCCCGAAATATACACCACCGCCAGTGAGCAGCTATCCGGCGGCGGCCAATTATGGAAGCACCGGTGCGAACATCACCAACTTCAACACCCTTGGGAACAGTGCCGTATATCAGCCTGGATCGCTGCCTGGGGCAGGCGGGCCGCAATATCCGGGATTTGGCCCGTTTACGAATGCGTGCGCGTTCAATGGCCTGGTGGGTGCGGTTGATGCCGGCTATCAAACATTGCTGGATCCGACGGGTTTTACGAATAATTTCACGGTTGTTACCTGGTTCAAGGGAAATCCAATGGATAACAACAGTCGCTGGAATGCAATTGCCAGCCATAGCGATAGTTCGTGGAAGCTTTTCGCCCAAAATTCCTCTATTAAAGTTTCCAAAGGCGCTGGCACCCAGGGAAACATTGCCCCGGCAACGTTCAATGTGAATGACGGCAATTGGCATATGTTGACTCTTGTTTCCACCTATACCAATGGCGTTGGCACCAACGTTATGGAATTTGTGGACAACTGCGTGGCTTCCAATATTGTGGTCAACATTTCGGCCAATGTCGGCAAGCCGGCTTCGGATGTGTTTATCGGCAATGGTCCGGAATATTTGGAGCCGACCAATCTTGCCACCTACAACACTTCTCAACAAACTTTTGCCGGAAGAGTTGCCCATTTGGCTTATTTCACCAATGCGCTAACAGTCAACCAGATCAAAAACTTGTATTATGCCGCCAACCCCATACCGTTCGTTGTGGGCCAGCTGTCGTCGCCCAGTGTCGTCCCCCAGAACGGTTCGATAACAAATTCTGTGCTCGCTGGTGGTGCCTCGCCTTTGTCGTATCAATGGTATACCAACGGGGTTGCACTGGTTGGAGCCACAAATGCTTCAATAATCTTCACTAACGTGCCACAGACCTATAATGGGCTTAATTACTATATTGTCGTGACCAATGTCTATGGAGTTGCCACGAGCTCGGTGGCCAGCATGCAGGTTCTCACCAATTTGACGGCCTTTGTGCAATTCCCGGTGACTTATACCAATCCCATTACGCTATATGGGGGGAGCAATATCGGCGGGACAAATTATCTCGGTTCAAGCCCAAGCTTTTCCGTCTCGGCGGTGGGCGCGTTGCCCATTGCCTATCAATGGGTGACAAACGGGGTGGCCGTTGGCTGGGCGACCAGTTCAAGTTTCACATTTACAAACTGCCAGATGACCAGTCCTACCAACTTTGCTTGCATCTTGAACAATAGCTATGGTTCCATGACAAGCAGTGTTTGGTCGGTTTCATACCAGCCGACAACCATTGCGCCCTTCCCGCAACTAACGCTGGCTTACAATCCCATGTGCTATTGGCGGCTCAATGAACCTGATGACAATAACAGCGATGGCAACCCTGGTGCCATATGTAACGATTATCAAAGCGGCAACAATGGCATTTACACCAATGTCTATTTGAGCAGAACCGGTTATGATACGAATACAGACGCCAACGAAACTGCGGCTCAATTCGCCTATTTCATGCTTACGTCTTGCGATGCGAATTCAATCGGCACGAACATAGATTTCAGCGTGCCTGCGGGCGGCAACGGCGAGTTTTCAGTCATGGTTTGGGCTAATGGCGATTCGCTGACGCAGGTTGCGAACTCGGGACTCGTGGCCAAAGGCTACTTCTTTGGTGAAGAATTCACCCTTGACGAGGGCGCTGCAGGAAACGATGTGCGGTTTGAAGTGCATGATGCGGCGGCTAACACCTATAACGCCGGCAGCACCGTTAATCTGGGCGCGGATTCGAACTGGCATTTTATCGTCGGCGTATGCGATGAAGCCAATGGTGTCGCTCTTCTATATGTGGACAAGGTTCTAGTAGGCAGTGTTGCCATTCCGGCCAATGCAGGCATCATCAATTCGGCCGCGGTTCCACTCATGATTGGTGCCAGATCGTCCACCGCCGCGACTCCCGGCAACAACCAATTCAGAGGATTGTTGAATGAGGCGGCAGTATTCAATTACGCCTTGAGTTCAACCCAGATAGCCAACTTGTTTCAAGCAGCCGGTTCTGCCCCGGAGATCCTTCAGCAGCCGCTGGGCAGCGTTAATTTTAACTCGGGAAACACCTTGATAATTTCCCCGCAAGTTGCCGGCACAACGCCCTTGTATTACCAATGGGTTGACAACAGCGGGCCGGTGGCTGGCCAGACCAACAGCACTTTGGTAATCAGCAATTACACGACTGTTGGTGATAGTTTTTACCTCACGGCGTCCAATAGCTTCGGAGTAGCAACCTCCTCCTCGGAGTCGGTCAACGTTTATTCTGGTTTGCCGACAATTGTTACGGATGTGACCACCCCGTTTTATGGCACGGTTGGTGGTAACGCAACCAATTTCATTACGGCTTACGGTTCCGCGCCGCTCGGGTTCCAATGGCAGGTTTACAATGGATCGACCTGGGTGAATCTGGCCAATAGCAGCAGGATAGGCGGTACTTTGGGCAGCGCCTTGACCATCACCAACGTGCAGGGCAGCGATGTGGGTAATTATCAAGTTGTCGTCTATAACGGTTCCGGTTCAGTCACCAGCAGCGTGGCGACGCTCATTGTTCCTGGCGTGCTTCCATTGCAGTTTTACAACAATACAGCAAACGGATGGACTGCCGGCGGCAGCGCGCGCTTTAACACCGGCAGTGGCGTGTTAAGCCTGACCGACCCGGCCAATGGTGGCGGCAACGGAAGCTTCTTCTTCCAATTTCCTCTATACATCAAGGCGTTTCAGGCTTCATTCACTTATCAAGCTGCTGGAAACATGGCGGCTGACGGTGTTACCTTCTGCCTTCAGAATGATTTCAGAGGCGTTTCCGCGCTGGGTTCGGCGGGTGGGCAGCTTGGTTATGGTGGAGCATCAGCGATTACGCCCAGTGTGGCGTTGGAGTTGAATATATTCACCGGCAATGGACTGGGGGGCGTCGGGTATGCATTTGGCGCGAATGGATCCGTTAACAATGTGACCGCACCGGGAAGTGTCAACTTGTCGGGTGGTGATCCCATAGCTGTACTGATAAATTACGCAAATGGACAAATGTCATTGACCTTTACGGATGCCATTGCCAGCACATCGTACAGCACTGTTTTGAATGTCGGAGACATCACCCAAAATTTGGGTGCCAACACGGCTTATGTCGGATTCACTGGTTCATATGGTGGTCAAACCTCCGTTCAGACGATCAGCAATTTCCAATTTATTAGTATTCCGACGGCAGGCATCAATTTGTTGAATAACAACAGTTCCCTCATTTCTTGGCCTGGTTCAGTTCTCGGGTATACGCTCCAACAGAATTCCGATTTGACCACTACCAACTGGATGAATGTGACTAATGTGAATATTCTTTCGAATGGTTTAAACCAAGTAACAGCGCCGACCGGGGGCCCCAACATGTTTTATCGGTTGATATTACCCCAATGATCTTAGTTGGATGAATTGAAATCCAATAACCGATGATGCAAACGATGAACTCAATGAGGTCTGCGAGCGGATGGAAAATTAAGACTATGAAACGGAAAAAACTTTTCCCCTGCGGGAGGAGGGGGCTGGGGATCGGGTTTACACTTATAGAATTGCTGGTTGTAATTGCCATCATAGCCATTCTTGCGGCAATGCTGCTGCCGGCCTTGACCAGAGCCAAGCAAAAGGCCCAGGCCACCCAATGTGCGAGCAACCTGCGCCAGGTTATGACGGGTTGGAAAATGTATTCCGGCGACGCAAGTGATTTGCTTGCTGTTAATGCGGATTTGGGTGCTGCCCATCCGAATGACTGGCCCAACGGCGGCCCGACTACAGGCATCAACTGGGTGGCGGGGATTATGAGCGGTTATCAAGGTGGAACCGATGATAGTGACGGCAAACTCCTGATAAATTCACAGTATACCCAGTTGGCGCCTTATGTTTCCAGCATTGCGGTATGGAGATGTCCGGCGGACTTAAGCACAGCAGATCCAAGTATTGTTGGGCCGGCGCGTGTTCGCAGTTATTCCATGAGTCAAGCCGTTGGCACGGCCAGTATGGCCGGCACAAATCGGCCGGAAAATTATCTCAAAAATTTTGCCGAGCCGCCTGGCGGACATTGGCGGACATATGCCAAAGAAAGCCAGATTATAGGCGGTATCGGACCCTCGGATTTGTGGGTTATTTTGGACGAGAATCCTGATAGCATAGATGATGCTGGCTTCGCATTCGTAATGCCCACCACCGGCATTCCAGCCAGCACAGAATGGGCTAATTACCCGGCCAAAACCCATGGTGGCTCCTGCGGCTTTGCCTTTGCAGACGGGCACGCTGAAATCCATCACTGGCTAAAACCTGGAGCTATTATTTCTACCGCCTATAAAACATATTTGGGCACTACGGTAACTGCTTCAGCCAATGATATTGACATATTTTGGATGGGCTCGCACACATCCAGTCCTTTTTGAACCAATCAAAAACAGAGAAGATGCCAGAACTGGTCATGACGCATGCTGTCCATCCGAACGCTCTTTCGAATCAAATTTCGCGTTCTTGCGGAATTTCCCGGGCGTCAGCTTGACCTTCTGGCTGAAGACCGCGTGCAGATAGGCGGCGGACTTGAATCCGGTCTTTTCGGCGATGCGGGCCAGCGGCCAGTTCGTATCCAGCAATAATTTTTTGGCGCGTTCCAGACGCAGACGCAAAACTTCCGCCTTGGGCGCGCGCCCGATATACTCCACAAACAGCCGCTCGAATTGCCGGCGCGACATGCCCGCGATCCGGGCGGCGTCCTTCACATTCACCGTTTCAAAGGCGTGCTCGCGCAAAAACCGCGCCCCGGCCACGAATTGGGGATTGTCGATCGCCAGCGCGTCCGAGGAGCGGCGGGCGACAATCTCCACCGGCGGGACCAAAATCGGTTCCACTCCCGGCCTTGCGCCCGCCATCATTCTTTCGAGCAGATTCGCCGCCTCATAACCGATGCGGATCGTGTCCAGGGCCACGCTGCTCAAGGGCGGATCGGACAGTTCGCAAAAAATTTCGTCGTTGTCCACGCCCACCACGGCCACCGTATCCGGCACGGCCAGATTCAGGCGGCGGCAGGCGTTCATGATCTGCTGGCCGCGGATGTCATTGCACGCCATGATGCCCACCGGCTTGGGCAACGCCACCAGCCAGCGCTCCAGATGTTCTTGAAACAACAGGCCGCGTTTTTCCAGTTCCAGCGTCTGCGGGTTGCGGGAGATTTCCGGCGGCTGATAAACCGTGCAGACAATTCCTTCCCGGCGCAGCCCTTCTTGAAAAAACCGGCTTCGCAAATCCGAATAATTTGCGCCCACAAACCCGCAATAGGCGCAATGGCGGAAGCCGCGTTCACGGAAATGTTCCACCACCAGACCGGCCACCGCGCGGTTGTCCGTATCCACCAGCGGAAACCGGCTGCCCGGCGCGGAACCGCGCACGTCCACCACGGGCACCTTTAATTTTCTCACGAGGGCGCCCATCTCCGGTGTTTCCACCCAGGCGATGGCACCGTCGCCCTGCCAGTTCTGGAACCAGGCGGGGACGCCATCGGTCCATCGCCATTCCTCGCTTTGCACGGACCAGTCGTGGTGTTCCCGCAAAAATTTTGCGATGCCGAGCAGCACCCGGCGGCCGTACCAACGGGAAAAATCCACCAGGACGGCCACGCGCCGCCGCCGGGCAACCGTCTTTGGTGGATTCTTTTCCATCGCAGTGCGGAATTAAACAGAAACTACGCGGCCAGCAGCGCCGCTTCGCGTTCGCGAAAATATGTCGCCGTCTGTTTCACCAGCTTGTCCAGCACGCTTTTATCGGGTTTGCCGTTCATGGCCGGATACGGATCGCCGCCGGGGCCGAGCGGTTCGGGCGTGACATAGCGACCCTTCGTGTTGAACCCGATCAGATACAGCGCCATGATGATGGCATCCAGGTCCATCGCCCCCTCGCCCAATGCGCAACGGTTGCTGTCAGCCATGTGCAGGTTCACCAGTTGGTCCCCCGCGTCGATCAAGGCCTCGCCGATGTGCGCCTCGCCGGATTGCATGTGATACACGTCGCCGTTGATGTGGCCGATGCCCGGATGACCCACCGCCGCGATATATTTCTTCGCATCAGCGATCGTGTTGATGAAACTGACTTCCGCCGCGCGGATCGGCTCGATCGCCGCCTTGATTTTGTTTTTTGAAAAAAGACCGGCCACCAGCTGCAATGTAGCGACGCTGCGCTCGAATTCCGACTGATCATATGCCTTGGGCCGGCCGACCGCGCCGGGCACGACCAGGATGTAGTTGCCGCCCATCTGCTTCGTGAATTCAATCGTGCGCTTGATATAATCCACCGCCGCCTGCCGGTGCACGGCGCGGTTGCTGGAAAGATCGTTGTCCGCCGAAAACATCCCGCAGATGCCGCCGGTCTGGATGCCGTGATCGGAAAGAACCTTTTTCGTCTCCGCGACTTTGTAGCCGAGGTCCGGGCCGTAATGATTTCCGTGCAGCTCGATGAACCGGATGCCGTTCTTTTGCAGCCGCGCCGCCGATTCCGCGAGCGTTTCGATGCCAAATCCCCAGTTGCTCCAGGAAAGATTCAGCCGGGTCTTGAGTTTTTCCGGGTGTTTCTTTTTCAGTTCAAGAAACGCCGTGCGGATTTTTTCAGTTTTGATGTCGCAGTTCTGTTTTTTCATATTTATTTTTTGGTTTGGGGCGGGTCGTAACGGTCCAGGACCGGACCAATGAGTGAGATCCAGATGGCACGGCCCTGCTCGTTCAGATGCAGGCCGTCCTTGATGAACAATTCCGGGCGCGGCGTGCCTTCCGCGCTCAACATCGGCGTGAAATCATCGATGTAAACCATGTTGGTTTTCGCTTTGCAATACGCCTCCAGCAACGCGTTTTCCGCCCGGACCTGCGGCAGAAGTTTCGCGCGTGACGGCGATGGCTTGACGCCGATGCTGACGATGACGGTGTCCGGCAACGCGGCGTGGATCTGATCCGCAAACGATTTAAAATCCGCCGCGACCCGCTCCGGCGTCTTGTGGTCCGCCAGGTCGTTGTCACCGGAATAAATGACGACGATCTTTGGGTGATACGGAATCACGATGCGCCCGGCAAATTCCGCCGCGTCCGACATCTCCGAGCCGCCGAAACCGCGGTTGATGACCTTGTGCGCCGGAAACGCCTGCGCCACATTTTTCCAAAACCGGATGTTGGACGAGCCGATGAACAACACGGCATTCTGCGGCGGCGGATTGGTGCGGTCGGACTCCTCGAATGCGCGGATGTCCTTATCCCAGCGGTTTGTCTTTGCAGGATTTGCGTCCTGTGCGCCGGCGGGTAAAACCGCCAGCGCCAGAATTAGCGACGACAAAACCACCGGCAGACAACGAAATAATTTCTTCATATTCACAAAAAGATCACTTCACTTTTTTTGGCGCGTCCGGGTGGTTCGGCCCGAAATGTTTCAGGATGACCATCGGCTGGAACTGGCTGTGGTTGGTGATCGTCACGCCCGCCTTTGCCGCGGCTTCGCTGACGAAATATTCGTCGTTGCTCGCCTGCCCGTAGCGCAACATCACGGAGGCTTCCGCGTTGTAAACGCCGAATTTGCCGTGGCCCTGGAGGAGGATGCAGCCATAAGCCGCGCCATCTTTCACCGTCACCGTCTGGCCCGGCTGCACGGTCAGTTCCTTCGCGGAAAAATATTCGTTCGCGTAGGTGATCCATTTCTCGGTGTGCCGTTCATCGGAATGACGGCAGACAATCGGCGGACGGAAATATTTTTTCTTGTAGTGCGGATCGACGTTCTTTTCCCAGTCCATCAGGCTCATCACATAATCAACATCCTGTTTTTTGTTCTTCGGGCAGTTCTCCACCAGAAAATCATAGGGATAAACCTCGTGCGAGGTGATGTTCTCATAGACCGAGTTCACGTCGCTGTTCCATTGCGGCTCGTAGGTCAGATAGGAGCCGGGGGCGTGGACGACGCCCGGCGGCGTGTACCAGCCCGTGCCCAGCTCGATGCGATAGGCGCGGGAAAGCTCCGTGATGCGATTGTCGCCGGCTTCGAACTGCAATAGCCGTTCGCGGACCATTTCTTTCGTGCAATCCGGGTCGAAGCCAAAATAGGTCACTGGAAATTCGCCGGGATGGTTGTTCATCTCCGGCGGAAAATAATACGCTTCCGGCTTGCCCAGTCGGCCGACGCGCGCGGCGGCCTCAAAGCTCAGGTGCAGATGATGGAACAGCGGCGCGAGGTAATCGAAAAATTTTGAATAGACCGGCCAGCCGCCGTATTTTTTCATCAATTCTCCGCCGACCAAATGGTCCTTCAATTCATCCTGCGCAGCTTTCAATGTGAATTTTTCGGACAGCTTGTCGCTGAACGGCAGGACATAGCTCATGCCCTCGTCCGGCGGTGCGAGTTCGCCGTTCATCGCCGCAATCACCGAGGAAAACCAGCGTTCCTTGATGGACCCGCGCTTCGTGCCGAGTGCGTAATAGTCATCAGGATGCAACCGCAGCCGGCGTCCGGCCTTGCTGAACCGGCGAGGTACAAACACCGGAACCAGCCGCAAAATGCCCTGGCCCTGATCAAACGTTTCGTGGATTTTAGCTTTTACATTTTTCATCTTAAAACAGGTCTTTTTTATTTTTGGAAATTGATCACGTTCTCCTTGGTCACCAATTGGAAAGGAATATAATTGTCATGCTTCACGGTTTTGCCCTGCGCCAGTTGCACCGCCAGGTCCACGGCGAGGGCGCCCTGGCCTTTGGCGTCTTGAAACACGGTGCCGACCATTTTGCTGTCGGCGACGGCCTTCAAGGCATCGGGAATCGCGTCGATGCCGATGACGGAGATCTGATTTTGTTTTCCCGCCGCCTCGATGGCCTTGAGAGCGCCGAGCGCCATCTCGTCATTTTCCGCGATGACGGCGTCGATCTGCTGGCCGGAGGCCAGCCAGTTTTCCATGAGATTCAAGGCCTGCGCGCGGTCCCAGTTCGCCGTTTGTTCCACGACGATTTTTGCGTTGGGATAATTGGTCAGAATCTGCCGGATGCCTTCGGTGCGTTGCACTTCCGCCGAATGACCGTTCGGCCCGTGGATGACGGCGATGTTCCCCTTGCCCAGCAACACATCCATGATGCGCTGCGCCGCGATGTTTCCGGCCTTGACGTCCTCCGAACCAACATACGCATTGGCCTTGTCCAGGTTCGACACGATGGCATTGACGACGACGATCGGCTTGTGCGCCTGCACCGCCAGGTCCACCGCGTGGGCCGAACCGTCCTTGTCGTAGGGATTTAGGATCACCGCGTCCACGCCGCGCGCGACGAAATCTTCGACCTGCGAAATCTGGTTCTCGGCCTTGCCCTGGCCGTCCACCTCCACGAGGTTGACATCCATTTTCTGGGCCTCGGCGCGGACGGCATCCTGGATGTTGATGATGAATTCGTTTTGCAGGTTCTGGTACGAAATGCCGATGGTGAGCCGGCTTGGGTTTTGCGCCGGTGATTTTTCCTTTTGTCCGCAGCCGGCGACCGCCGCCAGCAGAACTGCGGTCAAGGCGATTATGTATGGTTTGATTGGTTTCATAGGTTTAAGACACGAGTCCTTTCTTCAAGATCAAATTGGCGTACCGCGCCAGTTCGCCGGTGGCCACCACGGCATAAGCCTTCCGCGCCCGGTCGTAAAACGCATGCCGTTCCAGCATCTCAAACCCGGCCAGGTTGGGATGGTATTTCTGGACGACCTTTTTATACACCGGCCAGATTTTGGGTGAATATTTGTCGCCCGGCACCACGGCCATCAGCGCGACGGGATGCTTGACGAATGTATCGAGCGGGAACAGTTGCAGGATCGCATCGAGGAGCGGCGGCACGGGATGCCCGTCGCAACGCACGAGCCGTTGCGCGTGGCTGGCCGCGGGAAAATTTCCATCGGCGATGACGATTTCGTCGCCGTGGCCCATCTCCATCAAAATTTTCAGGAGGTCAGGTGTCAGGATGGCGGGGATATTTTTAAGCATCAGATGATTGATTTCTGTTTTATGGCCGGTTTCTCAACGGGGTTGGAATAACTGAAAACGCAGTAATGATATTCATCCCAGCGGCCGGTGGCGGAACTGACAAATTCAATGCGGATGTTGATCCGGCTTTTGCCCCGGGTGTATTTGGCCGGCACGTTGAAATCGCTGTCAAACCAGCGGATATCGCGGTAGGTCTTTTCATAGTCCACGCTGTACCACGGGCGTTCTGTCACCAGTTGTCCGTCCACATATACCCGCGCTTCCTGCCGGTTGTTCGCCTTGTCGCTGCGGCGGCGCAGACACACGCCCTGGTTGTCCGGCGAAATGGCCACCGTGAAAGTGCTGCTATTGGTGAACGAAACGCCATCGTCCGCAATGGCGGGAGTCTTGAACAGGACGTTATTATATACACCGTCATACCACCAGTTCCCGTTCGTTCGTAGGACATCGCCCTCGGCCTGATACGCGTGGGATTGCTCCGATGATAGATTGCCCACATCAATTTCGTCCGTCTGCATGATGCGCGGCTGCAAATTTCCATACCAGAACGTCACGCTTTCCTCCGTGCCTACGTGGTATGCACCTTCATATCCCGAGGGCGAATGGGGTCCGTAGGTCTGATGGCCGTATTTGATGCCATCGGCAAAATAATACATGTCGGGCAAGAGCCAACGATAGATGTCGCCCTCGCCGCGTTTGGCGCTTGTGGCTCCAAACGCCGGCAACGTCAGATTTTGCAGCCCCCAGCCCATGCCATGATCGTCTTCAAATCCTTCGCCGATGATCGCCGGGGTTTCACTTTCGTCAAAATAAGTGCGTTCGTCCTCCTCCATGCAGGTGTTCCACCGGGCGGTCACGTGGCCGACGACCTGACCGGAACAGTTGCTCGCTTCCAGATAGGTGTAATCCCGGCCTTCCACGCGGGGATCTTCCCGGTGATAACTGGCGAACAAATAACCGCTGTGGTCCTGCGCATATCGGGTCACCGAATTTTTGTAATCAACCCTGGCCGCCACCTTGACTTTCGCCTGGCCACGATTCTCAATCTGAATCGTTGCGGAACTCCAAAACGGCATCGGGAAATAGCAACAAGCCGCACCATTGGACCAGCCCAGCGGCAAGGAAGCGAAAGAGCCGCCTAAATTGGTCCGATAAGCGCCGAAAAAGCAGCCCAGCGGTGCTTCGATTTGCGGAGAGGCAGCGCCGTCGAAAGTGATTTTCAGCCAAGAATCATACAGCGCGCCCACATCGTTCGCGGGCGTGACCTGAAAATGCAACGCCGTGATGACGCCCGGCTTTCGGACATTCCACAACATCGCCGTTTTCCCCGCTTTGATTTGGGAAACCACCGACTTCGCCTTGCTGCCCTGGGTCGCGGCAGCCTGCTCGTTATCGATGTTCCAAGCCGCCAACAGTTCAGGCATCAGGCGGCGGCCCGTTTCCGGCGTCCACGAATCCAGACCGGGATCGTCGGTAAACGTTTGATAGGTGTATTCATACCAGTGCCAATGTTTCCGGTCGCCATCGGGATGCTTGGGGTTTCTGCCCGTCCACGGCTCCGTGATGGTGGGCGGACCGCCCGGCTCCGTGCTTAAGGCCACCTTCAATCGTTTTTTGAAAAACATCGGATGATAAAACATCCGAAACCGATTTGTTCCATCCCAGGCGAGCGGCGGCTGAAAAATTCCCAGCGGATTGTTGGTGCTGAAGAAAGTGGAAATATCCATGTCGATCCGCGGTGTGGTCTCGTCATCGAAATAATACTTGATATGAACCCCTTGATAGACCGGCAGCCCGTGCCAGACATTCATGTGATGGCGATAAAGACAGCCCGGCCCCATGGCGTCGAAAATCACGCACTCGCCATTGGTATCCGTGTATAACGGAAAATATTCCCAGTCGAAATTGTCGCCCGCGCGGTCGTAAGAACAAAATTGATGCGTCTGCACGCCCGTCCGCAAAAGCGGCAGCGAATCGATCCGGAAAGCGCCGGCTTCAATTGGATTTTCGCCGGAAACCGTTTCATCAACACCCGCGGCGGACGCCGGATTTGCCGCCAGGGCGGTCAGACACCACGCACTGCAGATTCCCAAAAAGAGGTATGACGAAAGCGCAGGCATTTCAGTGCTTTGATTTTTTGTCCAGCAACACCGCCAGGACGATGATCACGCCCTTGACGATTTGCTGCCAGTAGGACGTCACGTTGAGCAGGTCCAGGCCGTTGTTCATCACGCCGATGATCAACACGCCCACGATGGTGCCGGCGATGGAACCGATGCCGCCGCTCAGGCTGGTGCCGCCGATGACGACCGCCGCGATGGCGTCCAGTTCGTAACCCGTGCCGGTCGCCGGCGGGCCGGACATGATGCGCGAGGACAAGACGATGCCCGCCACGCCCGCCAATGCGCCCGCAAACGCATAGACGGAGATCAAGACGCGATCGGTATTCACGCCGGAAACTTTCGCGGCCAGTTCGTTGCCGCCCACGGCATAAACGTATCGGCCAAAACGTGTGAAATGCAGGATGAACACCCCGAGCAGGATGACCCCCAGAAAAATGAGCGACGGAAAAGGAATGCCGCAGACGGAGCCGCCGCCGATCGCGTCGAAGCTGTCGCTCAAATTGATGACCGGCCGGCCGCCGGTATAGACGAGCGCCACCCCGCGCGCCACGGTCATCATGCCGAGCGTGACGATGAACGGTGCGAGCCGTTTTTTGGCGATCAGAATTCCATTCACCGTGCCGCAGACCAGGCCGACCAGGATTCCCATCGCCAGCGGCACGATCAAAGCGTGTTGATCCGGATGCGCAAAGGAAGTGGCCACCACCGCCGACAAGGCCAGCACCGAGCCGACCGACAAATCAATGCCCGCCGTGATGATGACCAGCGTCATGCCGATGGCGATGATGCCGTTCATGGAAATCTGCTGCAGGATGTTCTGGATGTTCGACCACGTCCGGAACGGCGGCGAGGTCACGGCCAGAATTCCGGCCAAAAGCACGAAAGCGAAAAAAATTCCGTATTTTGAGAAAAAAGCGGCGGTCTTTTGCAAACTGTTCGTTTGTGTTTCCATTAAAATTCTAATTGGCGGCGGCTTTCACATTGCCCATTGCCGCCTTAAGGATCACTTCCTGGTTGAACGCGCTGCGCTCGTATTCGGCGCTGATTTTTCCGTGATACAACACCAGCACGCGGTCGCACAGGCCCAAAATTTCCTCCAGTTCGGACGAGACCATGATGATGGTCCGGCCTTGGCCGGCAAGCTGGGCGATGATTTTGTAAATCTCGGCCTTGGCGCCGATATCAATGCCGCGTGTCGGCTCGTCCAAAATAATTATTTCAGGATCGTTCAGCAGCCAGCGGGCGAGAACGACCTTTTGCTGGTTGCCGCCGCTCAAGGTCTTCACGATCTGATTCCGGCCACGGGTTTTGATGCGCAACTTTTCGATCTCGCCGTCAGCCGCGCAATTTTCCTTTTGGAAATTCAGGACCTGGCCGAAGCGGGTGAATTTCTTCAGGCCGGCCAGCGTGATGTTGTCGCGGACGGACGCCTTCAAATTCAGCCCCTTGATCGCACGGTCTTCCGTGATGAGGGCCATGCGATGGCGGATCGCGGCGGCGGGTGAATGGATTTTCACTTCCCGACCGTCCACCTTGACGCAGCCAGCATCGGCGCGGCGCAGGCCAAAAACAGTTTCCATGACATCCGTCCGGCCCGCGCCCATCAAGCCGGCGATGCCGAAGACCTCGCCTTTGCGCACCTTGAAGCTGATATTTTCAAACAAGCCGTGTTTCGTCAGGCCCTGCACTTCAAAAGCGATTTCGCCCTTGGCCGGATTGACGGGGGGAAACAACTCGCTGATTTTGCGGCCGACCATCAGTTTCACCAGCGCGTCATGGTCCAGTTCGGCGGCGGGTTTCGTATCAATGTACTGGCCGTCCCGCAACACGGTGATGGTGTCGGCAATGCGGAAGATCTCATCCATCTTGTGCGAGATGTAGATGATGGCGATGCCCTTGGCCTTGAGGCCGCGAATGATGGTGAACAGCTTGGCGACTTCCCGGCCGGTGATGGCCGAGGTCGGCTCGTCCATGATGATAATGCGGGCCTGATAGGAAACCGCCTTCACGATCTCGACCAGTTGCATCTCCGCCACCGACAATTCCGACATCTTGCGGTCGGGAGCGATGGTGACGTCCATTTCCCGAAAAAGTTCCAGCGTGAGTTCGCGCTGTTTCCGGCGGTTGACGATGTTCGTGAAGCCGTAGCACGGTTCCTTGCCCAGGAAAATATTTTCGGCCACGGTCATGGCGCGGACGGGGTTCAATTCCTGATGGATCATCGAGATGCCGAGATCCAGCGCGGCCTTGGGGGATTTGAGGTCCGCCAATTTTTCATCCAGATAAATTTCGCCCGTATCCCTTGGCACCAGGCCGGAGAGGATTTTCATCAGCGTGGATTTGCCCGCGCCGTTTTCGCCCATGAGCGCGTGCACCTCGCCGCGCGCCACCTCCAGTTTCACGCCGCTCAACGCCGCCATGCCGGAATAGGACTTGGCGATATTCGTCATCCGCAGGACGCAAGGGCTTGCGTCCGGGAGCGATGGATTCGCAGGGGTATTCATTCGGGCAATTGTGTAAAACTGTATCAGCGAATAACATAACTGTCATTCTGGTTTTGCGACATTCTAATTAAGGTTTTGCAACAAATAGGTTCAATGACCCATTCATTTAATAATGGATATCATGGATTATTTTGTTTCCACCGGATGAAGATGGATCGCTTCGCCGCCGCCGCTGTTGAGATTCAAGGTCACGGTTTCGTCCGCTTTCATTGGCCGGCTTTCATGGGTCAAATGGTCGGGGTCCGGATCGTCTTTGACGTCCGCCCAGGTCTCGACCTGGTAGTTGCCGGGCGGGAGAAAGCTCAAGGGCAAATTCAATACGCGCGGCGTCCAGTCGGTCATCGCTCCCACATACCAATCGGAACGTTTGCGCCGGGCCACGATGATGTAGCCATCGACGCGTCCGTCCAAGACGCGGGTTTGATCCCAGGTGGTCGGCACCTGCCGGATGAAATCGAAGCCGGGCTGGCCGAGGTAACTGTCCGGCGTGTCGCATACCATCGGCAGGGGATTTTCAAAGACGACGTACATGGCCAGTTGAAAACAGCGCGTGCCGTAAACGACGGGTTTGACCACCCGATGCTTGAATTGACCGCGATAAGAGCCGCGAAATCCGCCCAGGTGATAATCCATCGGGCCGGCCAGCATCCGCGTGAAAGCCATCGTCACGTCATGGCCGGGGGTGCAACGGTTGGTCCATTTAAGATATTCCTCGTTATAGGCCCCTTCATAATTGAAGAGGTTGGGATAGGTCCGCTCCATGCCGGTGGGCGCCCAGACGCCGTGAAAATTGATGTCCAGATGATGCCGGGCCGCTGACGCCACGGCCCGGTTCAGGAAATCGACCATCTCCTGATCGTTGCGATTCAGAAAATCGATCATCACGCCGGAAAGACCCCATTTTTGATATTGCGTGAAAGCGGCCTCGAGGTTTTCACTCAAGGGTTTCCAATGCACCCAGACCCGGATGCCGACGCCTTTGGAATGCGCATACTCCACGAGTTTCGCCATTTCGAATCCCGGCCGCGGGCGCGTCACGTCGGCGTCCGGTCCCGGCGAAATGTAACGGCCGGTGGTCTGGTAATACCACGGATGGTCTCCGTCCGTGCCGATGACGGCGTGGAACTCGATATTGTTGCTCGCGCAAAAATCGATGTAGTTTTTCTCCCAATCGAAGGCCTTGCGCGGATCCACCGGCTCCTGAATCCCGTTCCACCAGTAGAACGAAGTTTTGCCCGCCTTGGGCCAGGAGGCGTCATGGATGACACTGGGGTCGTTCAGATTTAAGAGGAGGTCGGATTCGATCAACCGGCCGGGTTCCACGCCGATTTGAATTACGCGCCACGGTGAAGCCAGCGGCAGACGCGAAATGACTTTTACTCCCGGATGGTCCGGCAAGGGGGACAAATCGCATCGCAGACTTCGCCCGCCGCCCTGCGCCACTGCCCGTAGATACAACCCGGCATAATCCTTCAGATTGGCCTCGGTGAAAGCCACGCTGAAACCATTCGTGAACTCCGCGAGCAACGGCAGGTCAATGAGCCGGTTGGTGTCCAGTTGCGAAAACGCAGACGGCTCATGAATGCCCTCATGGCTGCTAAGGTAATTGTCGAAATACAACGGCCACATCTGCGGGTCGCCCATGAATTGGAACGTTCCCGGTTCATCCGTCACCTCGACCGACTTGATGCCGTGTTGTTCGGGAACAAGATAACGGTAGGCCACGCCATCGTCGTAGGCGCGGAAGATCACTTGAAACTTCCGCACCGGCGCAGCATGGCTTTCCAGGTTCAAGGTCAATTCCTGATAATGGTTCCGGACGGGATTGTTTTTCCCGTAAGGCATGTCGTAGGTGGAGTCGAACTTGCGCAGGGTGGATGATTTGAGCAGGGCGTCCGTTAACAGATTGGTTCCGCCGATGCACAAACTTAATTTTCCGCGCAACAAGTCCGTTCCACGGAACCAAACATGAAATTCGGAGACCTTCCGCGGAGACGAAGATGCAAACGACGTTCTCAATTCAACCTGGCCGTCGGGTGAAGTGACGGAAGGCGGGTTGGTTTCGTCCGCGTGTCCGAACGCGGCACCGGAACGGCAGAAAAAAAATAGCGTGGCAAAGCCGAGCCAAAGTTTTTTGTGATTCATATCAATCCGGTGTCGACCGGCAGCCGGCGGTTCATTGTTTCCATTGCGGTATGACTTCCGCTACCGGCGGCCACGTGCCCAAATCCACTTTTCGGGACTGGCTCCAGGTCGTGGCGAGATAACCGATCAGCCGCGGATTGTTCCGACGTTGCTCCAGGGAAAACTGGCTGAGCGCCTTCGCTCCTTCCAGTGGCTGGAAACCGGATGGCCACACGCGAAAGCCTTTGCCGAGCAGATACGGCACGGACGGATAATTGGTCTGGGGCCGGTAATGCCAGTCGCACAGGATGATATCCTTGGGGATGAGATCCACGGCGGGGGCGGTGCCGTTGATGGCCGATTCCCATTTGCCATAACCCATCGTTTTCGCATCGAGCAGCCGGTCGGCCCACATCAACATGGTCCAGCCGCGTTCGGTGACGATATGCTGGTGGAGGGTGTTGACCTCCAGCGCAAAAAGTTTCGCCGGGTCCTGGCCGTGACAGAGCGGGCAATGGTCATCGGCCATGAAAAACACCTCATCCAGACCGGCATTGAAGGCGTCCGCTTGAAAGGCAGCGGCCAATTCATCGATCAAGGCAAAGATGATCGGATGTACGCCCGGATTTTGCGGGCACCAGCTCCGACAATAGATTCCCTTGTTGCCGGGAAACTGTCCGGCCGTTTCATCGAACTCCGGATATTTGACGAGCAGCGGCAGCGTGTCAGTGTGCAACGACTGATGGCCGAGACAATCCAGTTCCGGAATCACACGGATGCCCAGTTTGCGCGCAGTTTTGGAAAATTCGCGGGCTTGCGCCTTGGTGATGAAATCCTTGTCGCGCAATTCGGGATGCGACTGGAAATCAAAATGATAATCCACCTGGACCGTCACGACATTGACGCCAAGTGCGGCGAGCTTTGGCAACTCCCCTTCCAATGTGTACAACTGATTGGTGCTGAAGACCGGCACATGCAGACCGCGCCAGGCTTCCGTGGTTGACGGACCGACTGACGACGCAGTGCGGCAGCCGATCGCGCCCGTCAACAAGCCCAGGACGAGAATAAAAACGCAGATATTTAAAAGGGGGGTTTGTTCTTTCATACGCTGAAAATCATCTTGCCGGTGCCGCGATTGCGAACCGCGATGACCCGGCAGACGGCGAAGATGATGCCACCAGCCACCGTGCCGGGTCAGTCATAAAATTAAAAAGTCTTTGGATTTTTTACCCGTTCGCCACGTGACGTCAGGACGGGGAGAAACGGCTTGTTTAATCCGCCAAAGGTTCGTAGAACTGTGCCCGCTTGAAATTTTTTCCCTTCAAGTCAAAAACCCGTGCCGGATGGTCAGGCGTTTGCGTGGGACTGCTGCTCCTGCCCGCGGCCATGCGGGCGGTCGCGGAATCCGCGACGAACGGGGTGGCGCCGGATATGGCGGGGTTTGCAGATTATTTCAAAACGGAGACCGCACAAATTTCCGGTGCCTGCCTCTCGAATATTGATTCGCTGGCCGATTGGGAGGCACGACGTGGTGAATTGCGGCGGCAGGCGGCGGAAATGTTGGGACTGGATCCAATGCCGGAGCGCACGCCGTTGCACGCCGTCATCACCGGAAAATTGGAGGAGAAGGATTTCACGGTGGAAAAAATCTATTTCCAATCACAGCCGCACCTGTACGTCACAGCGGACCTGTATCTGCCCAAACCGCTTTCCAATTCCATGCCGACGGTGCTTTATCTGTGCGGACATCTGCCGGTCATCACCAATGGCGTCAGTTACGGCAATAAAACGGCCTACCAGCATCACGGCATCTGGTTCGCCCGCAACGGCTATGTCTGCCTCGTGGTAGATACGTTGCAATATGGCGAAATTCCCGGACATCATCGCGGCACCTACGATGAAGACCAGTGGTGGTGGAATTCGCGCGGCTACACACCCGCCGGCGTGGAGACGTGGAATGCCATCCGCGCGTTGGATTATCTCAATTCGCGGCCGGAGGTGGACACGAATCGCATCGGGGTGACCGGCCGTTCCGGCGGTGGCGCTTACAGTTGGTTTCTGGCGGCAGTGGACGACCGTGTCAAGGTCGTTGCTCCCGTGGCCGGCATCACCGATCTGCAAAATTATGCCGTGGACGGCAAGGTGGATGAACATTGCGACTGCATGTTCCTGGTGAACACCCATCGCTGGGATTATCCGCTGCTGGCCGCCCTGTGCGCCCCGCGGCCCTTGCTGCTGGCGAACACGGACACGGACCAGTTCTTTCCTCTCGATGGCGTGCTGCGCACGCGAAGTTTTATAAAACACATCTACGATCTTTACGGAGCGGCGACGAATTTTGGCCTGGTCATCGGCCCCGGCCCGCATCTGGACACGCAGAACCTGCAGGTGCCCGTGTTCCGCTGGTTCAATCTTTATTTCAAACATGCGGATCCGCCCATCGAAATGGCGGCGGTGAAGATGTTTTCGCCGCAGCAACTGAAGGTGTTCGACAAAATTCCAGATGATCAGATCAACACCGTCATCCAGGACAGCTTTGTGCCGGCGGCCCCACCAGCGGCTATTCCGACCACGGCGGCGGACTGGGAAAATTTGCAGGCGACCTGGACCAATAGTTTGCGCCAAAAATGTTTTGCCGGATGGCCGGCAGAACCCGGACCGGTGCCCGTGCGCCGGCTGGCTTCAGAAATTGCTGATGGCATCCGCTGCGAAACCTACGAGATCCAAAGCCAGCCCGACGTGACGCTGCGGATTTATCTGATGAGAAAAGCGGACACTGAAAAGCCGGCTTCGCTGTTTCTCCATGTGACGGGCAATCCGCTCACGAATGTTCCACCGGTTGATTTTAGCAACGACATCGGTTCGAGCGGTATTTTTGGAACCACGGAGGCAGTTAAAAGGATGTCCCGGGAAATCAAAGAACGAAACACCGCGTATGCCGTGTTTTTCCCGCGCGGCGCCGGCCCCGATGAAGATGACAAACCGTTGCGCCGACGGTTCATGCTGGTGGGGCAAACGCTGGATGGCATGCGCGTCTGGGACATTTGCCGCGCCGTCGGGGCGATACGTTCGCTACCGGAATTTGAAGAAACGCACGTTGGCCTCGAAGCCGAAAAAAACATGGGCGTCAATGTGCTGTACGCGTCCCTGTTCGAGCCGGGCATCAATTCACTGCGGCTCCGCGGGATTCCGGCGAGCCAGCAGGACGGGCCGGATTATTTGAACGTCTTGAAAATCCTGGATATTCCCGAAGCCGCGGCCATGGCGGCGGAACATTGTAATTTGCAACTTCAGTCCGGCCCGACGAACAACTGGAATTTTTTACGGGCGATGGCCGCCTCGCCTGCTGCGCATCTGAAAGTGGAATGGATGAAGTGAAGTGATCCATGGAGCCGCCTTTGATTCCACACGATGAAATCATTCATTGATGTCCGATCGGCAGGGTGAATTTGACCCACCAGGAATCGCCGCTGCGCTCCACCGTGGCATCCGGTGGAGTTTGGCTGTTGACGCGCACATCAGATGCTCCCGGTTGCCTGGCGAACGGGCCGAGGCGCATGAGTACCGGACCCAAATCGTGATCGGCGCCAATGGTCAGATTCATTTTTACGCCGCTGCGCTTCAATTGGTAATGCAGACGCGCGGTTTTAATTTCGCCCGCTTGTTCAAAAAGAACGGGATACTCCTTCACTGAAATTTCGTTCCAGCCAAAAGGCAGCCGGGGATAGAATCGAAGGCTGTTTGGCCTGGTATCGTCCATGCCGATGATCATACGCAAGGTTTTGACAATTTCCGCTTCCTGCACACCGTTACCCAGATCGCCGAACCGGTGCCAAAACTTTTTCGTCGGGTCTATTTGCACACCTTCGGACACGATGAAGCATCCAACCCGGGGATCATAAATTTCTTTTGCCGTCCAATCCAGCATCTGCGTGGCATCGTGCATCCGGTCCAGGAGCAACGCCGATTGGGTGACGAATCCCTGGCCGTAACCCATCGTCAAACCGTAAAATCCAAAAGGCTGGTAGGTATCAATCAACCGCTGATAGGCCGCTTCATTGACTGAACGCCAGGCGTCGTTTTCCGCTTCCGGCGCGAAGCCCTCATAATCGGCCAGGAAAACCAATGGCCCCAAAATCGTGCTCTTGTAAGGCCAGCCGGCATGCTCCAGCGTCCAAATACGGCCATATTTCGGGTCATTGATGATGTATTGGCTTTCAATCGCCGCCTGCATTTTATCGGCGCATTCACGCCATTGGGCGGCGGAATTTGTTTCTCCGATGGAACCGGCCATTTGCGCAATCGCCCGCAGCGCGCCCATGCAGACATCATCCGAATAGACCGAATACCCGCTGCCATTCGCGGATTCGCCCGTGGTGTGAAGCGATCCATGGGTTGCGCCCGAGATTTCCGGATGTTCGAACTGCCAGGGAATCCAATCCCCGGCCGCCTTGACATCCGGCCAGCGGGCACGAAGCCATGCATCACGGTCTGGCAACCGCGTCCAAAGCCGGTAGAGGAATTGGATCATCAAGCCATGTCCGTCGTTTTCAAAGGCGATATGATTGTCCGGTTTGTTGACCACACGTCCCCAATGCGGGGGAAGAAGTTCACCGTGGACCTTGAGCGCCGGGTTCTGTTCCCAAAGATGAGACGTGCGCAGGGCATAGTCGGCACTGCGGAGCGCATCATTGGTATAACCAAGCTCGGACAGCTCCTCCAAGGTGCGTCCCATGTCGCGGGACCAGGTTTGGTCATAATATTTTCCGGTGTTGGTGCTGCCCATGCCGTCGTCCTTCCACCAAACCGCGCCCTTGGTGGAGGTATGATACATTCCATCCCCGTCAATCTTATCCAGCATGTCCTGCACATTGTAATAAAATGCGTTGGCCAAAACTTCGGCCGGCAGGTTTCCTTTGAATGAAACTTCCGGTCCGGCATATCCTTGCGGCATTTGTGGCGCGGCGTGCCCCCTGAAACTTTTATCGCTGTTGTAAAAAGCCTGTTCCAGATTCTTCAACTCTTTCCGGGTTTGGCCTTCCTCCTCCCCGAGCGCACGCAGCGGCCTCTTTTTCGCAAATTCGGCGAAGGCCTGGGAAATATTCCCCGGCGTAAGGGAAATGGCGCCCGCCAGCCCGTTCGTTCCCGCCGGCTCAAGCGTGATACCGGTGATGACCGGCGTTCCATTCTTGGCCGGGGAATTTTTAATGGTGATGCTTTGAATCGGAATGGCTTTGGGCTCAATGACGGCCACATAACCACCGTTGTCATCTGGTGCCGGCGGGTAAAGACGTATCGCCGCGGCAAACGCTTCAGCCTGCCGGGCCCCGCTGGCAAGCGGTGTCGGAAAACGATTAAATGGAGGACCCCACCAGATGCTTTCCCCCAATATTAACGGAAACACCTGCGTGGTTCCGTCGGCATAATTCAGTTGAATCTGTCCCAGCTCGTCGCCGATGAAAAATCGCACGGAATAGTCCTTGGGATCGGACCACCCCGCGATCTTGCCGGTTTCCGTCATTCCCAGCAGAAATATCCGCCTGGCGGTACCGCCAATTTCAATGGTGCTTGAACCGTTCTGGGGAAACTTTGCTCCCCCCACGGCAAATGGGACGCCTTCGAAGTAACTGATTTTCTCCTGCGGTTTCTCCTTAGCGTTGGCCGCCAACGACAGACCCGCAAATTTTTCGCCCACGCTTCCCGCGCCAGATTCACCGGCTGACAAATTCTTTGCCAGCAAGCCGACCAGCGCAAAAATAATGACGGGGGTTCTTCTCTTCACGCTATTACTGCTCCATCACCACGATCGCCGAGCGCGCCGGAATATTAAGCGTCCCGTCGGTCGGCTCGGTGTCCGGATGCTCGGGCGACGCCATCAGCAGCTTGCCGGGATTGGGCAATTCCACCCTGGCCGTGATGGCTTTGGAATATTCCATGTTCACGACCACCACGGCGCGCTTGCCGGAGGCCGTGACAAATACGGAGTAATGCGAATTGCCGTCGCTGGTCACATTGGCGCCCAGCGTGTCGCGGAAGGTGGCGTCCCACAGATATTCCTTATACTTCCGGCGCAACGCGTCGATTTTTTTGCCGTAAGCCAGCGTCAACGGATACTCTTCCAGGTAACCTTTGAAGTTCTGCGGCTCGTATTCGATGATGTAGCGATCCATCAGGATCAAGTTCAACATTTCGCGATCGTCGTAGCCAACGACAGCCACCATCAGCGGCTCCTGTGAATCGATATAACGGCACACCGGCACCGAATCGATATTGATGCGGAAATACGACAGCGGGAAATATTGGGTCAGCCAGTCTTCCGGACCTTCGCCGGAAAATAGGAAGTCCGGACTGACCTTGTCCGCGGCGGCGCGCAATTGCGCACCCAGCGGCATGTCGCCGCCATAAATATACCCGGGCGGATTGTACCCGTGCCCCGGCGCGTAGTTGTACAGAACGCTGGCATGGTGGCAGACCTCATCCCACAACCAGCCGGCGGAACCGAGCGCGAGAATTTTTTCAAATTCCTTGGTGGCAACATCGCGATATTCGGGGTCGGAAAAATCCATCACGGCGCGGCGATGAACGCCAATGTTCGACAATTGTGTCGGCGTGAAATACTGGTAACCGCCCTGTTCGTAGCGTTTGCCGGCGGGGTCGATGCATTCGTATTTGTAAAACTCGTTGGTGTACCGCGGCATCGTCAGGTCAGCCCAATTCAGCTTGGCGAACAAAATGATGTTTACTCCCTTGGCCTGGCTCTGCGCGACAAAATCATGCAGTTCCTGCCACGTGCCCAGTCCCGGTTCGATATCCTGCGCGGGATCACCGCCGTCCTGGCCCCAATTATTCCAGCCCACGAGCTGGATCGCGGCCACGCCGTTGTCCGCGCATTGCTGCGCGTAAGAAATCAGGTTCGTGTAGGGCACGCGAAAATCCTGTTCGGGGGAATCGATCTGCAATTGCTGCCACGAATTCACGTCCTGTATCCATGCCGGCAAATGCGGTTGCTTGTACCACGTCGCGCGCCACGCCTTGTAAAGATCCACGCCCGCATGCCAGTCGCCGCGATAAAATTGCATCACTACCGGCGCCAGTGTCACCGTCGAGTTCGTATGCACATAGGCGACGTGCGACGTGTGAAATTCCGTGCGCATCGGGCCGTTGGAGGATTTCGTCAAACTGTGGCGCTCGAAGATAAAATTCAGCAGATACGGCTGCGTCGGGTCGTGCATCTCGACATACAGTCCCGTGTTCGTGGATTGCATCAGACAGAAGAGGCTTTGCTTGGATTGCACCCCCGGCGGTTTTCCCGAAATGTCCTCGGATGGCATGCCGCCATACCATAGGTGCTTCATCGTCATGGACGTGCCTTCCGGTTTCTCGTTGAAGCCGCCCATGTACGGATAATCCACAGACTCGATCATCTGCGATGAATCATTTTGCACTGTCGGGTTGAACGTCAACGTCCCGTTGGTCAAGGTCACGTCCGCAGTCAACGTCATCGGCAGGGACCGCCCCTGTTCATCTACCAAATCTTTCCATTGGAGATGAATTTCCTGGTCGGAAATTTTTTGAACAGCCGCAGCGTGTTGTTTATCGCGATAAACATAATCATGTTTATTGCCGGGCGAAAAGAGGTTGAATCGGAATGGCACGGCCAGTTCCGGATGCCCGTCCGCCACCCAGTGCGCGTTGCCGCCCGCCACATTTTCCAGCCGCAGCAGCGCGCCGGAATCACTGTCGAACGCCGCGAGCAGTTTGTCATCCTGCAACATCACTTCATCCGCCAAAACCGTCGGCGGCAGCAGGATGGAAGATGTGCAAACGAAACCGGCCAGCATCAACGCCGGAAAAGACAGGTGCCTGTTGGAAAAATTCATTTTACGAAAAGCGGCTATTGCGACGTTGAGTGCCATTGTTTGTAGAGAGCGCTCCCGGCGTGCCGGTCGCCGCGGTAGCAGCTCAGGACAACCGGCGTCAGTTTCACAATGGTATGCGGTTGTTGGAATACCAGATGGCACAGGCGAAACTCCAGATGCACCGTCTGGCCCCCGATTTCGTCCTCGGGCGGCACCAGGCCCGTGACGACTGACAGCAAGCCCGGGTGCTGCTCAAATACATATTGCAGACGATAAGGCTCCGGCGTGGCTCCCGCTCCGATATAAATCCCCGAGTCCGGCGATTGGATCAGGCAGCAAGGACTATGTTCGGCTTCCAGGATTTTGGTCGGCCAAAAAACGCCCCAGTAACCTTTTTCATTGCGGAAGTGCGGATAAATTTCTTCCGCACCCAGGTCGTCCACATTGCCTTGCTTCATCGTCCACGCCACCAGATTTGTGGAATCGTGTGACGGCGCATTAAAATCACCGAAATAAGGATAATCAATCGATTCCACGGTCAAGTCTGAGTCATTCTGCACGTTCAAGTTGAAGGTCAGCACGCCATTGGTCAGGGTCACGTGCGCGGTCAAGATCATCGGCAATACCCCGCCGTTTTCACTGACGGGATTTTTCCATTCCAGTTCGATTTCATGCCTGGAAATTTTTTCGATCTCCGCGACCACCTGTTTCTGGCCGAGAACCGGATTCCAACGGCGCCCGGGCAATGGCGCAAACAACCGGAAGGAAACGCCCAGCTCCGGCCGGCGCTCGATTTTCCAATGGCTGGCCTTGTCGGTGAGACGCGTGATCGCCCCCGATTTAGAATCGAATGCGATCAGCACCCGGTCGTCTTGCAGGGTTATTTCGCGGGCCGACGCCGACACGGCCACCGTCACCGCGAGAACGACCAGCATAACCAAGTTTTGCGCCATGCGAAAAAAATGCATTTTAAAGAGATTCATGATCTGCCGGATACGAGCTCACAGACGCTCCCGGCGGCATTTTGATTACACAAAATATAGAAGCGGGGCGGATGTGAATGCGTAATCTAACAATTCACGCTAATTTGTCATCGCGGCTTTGCGTTTTTTAATTCAGTTTTTGCGACATTGCAATTTTTTACCCGCATTTTTAAAAACACGTCCCTATCTATCGTTGTTTGTCCCTGTTCATTTTTTTCGTGTCCCCCGTCATCCTCCTTTTTCATTTTATCTTTTTAATTTTTAATGGGACCGCCCGCCGCCCCACGTGAGAGCGCCATGACGCCTGACCAATTGCCCAGCGGGACTGCCGACAAAACGATCCACCGCGTGGGCTCCGTCCTTCACGGTCTCAAGTGAAATAGAAGCGGGTTAAGTGGAAAAATACCGGGGCGGCAAAACACAGGGAGTCAATCCGGTCCATGACCCCGCCGTGTCCCTCGATCAGGTGTCCATAATCCTTGACCCCGCGATCTCGTTTGATGGCCGACATGACCAACCCGCCGGCGAACCCCATCAAAGTGATGGCCAGGGACATGCCAGCCGACTGCCAGGGCGAAAAGGGTGTGGCCCACCAGAGCCCCATGCCGATCAGGGTGGCGCAGGTGATGCCTCCAACGAAGCCCGCCCAGGTCTTGTTTGGGCTGACACTGGGGAGGATCTTCCTCTTCCCAAGGGTCTTTCCCCATACGTATTGAAGGACATCGCTGATTTGTGCGACCAGAACAAAATAGAACATCAACTTGCCATTTTGGTGGACATACCCGGGTATGTCCAAGCTGAGCAGGGCTGGCACGTAGCTGACGCAGTAAACGCAAACCATCAGTCCCCATTGCATCTTCGCAATGCGTTCCAGGAAGTGCTCGCAGTCACCCGCCACGGCGCTTCGCAACGGCACGAAGAGGAAGGCGTAAACCGGGATCATGATGGCAAACATTCCATACCACTTGATCGCGACCAGATAATACTGCAACGGCAGAATGACAAAAAAGACCCAAAACAGCGTGCGATGATCCCCCCGGCTCGTGGGGGTGAGCGTGATGAACTCGCGGAGGGCCAAAAATGAAGTGAGGCCAAACAGCACCACCGACCCGATGCCGCCCGTGGCCATGGCCAATGCAAAAATGGCGACCATCATCCACCAGGCCTTCATCCGGGCGTTGAGGTTCTGAATGGTTCCGCGGCCCTTTTCGTTAGTGACACACCGCGACAGTATCCAGCCGGTTAGCGAAGCGATTACCAGCAGGGCCACCACGCCGCCGACCAGAGCGTAAGTTTGTTTATCGAGTTGGAGGGTCATAAATGGTTCAATGCTTTGACGGCATCCTGTGCGCGTATCAGGAATGCATCCTTTTGTTCATCGGGTTTGAGCTTAATCGAGGTGCCAAACGTCACGCTTCCCAATATCGGCACCGGGAGAAATTCGCCCTTGGGCAGGATGCGGTTGAGGTTTTCGACCAGCACCGGCACAAATTCCACGTCGGGCCTGTCCTTGGCGAGGTGGAAAAGGCCGCCCTTGAAGGACGTCATTTCCCCGCTGGCCTGCCGTCCTCCCTCGGGAAAAATGATCAACGAGTGCGTCTGGCCCATTGCCTTGAGCATGTCTGTGAGGGGGTTGTCAGATTTGGTGGGCTTTTTGCGCTCGATCAGCACCGCGTTGAACACCTGGTTGGCCAGGTACCGCTTGATCCAGTTGTTCACCCAATAATCGCGGGCCGCCACCGGTCGCGTGAGGTCGCGGATGGCGGGCGGGAGGGCGGCCCAAATGACCAAGGCGTCCAGATTGCTGGTGTGGTTGGCAAAATAAATCCGCTGGCGGACATCCGGCTCACACCCCTGCCATCGGATGTTGGATCCGCTGACCAGTTTGGCGATCACGATGACGAGTTGCTTGATCACTTGGATTGGACTTCCACCATGATTTGCCGGCACCGGCGGCAGCCGGTGATGACGCACCCAAGTGCGATCAAGGCAAGTGCCGCTGGAATGAGTTTCGAGATGTAAAGCGGAACCATTGCACCCAGCAGGCAGGTGACGGTGATGGTGAACATCCGGTGGGGTTTTGCCATCGGCCCAAGAAACTGCTGCCCGGCCCCCATCGTCACACCCAGCGCCCTGATGTAGGCAGTGATCACCGAGAGGACCGCCACCGACCAGCCGAGCTCCAGGTTCCAACCGAAGGATGGAACCGCGTACGCCGCCCCGATG
>DATHOG010000216.1:0-17297 GCA_035485115.1 Candidatus Sulfotelmatobacter sp. | reverse complement strand
AAGTTGGTTGCGTGAACTCGTTATAAGCTAATGCCGGTTGCTTGGGCGGCGGCCCGGCATGCCCACGAAAACGGATCAAGGTTCATCCCGCGCGCCATGGCCGCCGCCATGCGAGTGGCTATTCTTGGTTTCTTGAATTTTGAACGGTTTTTAAGCCCATAGTAGCAAATATCATATTGCCGCTAAAAAGATGTGGGTAATGACAAGCCCGCTGGGAGAGGGGACAACTGTTGAATGGGGCCGTAAAATTTATCAGTCCTCCTGCTGAATTCAGCCGTGGCTAGGCCGAAACGCAGTGAACGTTTCTCCCTCTCCCAGCGGGAGCAGCGAGAGCGGCTATGGCGGGTGAGGGAGAATATCCGCCCGGCCAAGTGGCTACAGTCTTTCTTAAAATACTATAGAAGTCGTCCGGGTCACACCGCTTGGTCGCGGCGGGCGAGATAAGCGGCGACGATGGCGGGCGGAATGATGTGGTAACCGTTATGCGGCTCGAATGCGACCGGCGTGGCGCCCGGCGTCAAGTGGATGTGCCGGCCGTCCACTTCCGAGATTTCCAGGCAGTCGTCTATGTCGTACAGGTCGTCGGTATGGACCGATTGCGCGCCGCGGAGCAGTTCGCCCTTCGCACGCTTTTTGACTTCGGCCTCATCAGCGGCTACGACAAAGGCGTTGGCATGCACCTCCGTGAACTGGCCGGGCAGATAAGCTCCAAGGTTGATGAAAAATAGTTTTTCGCCCGAATCCGCCGGCCGGTCTTGTAACGAAATCTGGAAGCCATCCACCACCCGGAGTTCGATCCACGAATCAATGTGCAGCCGCGCCGGGTCGCCGAACCACTTGTCCATGAGCTTCTCATAGCAGCCCTCGATCGCCGGTCCGGTGACGAATACGACATCATGCAGCTCGGTATTGGATTTCGGCGCGCGTCCGCCCAGATAGACGGCAAAAAGTTTGTCGGCGGATGAAGGATCGCTGGTCATGGGTGCGTTGATTACTGTTAGTCCGCCGCTAACTCTAATTATCTCTCCCCCGACAAGTCAACTTCCTGGCGGATTTTGTCATATGATATGATTTGTCCGAATATTCAGTTGGAATGGCCGGTGTGGCACTATTTTTTCAAAAACAAGCCGCGTTGAACCGCCGTTCGCGGTAATCTTCCGTTATGACTTTGGACCGACTCAAACCGCCCGGCCGCGTAAAGGTTGTGAACATTGCGCTCGGCCTGGTTTGTTTGCTTTGCACATGCTTCACAACGGCCCGGGCACAAAATTTGTCCTTCACCAATTTTATGACGCAGGGAGATGCGGCGGAGCAACGCAAAGACGTTGCCAACGCGTTTAAATATTACACGGCCGCCGACCATCTTCAGTCAACCAACTGCGCGGAGTTATGTGTGTTGACCAGGCGCTACTGTGACCTGATGTACGATACCGAATCAATTGACCTCAAGAAAACACTGGCCGAACGGGCGCTCGCCACCGCCCGCCGGGCGGTGCAGGCCGGTCCCCAAAGTGCCACGGCCCATTTATGCATTGCAGTATGCTATGCGAAAAATTTTCCATTCGTGGACCATCAAACCAAAGTGAACTGGTCCCGGAGCATCAAGACGGAAGGCGAAACCGCGCTGAAACTTGATCCGAAACAGGACCTGGGTTACTACCTGCTGGGCCGCTGGAATTATGACGTGGCCAACATGGGCATCATTGACCGCACGTTCGTGAAATTAGTTTACGGCGGTTTGCCGAAGGCCAGCGTTGCCGAGGCGATCACTGATTTCAAGCAGGCGAGCGCCCTTGCGCCGAACCGGATCATCCACCATTACCAACTGGGAAGGGCCTATTCGGATACAGGCGAAAAGAAATTCGCGATCGCAGAATTTACGACGTGCAGCCGGTTAAAACCGATCGACCGTGACGATGCGGAGGCCCAACGCAAGGCCGCTGTGCAATTGAATGAGCTTCAAGGAACCAAATAAGGAAACGCGCGTCGCGTAAAAAACCCTTCACTTTTTGATGTGCATTTAAAAGCGCGGAAGCTAATGGGCGCGCTTGCACCCATTGACTCATTTCCACTTTTAATTTCCCGCATTTGGTGTAGCTTGCCCGCCGCGATATGATTCTCGTTTTGGACAACTACGATTCGTTCACCTACAACCTGGTGCAATACCTGGGCGAGCTGGGGGTGGAGCTGGTGGTGAAGCGCAATGACGAGATCTCCATCGAGGAAATCCGCAAATTGAAGCCGGAACGCATCCTGGTTTCACCCGGGCCGTGTTCGCCGCGCGAGGCCGGTCTTTCCAACGACGTCATCAAGACATTTGCGAGCGAAGGCATTCCGGTTTTTGGCGTTTGCCTTGGCCACCAGTGCATCGGCCACACGTTTGGCGCGGAAGTGGTCGTGAACTACCGCATGATGCACGGCAAAACCTCGCCGATCAAACACAACGGCAAGGATCTGTTCGACGGCATGCCGAATCCGTTTCCGGCGACGCGCTATCATTCGCTCGTCATCAAGCGCGACACGCTGCCAGACGTCCTGGAGGTGACCGCCGAGACCGAGGAGGGCGAAATCATGGGCGTGAAGCACAAGACGCTGCCCATCTGGGGCGTACAGTTCCATCCTGAAAGCATCCTCACGGAAAACGGCCGGACGATTCTGAAGAATTTTCTGAAGCTGAAATAATTTATTTGAACAAAAAAACGCGCCGGTCATTTTTGACCGGCGCGTTTTGTTTTAATCGGAAGCGGCAACTTGCCGTTCAATACTTCACCGCGTTCCAGTTGACGACATTCCAGAACGCCTTGAGGTAATCGGCGCGTTTGTTCTGGTATTTCAGATAGTAGGCATGTTCCCAGACATCACAGCCGATGAGCGGCGTGCCTTCGCAACCGGCCACGACCTTGCCCATGAGCGGATTGTCCTGGTTGGCGGTGGAAACGATTTCCAGTTTGCCGCCATTGCTGACGAGCCAGACCCAGCCGGAGCCGAAGCGTCCGATACCGCCCGCTTCAAACTTGGCCTTGAAATCGTCAAAGCTGCCGAAGGTGGCCTTGATGTCGTCGGCGAGCTTGCCGGTGGGTGCGCCGCCGGCGCCGGGTCCGAGAATTTTCCAGAAGAAGGAATGGTTCCAGTGTCCACCGCCGTTATTACGAACAGGGCCGCGGATGGCGTCGGGTACGGTGCTCAAATCCTTGATGATCTGTTCGAGGGACTTGGCTTCAAGCGCGGCGTTGCCGGCGATGGCCTTGTTCAGGTTGTCCACATAGGCCTTGTGATGGCGGTCATGGTGGATTTCCATGGTGAGCGCGTCGAAATGCGGTTCGAGCGCGGCCTTGTCATAGGGCAGGGGGGGAAGTTCAAATGCCATAATTTTACTTTTATTGTTGTTGGTTGACCAAATTGTGTCGGCAAAGTTGCGTCACGCTGCGGGGAAATGCAAATGGAAATTGTTCACCGTCGCGCGCGGTAGAACAAAGTCCCCGTCCCGCCGGCGCCCGAATCGGTGAAGTTCAGCGGATTGTTGGTGAGCGTGAGATTGGCGACGGTCTGCCAGTTCGAGAGGTTGGTGGAACTTTGCAAAACAAAATTATCACCGAACGCGCTGTTCAAGGTGAGCGAGACGCTGCCGTCCGGATGGCGCGCGATATTTTGAAACGTGATGGGTGGCGACAGGTTTTCCACGCGCACGTTGTCAAAGATCGTGAAGCAATCCCGCGCCGGACTGGCGATGGAGGGAAACACATCCATGAGGCCTAGCATCACTGTGCCGTTGGTGAAGACGGAAGTGTTTGCGCGCTGCGCCACGACCGTGCCGTTCATCAGCCAGACAACGACATTGTTGGTCTGGCGCACCTCGACCTCGGCCCAGCTTTTCCCGGGCGTGCCGGCGGTCTCGAATTGTCCGGCGGGAAAAAGGTTTTGAAAGACGGTTGCCGTGTGGTTCGTCGCAAGCAGGCCGCTCAAAGCGGGACTGCCGGTCAAATCGGTTGGCGCGCCGGACGGATTGCCGACATAGGCGCGGTCATCGGCCGCCGCGCCGCCGTCGCCGTCGAGCGCAAACCACAGGCCGTCGCTCGGCGAGGCGGTGGTGGCGGCCCAGTTCAGGTTCGTCCCGGAAAAATCCACGCCGAACTGGGCAAACTGCGTCGTGCCGGAAGCCCCGGCGCCGAGCGCGTTGCCGGGATAATTGATCCACATATCAAACTTCAGCGCGAAGTTGTTGCTCACAAAAAAGTTCTTGGGATAAAGATTCACGGCGGCGTTCGTGGCGATGTTGTCGTTGTCATTCACGGTCAACAGCACGCCATGGGTGCTGCCATCGGCAGAATTCGGCGCGGGCGGGATGAGCGCGGTGACGCCGTTGAAGGTGTAGGGCGTCGAGCCATAATCGTAGGCGAAAGCGGCGGTGTAATCGGGAACGCCGTTGGCGGCACCCCAGAGGACGTTCCAGTTGGTCGCGCTGTTGGTCTCAAAATTATCGCTGAACAAGATTGGAAAATCCGTGGTCTTGATCCGCAGCACGGCGACGCGGCTGGTGGCCGCACCGGAGAAGTTGGTGACGATGACGGAATAATTTCCCGCGTTCGCGCCCGACACGTTGGTGAGATTAAAAATGGAATTGGTCGCACCGGAGACGGCGTTGCCGTTGAACAGCCAACGGTAGTTCAACGGCGCATCGCCAATTGCGAGTGCATCGAGCGAGACGTTCGTTCCCGGCAGCACACTGCAGTTGCGCGGATGCGTCATCACGGTCGGAGCGAGGGCAGCAACGGGATAACGCGGCGTGGGAATGGTGTTGTTCGCCGCGGCAGTTTCATCGCTGAACAGGCTGGCGAGCGCGGAACTGGTGAGGACGTTGGTGACGGTGTTTGGCGAGCCGTCCACCGTGCAATTCATCTGCACGAAACGGATGCCGTGCGAGTAATCGGCGTAGGTGTCCGCGTGGCCGTTGTAGGCGGGCTGGATGACCGTGCCGTCGGGATAAATCCAGCCGTAAATCACCACGGGCAGCGTGACGCCGTTCTGCAAATTGGAATAAATCAGCGTGGAGATGATGACGTTCTTTTTGTCGCCACTGACGAGGGCACCGGGCGGCTGCGTGTTTGTGACCGCGTCGCGGATCGTCATCACCATGGAATTATTTGTGGCGAAGTCCGGCATGGTGGTCATCAGGCTGCTCGGCGGAATCGTCTGCGGCGTGAGCTTGACCGTGGCGTTCGTCCAGATTTCATTGACCATCAAACGGGTCGGCAATGTGCAGCCGATCAAGTCGGCCAGCCGCTGCGCGAGAATCGGGGTGGTCGGTTCCAGAAAATAATCGGTGTCCGACCCGATGGCCATTTCATCCGGGCAGACATAATACGTTGCCGTGTGGCCGGCGGTGGAAGTGGAGATGGGTTTCAACGTGCGCTGCCAGTTCGGGATATTGCCGCTGATGATTTGCGCATAGATCCAGTTCTCGCGTTCATCCTGGGAGAGCGCCCAGACGATGTTGGTCCACTGCGAGCCGGTGGGGGCATTGATGGCGCGCGGCGGGAGATTTAGCGTCTGCGTGAAACCTGGAAAGGCCGTGCACGCAAAAAAGCAAATGAACATCAGTGCTGAAAACTGGCGGAACATCTTCTTCCTTAATGCGTTTTAAAATAAACCATAGCTATGGTAGTTGCCATGCGTATTTTCGGCGGGACGCCGAAAATCACCCGCGGGACGCGGGTGCTACATTAAAATTCAGACACGACCCCCTAAACTCTCAGCATCGGAGTGCGCCCGTCATCGGGCGCTGCGATAAGGCAACGAGCGAAGACTCTCAAACCTTTCAAGAACTTTGTGAATTGAATATTGCAGTGGCCGAGGACGGCCACACTCCGGGGTCGGGGTGAGGGTGCTCACTTTACTCATTGTGCGGGATCTGGACCATGCTGCCGCCGACGAACTCGCGGATGACGGCGTCGCCGGGGATCAAGTCATGGCCGTTGACCTGCGCCTGCGAAAAACCTTCGATCGATTCCAAAAGTTTTTTCACGCGGTCATAGCGGATGCGCGCATCAAGAAAACCGGTGTATTGCGCAAAATCTCCCGGCTTCGGCAGGTAATTGCCTTCGCCGAGTAAAAACGGCTTCAACGCCGGCAGGTCGAACGGCATGCCGCCGTTCACGATGTGGTCGGCCAGCCCCATCAGCGGGATGATGCTGAAGAGTTCGCCGTAACGGACATAATGCCAGTGCAAAATCGTCGCGAGCGGCGAATGATTGCGATGCTTCACATCGCGCAACATACGGCGGATGAGCCGGGCGTCCGTGAACTGGGTCATCTTTCCGTTGTCATCGTAAAGCACGTTCATCGCCTCGATGTAGAGGCGGAATTGCATCGAGTTGTCGATGCCCTCGGTGATGGGCGGATAAAATCCGTGCAGGCAATCCAGCAACAAGATCTGGTCCGGCTCCAACTTGACCGGCTTTGTGCCGTTACGCCGGCCTTCCTTGAAGCTGTAAAGCGGCTGGTCCACTGTCTTCCCGTCCAGCAACGCGCGGAGATGTTCGTTCAACAATTGGATGTCGAGCGCTTCCGGGGCCTCAAAATTCCGGTCGTTCAACCAGTCGGTCGGATGTTCGATCGCCGACCAGAAATAATCGTCCAGGTTCAGCATCAAAAAGCGCAAGCCATGCTTTGTCAGGCGCTGCGTGAGTTTCACCGTGGTCGTGGTTTTGCCGGAGGAACTCGGACCGCTGACCCAGATCATGCGCAGTTTGTCGCCCTTGTTGATGCGGGCCACGACCTTGTTCGCGGCTTCGTCCAACGACGCCTCGTATTGCGCCAATGACGCCAAAATCACGTCGCGGATCTTTCCGCTGCGAACTTTTTCGTTGAGTCCGGCCACCGTGTCCACGCCGTGGGCGCGGTTCCAGATCTGGGTCTGCTCCATGCGCTCTGTCGGGAAACCATTGCCGGAAAATTGTTCCCGGGTGATCGCGCCTTCGCGCAGCCAGTGGCGGCCCCAGCGATAACATTCGTAGGCATCGGCGGTTTTTTGAAAACCGTAGCTGCGCAACACGTGCAGCACCTCGTCCTGGATTGTCTCGATGGTCGGCGGAAAATTGGAGATGAAATGCTGCGGATTGGAATTCAGGCAGACGACGGCCATGTCGCTGAGAAAACCCGCGACGGCCTCATCCGACGGGTTCGCCGCGAAGATTTTCCCGTTCACATCCGGCAGGAAATCCTGACCGAAACCGCCGATGGATTCCGCTGCGCGCAGGATCGCGCGACCGATGCGTGATCCGTCGAACCGTACCAGCGCCCGGTTGCGTTTTTGGATTTTGACGATGCGGTTCTGGACTGGCATGCGGGGATTGTAAGCGAGCGGGACTGATTTCCAATTTGAAATTGCCAATCGCCTAAAAAGAGGTGAGGTGCGAGGCGGCGGGGGCCGGGCGCTGTATTTACGATTTATGATTGATGATTTGGAAACAGGCCCGATTGCGAGGTACGTAGGAATCGAACGGGGTCGAAAAGTGCCAATAGCTGAGGTGGCCCCCTTCATGACAGATTTACGGGGCGCTGGCCGGAATCTCCACGCGATAAAACCTGCGGGGGTAGTTGGATTGCAAGGTGTCCTGATATTCGATAAATCCATTAGTGTTGGATAACGCCGCAAGCGGGGTCCAATTAAATAAGTTTGTTGATGCTTCAATGATATTGGTGCTTCCAGGAGTCCCCATAAATTCAACCTGAAAAACTCCATTTGTAGTGAGAACTGCGGAAAGACCGGTTATGGACGGGGACTCAGAAGAGACGACGGCTTGAGCTGAAAATCCACCATACGATGCAGTAATGGTTGTGCTGCCAAATGAATTCAAAGTGACATCTCCTGAATCATCAACTGATGCGATGGACGGGTTGGAAGATATAAATGTCGCCTGATTATTAGTCAGATACAAAATGCTGCTTGTTCCACCGGCATATTGGCCCAATAAAGACAGCGGCTGGGCATCCCCGACGGCCATGATCATTGAAGCCGGCTGCATTTGTATTCCACTCAAAGTTGTGCCGGGCGGACTGGATAAAACGACAACCGGGCTGGCAACCACGATATTGCCGTTTGTAGCAGTATAAGTGGCGTAGAGAACGACGGTTCCAACGATGTTATTGGTAACGGAAACAGTGACTTCTGTTGAATTTGTTCCGTTAACAGTCAAGTCCACACCATCCGGCGATATGCCGTTGGGACCAAATACCTGGGCAAACCACGTGGTATGACCGCTGCCGGCCACGTTCTCCGGCAATTGCAATGAATATGTAAAATTTGTGATCCCGCCAGTTTGGTCTTTCGGGACCGGTTTTTGTTTTGCCTTGATAACTACTAAAGATGCCAAACCGGCATCAATAACGCCGGCAGCAGATACCACTGGAACAACATCATCGATCTCGGATTCTCTTTGTGAGGATAGCAATTGGGGGATTTTGAACGGGCCAAAAAAGCTGGCGGGTCCATCCAAAAGAGCAATCACGTTTTGGGCAACCAAGGGATACGTGGTATCGCTTTGCTGCGGTGGTACTCCGAACAATTCAAAATTACCATTCAAGGATGTTGAATCTGCGTGAGCGATGTCGGGGCTGCTGATGTATCTGTTTGTGGTCCCTACGCCCCCGCACTGGCCTTCAAAATCTACGACGCCATCGGATCCGTTTGGAAGAACCACGGCCCCGGCCAGAGTCTCCAAGCCGATAGCTCCATAACAAGGTATGCTAACATAACCTATTGGAAGAGTATTCCAAACACTCGGCGGTTTTCCAGAATTGATAGTTGTTTGGATGCAAACAAATTTAAGGCGGGAATCAACCGACAAATTCGGATCGTTGATCTCTGCAATTTGAGGGCCAAACGGATCGAATTTAGGCTGCACATGAGATCCCATGACGAAGGGGATAAGCTGGTTTAGCGGGTTGAGCGATTTTTTCATATCAAGCACATAATGCAAAAGAACACTGCCGTTTTGAGGGGAGTTAAGGGTAATGACACGGCGAAATCTTCCGCGGTAGAAATTTTTTTGAGAAATGACGGGGGTTGAATCAATACCGGCGTTGCCAAAGGCTGCCAGGCCACTCGGCAATTGTTCACATAACATTCGCGTCAGAACACCACCTTGACTGTGGCCCACCACATCATAGCGAGTGAATGCCCAGTTGGTGAGCGCATTTTCAACATTACCCACCAATATGGTGTCCAATACCTGTGCCAAATAATCCAATGGTTCAGTCGTATTTTCGGAATTGTCATTGTTTGTTCCATAATTGATCGGGAAAACAAAGTCAGCCGGTTCAAAAGCATATAAATTTGTCAAAAATGACGGGGTCCAGGAAACGGCGCTGGCGTCATATCCGTGAACCAACACAATCGGAGGCGGCCGAATCTCGAAAGTGCTGCTTGCAGCGGCGGCACCGGGTGACGTTACGCTCAACTTGAGCATCACCGGCTGATAAGGAGGAGCCTTGAAAAATTGTCCCCAGTCCAATCCCTGCATATAAGCGTAGGTGACATTTGTTTCGTCTGGTGAACTGCCGGGAATCGTTAGATTGGTCGAGTTGATCCACGCCCCGTCTTGCATGACAAAAATGTTGGTATAAAAAAAAGGATTATAATTAATTGAAGAGTTGGTAAGGCTGATCGCATAGGTGCCGGGCTTTCCAGTGATTTGAAACAGCACGGGCGTGACTCCGTCAGCGACCAACCCCAAGCCCAGCGGGATTTGAGAGTCGCCGAGTTTATTTGTATCCGTCACGGGGACAATAGGATCATCAATTGAATCAACAAAGCTAATGTCAGCTTGTGCGTGGGAGACGCGGAGAGGGGTGATGGTAACGGGTGATGGAGCGGGCAATTTGGAATAGCATAATACGTATTGAGGAGGAGAAAAACGGACAACCACGCCATTTGCATTGGTGACTCCAAATGAAAGCCCGTTAAATGACACCGTGGTAGTTGTGACATTTCCCATGTATGCTGATACCCCGCCTAGCGCCTCTGTGGCCGGGGTGGATCCAAGGCTTGGGTTGATACCGGTGAAATTCCCGCTGACCCCAAGCATCTCTAGCCCGAAAACAAAATATATTTGAGGGGGCGGGTTTCCTTGAGTGACACCGGAATAAGTGAAATCCAAGTCAACTCCGGTTATTGGGCTGGTAGAATCGGGGCCTGACAAATTAGTAATTGAGCACGTTCCGCCATTCGCAAATGAAAGTGTGCCACTGATCGAATCGCCAGGTTGGAGAAATCCCGGATAGCTGCTACTCGGTTCAACTTGGGTTATGCTGATGGAATATTCATTCCAAAAAAAACCGTTATTGGTAAAGGTGGCGGAGGGAGTCATTGTACCGGTGAAAACATAGTTTATAGGTTTATTGGGTTGTGCGAAACAACTGTGGGCAGAGGTGAAAGCAGTCACGACGGCAAAAAAGGTGACAACCTTTAAACACTTCTCCCATTTTAGTCGTGCAACTATAAACCAAAAGAGATCAAAGGGATTGTTCCCGGACGGGTGATCAGCCAAGAAGCCCCGCGGATCGCATATGCTTGACCGCCTGATTTGCTGTGCGTTCATTTTTAGAGGAAAATAATATCATTGGAGGCGTTCGCTTCGCCAACATTTCTTTCCTCTCTTGGTAGTGACTTTGACATTTTCTTGAACCGGGATCCCAGCCATAAGTGGGGGCTATTTCCAAAACCGAGCGGTTATTTTCGATAGCAACCGGATTAAAAGTAAGAGCTTCTTCATCACGGCTGCCATGGAAAAATTTGCCGCCGTGCATGCGGGACGGATTCTCTTTTGGCGCGAAACCAGACCCCCCGTTGCTGGATAATTTCTGTTTTCGTCTTCAACACAATGGTTTGCGCATGAAAAAATAATTCAAAATCGGATGCGCGGCGCAACGGGGTGTTTGGGGGGAACATGCTAAAATTTACGATATGCGATTTACGAATTGCAAATGGGAAAACGAAAGGCGAGGACGAGGAACGAAAATGAGGGACAAATGAAAAAATTATGAATACGAATACATCCATGACGGTGTCGCCGGCGAAGCTGGCGGCGAACCGGCGCAATGCGCAAAAATCGACGGGGCCGATTTCGGCCTATGGCCGGTCAATGTCCAAACGGAACGCGCTGAAGCATGGGTTGCTGGCGCGAACGGTCTTGGCGCGCGGCCAGCAGGTTTCGGAACCGGTGAACGAGTTCAAAAAGCTTTGTGCGGAGTTTTATGCGAGCCTGACACCGGCGGGGCCGCTGGAAGAAATGCTGGTGGATGAAATCGTCCAGGCGAGCTGGCGGTTGCGCCGGGCCCGGCTGGCGGAGAGCGGGGAGGTGGTCTTGAGCGTGGATGAGGGTTGGTGGAAACGGAAGAATCATAATCCGCTGCCGCTGGCCTTGTTACAGGCAAAATCGCCGCTGACGATGGGGATGATCCCGGAATTGGAGCGGTCGACGGCGGGGTGTTCGTACCTGAGTTATTGCCTGCGGAAAATGCGCAGGACGGTGGAAACGAATGGTGAATTGACGGAGGCGGCGCTGGCGGATTTCAAGCAATCGGTGGGGAAGGAGGCGGATGCGATGGTGTCGAAGCTGGCGGCTATTATAGCCAAAGGTCCGGGCCGGACGGGCAATAAAACCAAGGAAGAAGTTTCGAAGACTGCAAGCCCCACGAGCCAAGCCACGGAAGAAATCCGGATGGCGCACAAGGCGGAGGTGCTGGGGTTGATCGAGAACGAAACAGAACGACTGCTGTATCGCGAAGAGGAATGTGAGGCGCGCGAGGAATCGGAGGAACGGGCGCGCCTGTCGGCGGCGAGGTTGCCGGGGGCGGCGGTGCTGGACCGGATTTCCCGGTATGAAAGAGGGTTGGAACGGCAGTTGTATCAGGCGATGGACCGACTGGAGCGGCTGCAACGCCGGCACCGCCGGCAGGTAGCGCGGGTTGAATGCCCGGTGGTGAGCAATGCTGAATTGGAAGCAGAAGCGAGCGGATTGGAGGTGAAAGGATGATTGTCACAAAAAATATTTTGACCAGGAATCTGCTTAAGCTGTTGAGCGGCTGTTATTTAGCATTTTATCAACGTGCGCAAAAACATGAAATTTACCAAACGAAGCCACCGTTTCCGCATAAACATTGAGGTTTGTTGATTTGGGTTTTCCAAATAAAGCCACTCCGAGTCGGAGGAGCGCGGCGAGGCCAATATTAATCTTTCCATTCAAATCAAACCTTAAAATGAACAAAATTGAAAATCAGTCATTTCCTCCATCCTTGCGCCGGGCGGTAGTTGCCGTTTGAATTTGAGCCGATGAATGCCGCCGCGCCGTGGGAGAAGCTGTTGGACGGACGTTTCGATTCGAAACATCCGCGCCGCACGCTATGGAACCTTTTCTCCGACCAGCGCGGCCGCGTGGCCGGCGCGGCACTGCTGTTTATCATCAAGCAGTCGCCTTCGTCGCTATTGCCATTTGTCGTCGGCATGATCATTGACGCCATAACGAAGGGCGGTTCATTCCAGAGGGTTTTGGTCATCGCGGGCGTCTACTTCCTGCTGCTGCTGCAAAATCCGCTGGTGCACACGTCGTTCGTGCGGCTGATGAGCGGCGCGCTGCGGCATATGCAATTCAATCTGCGTAGCGCCCTGGTGCATCGCCTCCAACAGCTTTCCATCTCGTTTTACGAGACCCAACAGACGGCGGCGTTGCAGACCAAGCTGCTGCGCGACGTGGACGCGATTGATGCACTTTGTCGCCACCTGATGCACACTGGCTTGAACGGCGTGCTGGTGATTATCTACGTGACGGTCATCGCGTTGGTCAAACAGCCGCTGCTCGCGCTGTATTTTGCTGTCACCGTGCCGGCAGGCGTTGCCTTGCTGAAACTTTTTGACCGCCGTTTCAAGGAACAGTACAAGGCCATGCGCGTGGAGACCGAACAGATGAGCGCGCGCGTGGGCGAGATGCTGCAAATGTTGCCGGTGACACGGGCGCACGGGCTGGAAGGCGTCGAGGCGCGCAGCGTCCGCGGCGTATTCGAGCGCATCCGCGAACGCGGCCTGCAGGTGGATACGCTCACGGAATTTTTCGCTTCGAGCTCGTGGTTCACGTTCATGTGCTTCCAACTGGCGTGCCTCGTCTTTTCTGCATGGCTGGTCCTGCACCACCGCATCACGGTCGGCGATGCCGTGATGTATAACAGCTACTTCGGCATGCTCATCGGCGCGGTGCAGCAATTTCTCAGCGTGTTCCCCGCGCTCGCGCAGGGGGCCGATGCCATCCGCTCGCTGGGCGAAGTCCTCGAGGCGGACCAGGTCGAACACAATGACGGCAAACCGGCGGCGCCGGAACCGTTGCGCGGTGAAATCATTTTCGACCACGTCAGCTTCAATTATCCCAGCGGACGCGAAGTGGCGTTGAATGAAATTTCATTGAAGATTTCCGCTGGTGAAACGGTCGCGTTTGTCGGCGAATCCGGCGCGGGCAAATCTACGCTCGTGAATCTCGCCATCGGCTTCCGGCACCCGACGACAGGGAAAGTGTTTCTCGACGGAAAGGACTTGCGCGGACTCGACTTGCGGACGTATCGCCGCCAGATCGGCGTCGTGCCGCAGACGACCTTGTTGTTCAACGGCACCTTGCGCGAAAATGTGACCTACGGCCTGGAAAAGGTTCCCGACGACGTCCTTTGGCGCGTTCTGGCCGACGCGAATCTCGCCGAATTCGTCCGCTCGCTACCAAAGCAACTTGATACGCCGCTGGGCGAGCAGGGCGCGCAACTTTCCGGCGGGCAACGCCAACGGCTCGCCATCGCCCGCGCGCTCGTGCGCAACCCGCATCTGGTGATTTTGGACGAGGCGACCTCCGCGCTCGACACCGGATCGGAAAAGCTGGTGCAGGAAGCCCTGGTGCGCCTGACCAAGGGACGCACAACCCTCATCGTCGCGCATCGGTTTTCAACCATCCGCCATGCGCATCGGATCGTCGTTCTTCAGAAAGGAAGAATTGTGGAGCAGGGGACGCACGCGGAATTGCTGGCGCGCGATGGACATTTTCAACGGCTGGCCCTGTTGCAGGCCATACATCAGCCGGTTGGGGAATCAACGTGACTTTTTCTTTGCCGGTTTTTTCGCGGCGGCGACGGCGATGGCTTTGCGCGCCCACAACACGAGTTCTTGCGGTTGTTCCAGAATATCCGGTGGCACCTCGTGATAACCCATCGTCATCGTTTTGCCTTTCATCTCGTAGGTGAACGGCGGCATGCCGCGTCCGGTGAAATCCTTTTTCGTCTTGTCATCGGTTTTGAAGAATACCCGGCCTTCATCGAGGATGCCGAAAAAATGTTCCCCGCTGTAGATCCCATGCGCGCCGAACATGGCCTTCGCGCGCAAATCCGGCAGCGCGGCAAGCTGGTCGAGGACGAATTCCTTGAACGAGTCGTCAGGCATCGGGATTCTTTCCGGCAACCGAAAACTGGCCCGCTTCGAGCGCGCGCAGGTTTTTTTGGATCTGCGCGGCGAAGTCCTCCAGCATCGCGTAACGCTTTTTGTAAAGCGAACGCTTGTTCGGCTTGATGTCCGCGATGGGCCGCGGTTCGAAGCGCGGGGGCAGGGTGAACAGGCCGTCGGCGTCCGGCTTGCCGTCCGAATCGGTCCAAAATTCATCGTAGCTGGCCATCACTTTTTTGTGACTGAGGCGGATGTCGCGGAAAATATTCTGCGCGTCGCTCACGGCGCGGATGGTCTTCACCTCCCAGTGCGCGGCAAGTTGTTGCGCGGTGTAAAGCAGCAGCGCCTTGGGGCGCAGACCGTTCATGCCGCGCGTGACGCCGACGACGAGTTCATGCTGGGCATGTCGTTTCGAACCTTGCAAGCCCCCGATAAAAATTTCCCGCCGGTCCGGCGCGGCGGCCAGAATGGTGAATGACAATGCGAACATCGTCCGCTTCGCCTGGTCGTCAAAAAGCACCAGCGTCAGTTCACCTTCCTTTTCGTAAAGCCGCCGGTGCACCAGACGGACGGAAAAATCTCCAAGTTCCGGCAAATTTGTCACCGCCAGCCGCGTTTCCCACGTTGAATAAACTGTTTCCAGCGCCGCGGGTGAAAGTTTCCCGAGGACAAAATTATAATGCTCGCGCAAGGCCGTCAGACGGCCGGCGGGCGGAAGATTTTTGTGCAGGTAAGGCCGTTGCAGCTTGCTGTAGATACGCGGCTGGGTCCGGACCGCGAAACCCATTTCCGGACGGGCGAGCAGGCTGAACCATTCGCAGGTCGGCCCCGGCGTGACCAGGCCGCGCGCCACGTATTTGGCCTTGTCCTTCAGCCGGCGCAAACCCGGGAACGGATAGACGATCCCGGCCGTGCGCAGCAATGCAGCCGGCAGTTGGAAAAGTCCGACGGATTTTTGCGGGCCTGCTGAAGCGGAAATCATCATAATCATTTCAGCGGAAAAAGCCGGGACTGGCGAATGAAAAATTTTTCCCCGCGCCGTCGAAACCGGGATTGAGCGCCCAAAATAATTGACACCACCGCGCGGTTTTTTTACTTTCTTATGGCAAAGACCCCGCCGCTTTGCCCCGGATAACCGTCCGGGGATTTTTATTGTCGATGGCGGATCTGATTGGCGCGGCTTGCAGGCCGTTCCTCCGTAAAAAAATTTATGTCGAATACAATTCTTGTCGGCGCCCAGTGGGGCGATGAAGGCAAAGGCAAAATCATTGACGTGCTCACCGAGACCGCCCAGGTCGTGGTGCGCTACGCGGGCGGCAACAACGCCGGGCATACGGTCATCGTCAAGGGCCGCAAGACCGTGCTGCACCTCATCCCCTCCGGCATTTTGCGCAAAAACAAGTTGTGCGTCATCGGCAACGGCGTCGTGCTCGACCCCATCGGCCTCGTCAGCGAGATGGAGGACCTCAAGAAACATGGCGTTAAGATCACGCCGAAGAATTTCGTGTTGAGCGAGACGGCCCATGTCGTGTTTCCGTATCATCGCGAACTGGACGGCCAGCGCGAGGTGCTCAAGGGCAAGAACAAGATCGGCACCACCAAACGCGGCATCGGCCCGTGCTACGGCGACAAGGCCGCGCGCGTCGGCCTGCGCGTGAATGACCTCGTTGATCCCGCGCGGCTCGCGGAGAAGCTGGCCGCCCGCATCCAGGAAAACAACGTCGTGCTCAAATCGCTCGGGGCGAAACCGCTTTCGTTCAAGCAGGTCTTTGCCGAATACGACAAGGCCGGCCGGTATCTCAAGCCGTTCGTGCAAAACACCGTCGTGCTGTTGCACGACAAGATGCGTGAAGGCGTCGAAATCCTTTTCGAAGGCGCGCAAGGCACGTTCCTCGACATCGACCACGGCACCTATCCCTACGTCACCTCGTCCAACACCACGGCCGGCGGCGCCTGCACCGGTTCCGGCGTGCCGCCGCATCGCATGGATCGTGTGGTCGGCGTGATGAAAGCCTACACCACACGCGTCGGCGAAGGACCGTTGCCGACCGAGAACCAGGAGATCTCCGACCTCTTGCACGGCATGGGCCGCGAATTCGGCGCCACCACCGGCCGCGCCCGCCGTTGCGGCTGGTTCGATGCCGTCGCCACGCGCCACGCCACCATGGTCAACGGCATTGACGACCTCGCCGTCACCAATCTCGACGGCCTGGATACCGTTGAGAACATCAAGGTCTGCGTCGCCTATCGCCACGGCAAAAAACAATACGACTACGTCCCGAACGACGCCCAGGTGCTCGCCGAATGCCAGCCCATCTATGTCGAATTCGAAGGCTGGCGCACGCCGACCGAGAAATGCAAAAAATTCTCGCAGCTTCCGAAAAAGGCCCGCGAATACGTCAAGGCCATCGCGGAATTGAGCAACGCGCATCTGTTCATCGCGTCCGTCGGGCCGGGACGCGAGCAGACGATTTTTGTTTGAACTAATTCTGCTGCCGGTCAAGATTGCCGGCAATCTCGTCGGGCCTTTCAGCCGGCCGGCGGGGCCGCTATGAATGAAATCATTTTGATGGCTCATGTGCTGTTCGGGGTGGCCTGCATCATCACCACCGTGTGGGTCTTCGTGGACACGCTGAATGCCAATGCGGCGAACCAGAAGCGGATAAAATGGCTGAGCCGCGCCGGGGCTGTTTTCATGTGGATCGCTTTTCTAGCCGGGGGTTATTGGTACGTGGTTTTTTATCCGGCCGACAAGGCCCTCATCCTGAAAGGCCCGTGGCCGTTCGCCCATAATTATTTCATGGAGACCAAGGAACATCTGGTCATCATG
>DATHOG010000215.1:0-9450 GCA_035485115.1 Candidatus Sulfotelmatobacter sp. | reverse complement strand
ACGGCCTTGTCCGACAGGCGCATCACCACGCTGACCTTGTTGGTCACCAGTTCGATGTCCTCGACCCGGCCGATCTCGACCCCCGCCATCTTCACGCGGTCGCCGATCTTCAGGTCCTGCACCGTGTCGAACTGGGCGCTGATATGTTTGCCATGCTTGAACATCTCCGGCCCGCCGAAATTTTCAATGATGAGCACCGCCGCGCCGATGGTGATGGCGACAAAGACGCCCAGCCTGGTTTCGAGTGAATTTTTCATAAGCAGCTATTTTTCGCGTTTAAAATCCGCATGGAGAAAATTTTTCACCAGCGGGTCGTTGAAATTTTTTACCTCGTCCGGCGTGCCGATGATCCTGATCTCGCCGTCCACGATGACCGCAATGCGATCGGCAACGCCAAAGGCCAGATCGCGGTCGTGCGACACCACCAGCGACGTCACATGGATGCGCCGTTTCAAATCCAAAATCTCGTTGCCGATAACGACGGACGAAAGCGGGTCGAGCTCGCTCGTGGGTTCATCATACAAGATCAACTGCGGCTCGATGACCAGCGCGCGGGCGATGGCGGCGCGCTTTTTCATGCCGCCGGACAACTCGTTCGGCATTTTGTTCACGGCGTCCTTCAAACCGACGTCGTTCAATATTTCAAGGACCACTTTTTCGATTTCCGCCGGCGGTTTCAGCCGGTGCTCGGTGAGGTACAATCCGACATTTTCACCGACAGTCAAAGAATTCAACAGCGCGCCGGACTGGAACACGAGCGCCATCCGGTATTTGGCCGCGATTTCTGGCGTGGTGATGGATTCGCCGTTGATGAGGATCTCGCCTTCGTCCGCCTCCTCCAGGCCGATGAGATGTTTCAGCAGCACACTTTTGCCGCTGCCGCTCGGCCCCATGAGGACGAAGATCTCACCAGGCTGGACCTCGAAGCTCACGCCCTTCAAAACCGGCTGGCCATCAAAACTTTTGCGCAGGCCGCGCACGACGAGCCCGACGCCGGTATTGGTGTTGTTGTTGGCGGAATTCATTTCAGCAAAAAGCGCGTGAGGACGTAATCAAAGATCACGATGCACACGATGGAGTTGACCACGGCCTTGGTGACCGAGCGCCCGATGCCGCGCGGGCCGCCGATGGTGTTCAGGCCCTGATGGCACGAAACCGCGCCGATGATGATCGCAAAGCAAAGGCTTTTGAATACCCCGTTGGCCACGTCCTTCAGTTCCACGATGTCGCGCAGGTCGGAATAAAACGCGCGGAAGGGAATTTCCATGTGCGCATTGTAATTGGCCACAACGGCACCACCGAACCAGCCGACCAGGATGGCCGAGACAACGAGCATGGGCAGCGCAACGGTGATGGCCAGCATCCGCGGCAGAACGAGATAATGGATGGGGTTGATGTTCATAGTGCGCAGGGCATCAATTTCCTGATAGACGCGCATGGAGCCGATTTCAGCCGCCATGGCCGAGCCGATGCGACCCGCGATCAGGATGGCCATCATCACAGGGGCCAGTTCCTTGGCGATGGCGATGCCGACCACGCCGCCGACGGCATTGCTGAGGCTGCGCTCCACGAGCACCGGCCCGGTCTGCAGGGCAATGACCGCGCCGATAAAAAACGACAGTACGCACACCATCAACAAGCTGGCGTTGCCGATCTCATAAAACTGGTCGAGCACCTTCCGCCGTTGCCGCCAGGCAAACGGCAGAGCAAGCAACGTGCGCCAGAATAGCAAAAATATTTCTCCGATATTTTCAAACATAGTTCACTTCTTGCCGGACAGCGGAAGGTAAAACAACCGCGTGCGGCTTTGACCATCCACATTTTGATACTGATAGAGCCCGAAAACGAGCGAGATTTTTTTAAATTCCGGATTGCTTTCGCGATGGTACAGGTTCCACAGACCAGATTCATTGGCCATGCCGTTCTGCGCGTTCTTTTCCGAATGCCAGAGGGTCCAAAGGGGCGACCAGTTGCGCGTGATGCCGCGGCTTTCGGATAAAATGGCCTCGATGGGGGCAAAGATCTGCAGCCGGGTGTTGCCGTTGAAATCTTTCCGCCAGGTGAAAAACGGCCACGCGTCCCGGCGTAATTTCACCTCGCCGGTCGCCGTATTTCTTTCAGTCACGCCGGTGAAGAGGTAAAACAATATACGGGTGGACTGCAAATCGAGCGGATCGTCATGTATACGTTTGTAGCTGTAAAACGGCCAGCCATACGAGTCGCTCTCGATCGTGGCGTTGTGCGACCGGCTGAACAACGGCCAGACGCGGTCCGTGGTCTTGCCTTCGCCGCGGGCAAAGATCACAAACGGCCACGGGCCTTCCCATTCGTGATATTTTTTCCCGCGCTCGTCCACGACGGTGAACAGGGGCCAGACGACGGAAGTGGTATCGCGTGAGGGCGAACGCGTGAGGGCAAAAAGCGGGATGGAGGCGCGAAATTTTTCCGGATTATCCGTGCCCAGATTGTTGTCCTGCGAAACCCAAAACGGCCACAGTACGAATGATTGTTCATGTCCACCGATGCTGGTGACGTCACCGAAGCCGTTGGTCTCGGTGGTCACCACCTTGTGTTCCGCACCGGCAAACGGCCAGATTTGCCAGCCGTTCAGGCCATCGCCGTGGCGGATATGGCCGACCGGCCAGAGATAATTGTCAGTGACGATGTCCCTTTTCTGAGTTTCGCTGTAAAACGGAAACATCACAAAAAAGGTCTTGTCGCGATACAACCGGTATTGCCAATGCCCGTAAAATGGAAAAAGCGCGGTGTAATTCAGATTTGTGTCGAGCGAGCGCTGCTGAAAATAAATCGGGAACAACGTAAAGCGGCGGGTTTCAAATTCGTCCGCCTGACGGCCTCCCGCGAAACTAAGCATCTCACAAAACTGCCAGCGCCACTCATCGCCATAATTTTCAAAAGACAGCAGCGGATAGAGAAAATCAAACTCACCCGAGTCGACGGCGGAATTTTTATAGAACGAAACTACCGGCGGGAAGGCCAGCGTCGAGTCGTCCTCGGTCCTTTCAGAATAGTAGAACGGCCCGGCAGCTTCAGTGCGCCTTCCAATTTCAAGCGTCAAATCAAACCGGTCAAACAAAAATCCTGCTAAAATATTTTTATCAACACGGCTTGAATTTTCATCGGCATGACTTGAGACCGCCGGCAAAATGAAAAAAGCCGGCACCGAAAAAATCAAGGCCAGAATCCGTATCGCACTTATTTTTTGAAACAAATATTTCAATCTCGTTATCGTTAATTATTTCTTAAAACCGGCATTTTGTGACAAAAATGACAGATTTAACATAGGCATTGACTTTGCATCATATTGCTGTATCTTGTTCATAATTGAGGTTTTTACCTCGGTTCCTCCTGACCCGGTGTCGGCTTTTTGTCGGCACTGGGTTTTTTATTCAGCCATCCGACTTTTTCCAGCAGATTCAAAAGCGCTGGCAAAAACGTCAAGCCGGCGATCATGCACGTCGCGATGCCGAGCGACATGACAAGGCCCAGACTGTGGATGCCGCGATGTTTCGCGAGCACCAAACTGCCGAAGCCGGCGATAGCCGTCAATCCCGATACCAGCACCGCCTTGCCCGTACTGCGCGCCAGGATGCCCGGTGTGCGCTCTTCCGCGTAACGGTTCAAAATATGGATGCCATTTGTGACCCCGATGCCGATGACCAATGGCAGTGTCATGATGTTTGCCGGATTGAACGGAATACCCCGCCAGCCCATCAAGCCGGCAAGCCACAATGTTCCGATGGCGACCGGGATCAGTGCCAAAACCACCGCCAGCGGGCTGCGGAAATGGATCAGCACCATCAAAGAGATTGCAATGAGCGAATACCAGGCCGCCGTGATGTAGCTTTGCTTGAGCAATTCGGTGTAATAATAAAGTTGCACCGGTTCGCCGGTGGCATCGGGAGCAATCGATTGCAGCTCCTTGACAAATTCTTCCTGCGGGGCGCGTTCGCGCACGTCGTCCTTCGGATAAACCTGCAAAAGAAATTTTCCCGTCACGCCGATGAACCGGTTGCGGATGACCGGCGGGAGATTTTGCGCCTGCAACGGCGCGCTGTTGTCCTGTTGTTTCAGACTGTCAAAGGTGTCGCCGATGTCATTGAACAACCCGCGCTGGAAAACACCCAGTTTGTCCGCGTGTTCGGCGAGTGCAGCCGTATCGCCTTCCAGCATGGTTTTGCGCAGGTCCACGATGGCCTGCTTGAGCGATAAAAACTGTTTTACCAACGCCGGGTCGTCATTGCCCACTATCTTGACCGCGTTGCCAAGATACCCGTTCAATCCCCACAAAGTCAGGCTCAATGCAGACAGCTCCACCGGGTGCAAATCCGGCGGCGCAAACTGCACCGGAGCGACCTCATCCTTGACCTCGCCGATCAGCCGCAGTTTTTCCGATTGGTCAGCCTGGATGGCACTGGCCATCGAATCCACACCGTTGCTCGCGACCGCCGGCAGCGCCTGCAATTTGGCTTCCAACGCCACGGCCTCTTCCAACGAATTAGCCACGACCGCACCGTAAAGCGGCGACCGGTCGGACGCATCGATAAATTTCTTCTCGAACTCCACCGCCGGAAGGCCGGCGCTTTGCAGGTTGAGCAGATTATAATCGAAGGTGATCTTGTGCAACTGGGTTGCCGCCACCGCACACAGGGCGGCGATGACCCCCGCGACCATCACCGGCCGCTGCAGCCAGACATTCTCGATGCGCGCACGGCGTTCGTCCTCGTGGATTTTGTGATCCATCACGTTTTGTTTACCGCGTAACAGCAGCACCGGCAGCACCGTCATCATTGGAATCAGGCATACCAGCAACCCGCCGCCGCAAATGATTCCCATTTCAGAAATCCCCTTGAAATCGGTCAGCGCCATCGCCAGGAATGCGCCCGCGGTCGTGAGCGCGCCGGTAAAAATCCCCTGCCCGGTGAACATCAACGCCTTGGTGATGGCCTCGCTTTCGGTTTTGCCGTGCCGCAGCTCCTCTTCGTAACGCGTCACCAGGTGCACGCCATAGTCGATCGCCAGACCAATCAGGATCGGCACGAATGTCACCGTCAATATGTTCAAATGCCCGACGGTTGCCGTCGTGAACGCCATCGTGTATCCCAGCCCGATGATCAGGCAAAGCGTCGCCTTCACCGGCCGGCCGGTTTCGTTATAGCCGTAGATGAAGATCAGCGCACAGATCAGGAGCGACACGATGCTCGCAAGCGTTGTATCTTTCTGCGACTGGTTCATCTGGTCGTAATCCAGCACCGGTTCTCCGGTGATGCCGACATTCAGGCCGGGCACTTCGGCCTTGGTCTGTTCAACCAGGCGGCGCAATTCATCCACGGCGTCGCCGTCCAGATCATCGCTCACGACCTGGGCGATGGCGACGCGGATGCGCCCGTGATCAAAAGTGAGCCGGCCCGCGATCGCATCCTCGCCCGTATTGAATAACGATGTGACACCCGGCGATGGCGGCGTGCCCGGACGTAAAAGCGAGTCCTCCGCCTGCGTCAAAATCCGTTCCAAAACCGGCAAGGCCTGCACCAGCGCGGCATTGTCTGCATTGGTCTCACGTTTGGAATGGGCAAACCGCCAGTTGATGGTATCAAACAGGGAAACCAAATTGGTTGCCTGGGAAAACTGCTGGATGAACGGCTGGTATTCGTGTAATTGCGTTTTTAATTCGCGTAAATCCGAGTCGGGCAGGAGCAGGAGCGCCTTGTCGCCCATCAACTTGAAATCCGGGCGGTAAAAGACATCGAGAAACAAGTTGGTGCGCGATTCCAATTTCGCGCCGAGGCGCTCGATGAACTGACGGTTTTTTTCCGGATCATCGCTTTCAACCACGATGACCAGGTCATCCTCGTCGCGCGAATTGAATTCCTTTTTGTAGTTGAGATAATTGCTGTGGTATTTTTGCTTCGAGCTGACGAGATTGTCCTCGCTCATGTCGAATTGCAAAAACTTCGCCGTGTAGGCGACGCACAGGAAAAACAGGACAACCTGCGACCAGAAAAACTTGCGCGGATGCGCGATGATGCCCGCGGCGAGCCTCCCCAGCAGCCGCGCAAGAAATGAATCTGGACGCAACGTTTTCAAATCAGCGGCGGCAAAAGTTTTTCAAGTGACTCATGCCTTTTCCACAAACACCGCTGTACCATAGCACAAAACTTCCGTGATGCCGGGGGCGATTTCAGTGGCGTCGTAACGCACGCCGATGACCGCGTTGGCGCCCAGCTGGCCGGCATGCGTGAGCATGAGGTTGTAGGTGTCCTCCCGGGCGCGCTCGCACAGGCTCGTGTAGAGCGAAATATTGCCGCCGAAGATGCTTTGTATGCTCGCGCCAAAATTGCCGATGACCGAGCGTGAACGCACCATGATGCCGCGCACGACGCCAAATGATTTCGTGACACGGTAGCCGGGCAGGTCAAAGGTCGTGGTTGTGAGTGGATGGGTCATGCTCATAGCACCCTGATTGAACACGACCCGGCGCGGCGGCAAAAGCGAAAAAACATTTCAATCCGGTGACAAAAAGGCGAACCACGGCAGATTCCGCACCACGCCGAAAATCAGGGCCGTCATCAACAGCGGCCAAAAGAATCGCGACGGGAAAAAAACCGCGTTCTTTTGCCCGCGGGTTTTCTCCAGGGCCAGCCACCCGCCACGGATCACGGACAGGAAAATCAAGGCGACCAGCAACACGTTGTCATGCAACGCCGCTGGAAAATTTCCATGCAACAGCGCATAAACCGCGCGCGTCGCCCCGCAACCGGGACATTCCAGGCCGGTGTATTTATGAAACAGACAGACGGGATAAAAATGGTTTTTTGACGGGTCAAAGAAAAAAACGACCGCGGCGACGCAGATCACCATCGCGCCGGAAATCAGGATTGCCGGCCGGTTCTGCCGGCGCAAAATTTTTGGTGGCGCGGCTGACATTTCAGTTTACCAGATTCCATTGCGTCTGCGTGGTGTTGCTCAACACGCTGACCAGCGTTAGTCCAAGCGTCCACAGCAGGTTCGTGGCGGAAAGCACCACCCCGGCGATGGCGAAGCCGCGACCGTCCTGGGTGGCGGAATTGGTCTGGACCAGCGCGATGATGGAAAAGGTCAGCCCCAAAATTGCGAACGGCACGCAACAGCCGCAAAAAGTCCACGACAGCAGACCGCAAATCAATCCCCAGGTCGCGAAGGCGTTGGTTCCCGCCACCGGTTGCGGCTTTAATGCCCCGATAACCGGCGGCGACCCGGCCAGTTCGAGCGCAAATTCCGGCAGCAAGCCAAGAAACGTCCATTCCGTTGCACCTTCGATGAATACCGCCGTACGACTGTCCACCCGCCCCTCCTGCAACCACTCGCGCAGTTTGGCGGCGGAAACCGGGCCATATTTTTTGCCGTCGCTGCCGACAAGGATGTATCGGGATTCACTCATCGTCGTGGATCCGCTGGCCGATGTCAGAGCAGATGCTGCGTTTGGCGTCCGAAACAAAATCGAGGAAAATTTTGCACGGGGCGCTGGTGAACTGTTCCTTGGCCTGCAGGATGGCGGGGCGGAAATTCACGCCCGCACGGAAAATGAATTTATAAAGGAGCTTCAGCTCGGCGCGTTCTTCCGCGTTATACCCCGCCCGGCGTAGACCGACAATGTTCAGGCCGCAGACCATATTCATCTGGTGCGCGACCGTGAACGGCGGCAGGTCTTTGCTGATGACCGTGCCGCCCTGCATCATCGCCAGCGTGCCGACGCGGCAGTGCTGATGCACCGCGCAATTGCCGGAGATGAACGCCCGGTCCTGCACCTCGACGTGGCCGGCCAGCAAAGCGCCGTTCGCCAGGATGACATGGTTGCCGACGATGCAGTTGTGGGCGACGTGCGAGTTCGCCATCAAAAAGTTGTGATTTCGGATGACCGTTTCCTCGCCGACTTTCGTGGCGCGATGCACCGTGACACCCTCGCGGAAGACATTGTTGTCGCCGATGACCGTTCGCGTGGGCGTGTCCCTGTACTTCAAATCCTGCGGCGCATCGCCGATGACCGCACCGCAATGAAACCGGTTATTTACGCCCACCTTTGTCACCCCTGTGATGTAGACGTGCGGGCCGACGATGCAGTTGTCACCGAGTTCCACGTCCGCATCGATCACCGCAAACGGCCCGATACGCACGCCCGCGCCGATTTTGGCGCGCGGATCAACGTGGGCTTTTGCGTGGATGTTGGCGGTCGGATCAATCATGCCGGCACAGCTTCACAAAGTTGGCGCGCGGAAACAACTGATTTCAAGCACCCTGCAACCTTCCTGCCCATTTCCCCGATCGCTCGTCAGGCTCTGACCCCGTCCGGCTCGGACCCGCAAAAATTTGGCGGACTAGTTGAACTTATTCGAACTTGTTAATAGTCGTTAATACGTCAAAAGTCAGCAAAGCTCGCAAAACCCGGCTTGACCCGGTAGCACAGGCGTCCCGCCTGCATTTCCAATGGCCGCAACCCTGTGGCCTTTTGCATTCCGACTTCTTCGTTTTTTGTTCCACGGTGGCTTTATTTCGAGAACCCAAATCAAAAAAACGTAATGTTTATGCGGAAACGGTGGCTTCGTTTGGTAAATTTCACGTATTCACACACGCCGATTCGACGCTAAACACCAACCACACAACAACTTCCGTCGTGTCCTGATCGAATTTTTCCGTGACCATCATCCTTATATCGCCCGTCTGCTGGCTTCTGATTCCGACTCAGGTTGGTTCAATACCCGTCAACCGTCACTTTTTTCCCGCGTTAAGCGAAGATAAGCGAATTTATCCGAACATAAGCGAACATATGCGTAGATTTTTTGCCGCTATAAGCGTATATGTTCGCTTCGAACTGTATCCTAAACCCAACTTTCCCCGTTAAGGCCGGCTTCGCCGGTGGCCCGATTCAAGCCATTCCACCTCGCGCGCGCGATGGTTTAACTCATCACACGCCCGTCACTACATTGCCCGGCACCACATTGGTGCCTATGTCAAAGACCCCCCCGTCCTCCAGAGCTTTAGCGCAGGAAGAACCCTTAAATCCGCCATCGGCTATCGACCATCGGCTATCGACCATCGGCTATCGGCTATCGGCTATTCCGATGGCCCGTCCGGCTCGGACCCCAGCACCAGGCTGGTGCTTTCCGAACTCCGAAAACCGGAATTCGTTCCCACCCTAGCCCACAGTGTTTACTGTGTCAACAATAAAAATACTGTGTTTACTTAAGCGTGTAAAAAAATACTGCCGCCATTCGGATCCGCAATCTTTGAGCTTGGCAGCACCCGCGTCGCCCGCTGCGACCAGCCGGTTCCCGGCCAAAATTCCTCGACACCTTTCGCCCGCCGCAGTATGAATGTCTTCATGGTGCCTGTTTTCCCTATCTCTGTTGTTTCGGGCGGATGTCCCACAACCGCTGTCTCGGCACCGCTCAC
>DATHOG010000214.1:0-58137 GCA_035485115.1 Candidatus Sulfotelmatobacter sp. | reverse complement strand
CCGACGTTTACGAGTTCGAGCCGGATGAGCAGACGGTGCTCGGCGAATTGCTGCCGCACAGCCTGAATTTCCAGATGCACCAGATCCTGCTGGAGACGAAGGCGAGCGAGCAGAGCGCGCGGATGGTCGCGATGAAGAACGCGACAGACAACGCCAAGCAGATCATCAAGGACCTGACGCTCGAATACAACAAGCTGCGCCAGGCCAACATCACGAAGGAACTTTTGGAAATCACCACCGCGCAGATGGCGCTGGGTTGAAACGTTAACGTAAAAAATTTTAAGAACATGAGCAAAGGTAAAATCGTTCAAATCATCGGTCCCGTCGTGGACGTGGAGTTCACCGGGGAGCTTCCCGCGATTTACAACGCGCTAAGCGTCAGCTACGAGTTGCCGGGCCAGGGCCCGACCAAGCTGACGCTCGAAGTGCAGCAGCATCTCGGCGACAACTGGGTTCGCGCCGTGGCCATGAGCACCACCGAAGGTCTCAAGCGCGGTTACGAAGTAACCGACAGCGGCGGCCCCATCTCCATGCCCTGCGGCGAAGGCGTCATGGGCCGCGTGTTCAACGTCACCGGCGAACCCGTGGACGAACAGGGCCCCGTGAAGGCCGACAAATATAACCCCATCCATCGCGCAGCCCCAGCGCTCGTGGATCAATCCACCACGCCGCAGATTCTCACGACCGGCATCAAGGTCATCGATTTGATCTGCCCCTTCTTGAAGGGTGGCAAGGTCGGTGCGTTCGGCGGCGCCGGTGTCGGCAAGACCGTCGTCATCATGGAGTTGATCAACAACATCGCGAAGCTGCACGGCGGTATCTCGATGTTTGCAGGTGTGGGTGAACGTACGCGCGAAGGTAACGATCTTTACAACGAAATGATCGAGGCCGGCGTCATCAAGGTGAAGAAGGATGACAAAGGTCATCCGGTTCTCGGTGAAAACGGCCTGCCCGTTCTCGAGCCGGGGTCCCGCATCGGTCTCGTGTTCGGCCAGATGAACGAACCTCCGGGCGCGCGTCTCCGCGTGGCGCTCTCCGCGCTCGCCGTGACCGAGTATTTCCGCGATGAAAAGAACCAGGATGTGCTCCTGTTCGTCGACAACATTTTCCGTTTTTCGCAGGCCGGTTCTGAAGTATCCGCGCTCCTCGGCCGTACGCCGTCGGCGGTCGGTTACCAGCCTACGCTCGCCGCCGAAATGGGCGACTTGCAGGAACGCATCACCTCGACCAAGAAAGGTTCCATCACGAGCTTCCAGGCAGTTTACGTGCCTGCGGATGACTTGACGGATCCCGCGCCGGCAACCACCTTTGCGCACTTGGATGCGACCATCGTGCTCGAACGTTCCATCGCGGAATTGGGAATCTTTCCCGCCGTCGATCCACTGGCCTCCAGCTCCCGCGCCCTGGCGCCGGAATTCGTCGGCCAGGAACACTACGATGTCGCCCGCGGCGTCCAGAAGGTGCTCCAGCGCTACAAGGACTTGCAGGACATCATCGCGATCCTGGGCATGGACGAACTCTCGGCCGATGACAAGACGACGGTCTATCGCGCCCGCAAAATTCAACGTTTTCTCAGCCAGCCGTTCACCGTCGCCCAGGTCTTCACCGGCCGCGAAGGCAAGCAAGTGCCGGTGGCCGAAACCGTCCGCGCGTTCAAGGAAATCCTCGAAGGCAAACACGACGACGTGGCCGAACAGAACTTCTACATGAAGGGCGGCATCGACGAAATCAAAGAAGCGTGATCCGCAGGCTTTGAACGCACATTGAAATGGCTGCAACCTTAAAACTTGAAATCGTCACGCCGGAGGCGATGATCTTTTCCGAAGACGTGGAAATGGTCACGTTGACGGGCACGGATGGCGAGATGGGCATCCTGCCGCAGCATATGCTGTTGATGACCGGTCTGGCCGCCGGCGAGATCAACGTCCGCAAGGACGGTAAAAATATTTTTCTGGCCGTCGGTTCCGGCTTTGTGCAGGTCACGCGGGAAAAGGTTTCCATACTGACGGACATGGCGATCAAGGCCGACGACATTGACGAGGCCAGGGCCGAGGAAGCCCGCCAGAAGGCCGAAGCCCGGCTGGCGCAGAAGTTGAACGATGAAGAAAGAGCGTCGGTCGAGGCGTCGCTGATGCACGTCACCGCCCAGCTCAAGCTCAAGCGCAGCCGCCGATAACCAGCGCAACGCCACGATTTTTATTGGCTTTACCCCCAGTTTTTGTTAGCTATTTACCAATCCATATATGGGATCACTGAAAAAACGCCGTAAGGCAAAAATCAACAAGCATAAACGGCGCAAGAAGCTGCGCTTGAACCGTCACAAGAAGCGCACCTGGCAGAAGTAACTGTCGTTGCCGTGTGATTTCAACCGTTCGCGGTGGTGCTTGGTGAAAGCCCGCCGCGAACGTCTTTTTTATGCCGCACCGTTTCGACAAACATTATACCCGCGACGAAGCGCGTGAATTGTTGCCGCAGCTCCGGAAATGGCTGGCGGAATTGAGCCGGTTGCGGGAAGACGAACAGCGCTACGAAAAGCGTTTGAGCAGCCTGTCTGAATCCGGCAATGACATTGGTGGTGAGACGGTGAACAACTGGATCCGGACACTCGCGGCCTTGCAGCAGATACTCGCCGAATTTCAACATCGCCGGATTTTCATCAAGGACCTTTCGCGCGGACTCGTGGATTTTCCGGCCATCATCGCCGGCAAGGAAGTTTTTCTCTGCTGGGAACAGGACGAGGAGGATATCGAGCACTGGCACGATCTCGAGACGGGCTTTGGGGGGCGCGAGAAACTGATGTGATTTGCGAGAGTGTGAGTTGGAGAAGGGGATTTCCATGAACATAGTCAGCGGCTCGGCTAGTGTTCGCGAATGTAGAAATGTGCAACTGCTGTTCCTTCTCCCCAAGGGAGAAGGTCAGGATGAGGGGAAAGGCGACGCTCATTTTAAATTATGCGGGCCTAGAATTTGGATGCTCACTTCCCCCTCACCCCGGCCCTCTCCCTTGGGGAGAGGGAGAAACGCTCGCAACGTCTTGATACTGGACCGCGCCGGGTGGTTTAGGGGTTTAATTTTGGGCCGCAACGGTGAATTGCGCATCCGTCAACGTCTTCAGAAACGCTACCAAAGCCTTTTTGTCCGCATCGGTCAGTGGCACGCCACCGTCGGGATGCTTGGCGAGGTTCGGGTCGAGCGTCGCGCTCCGGACGACGCCGGTGGAGTAGTGCTCCACGACCTCTTCCAGCGTCCGGAACCGTCCATCGTGCATGTACGGCGCAGTGAGCGCGATGTTGCGCAATGACGGCACGGAAAATTTGCCTTCATCCGATATCTTGCCAGTGACTTTTTTGCGGCCGGAGTCCGTAAAATTGGCGTCGAGTCCGTTATTCGCAAAGGCCTGGCTCTGGAACAACGTCCCGCCGTGGCAATGAAAACAATCCGCACCGAATTGCCCGCGTCGCGGGTCATATTCGGTGGAAAATAATTCGAAGCCGCGTTGTTCATCCGCCGTGAATTTCTCCGCGCCGCGCAATACGCGGTCGAATTTGGAATCGAAGGAAGTGAGTGTCAGCAAATAATTTTCCAGTGCGAGTGAAATTTTTTCCGCTGTGATTTCCGGCGAGCCGAAGGCGGCGGTGAACAGGGCGGGGTAATCGTCGGAGGCGGACTCTTCCGCGTGATCGCTGGCTGTTAGTCCGGCCGTCCTCGGAATTCTAGATTGCGAGGCTTCGCTGAGGTTTTGACGCGCCAGGTTCGCGATGGAAAAGCGCCAGAGGACTGGCGCAGTCCAAGACGCTGGCGCGTTGGCGGTGGCATCCTGAGAAACCGGGAGGTTTAGGAATGCGGTGGTCGCGTAGGCGGGATATTCGCCGCAATCCATCGAGATGACAGGGCTGGTAGGGCGCGTCACTCCGTGTGCGCCGTCGTGGTAAACCGGTGCGCGTCCGTTGCAAGAGGCGGCGGGCAGGGGACTGCCCGCCCTACCGATCGCGGCGAGTTTCATGACCAAATTGGTCAGCGGCTGATGCATCTCGATGGCGTTGGTGACGGGTTGCAAGACCTGCTCGCGCAGGCTGTTTGCGCGTCCATCCCAAAAAAATTCCCTTTTCCACGCGAGGTTGACCAACGGCATGGTGTTCCGTGGACCGAAAACGCCTTCCGCGCCGCGCGCAGTTTTACGCCCGTCGGCAAAAGCGTTTTGCGGCAGATGACAATCGGCGCAGGACTGCTGGTCATTGATGGAGATGCGCTTTTCAAAAAACAGTTTTTTTCCCAGTTCGACCCGCTCGACCGTCAATGGATTGTCGGGCGGCAGGTCGGGGATAGGAAAGGTGGCGTTCATCTTGAATTCGTAAGGCGTAAATTTGGCCGGCAGGTACAACGGTTTGGGGTGCGCGACGGCGATTTCCGCGTCGGTAAGGTTGCTGACGCGCCGGACGGAGAATGCCCCGACGAGGTTCTTTTTCAGTGCGGCAGCAATGGGGTCGCCATCGCGGGAATGGGTAGACGAGCCGTCCCTGGCAAAAGACAGCGGCTGCGGTGCATCCAAAACCGTGGCCAGATCAAAGTCCAGTTCCACCTTGGTTTCGTTGGTGATGTCCAGCGGGGTGGCGAGGGTGATACGTACGGCGTTCGTGTCGCGGGCGAGGTGATAAGCCCAGCCGTCCATTTCGCCGCCGGCATTGCGCCACAATCCTTCGAGCGCGAGAAAAATGTAACCGCCCTGCCAGCTCCAGTTCAGGTTGTCGAGGTCGGGATTGAGCGGATGGGCGGGGGGAAATTTCGCCGGATCAGCATGGTTTAAATTGGTGTTCAAACCGACCAGATAACGGATGGACCGGTATTCGCCCGAAGGAATTTCGACCCGCATCGAATCGCGGTTGGCTTCGAAATCCATCCAGGCCACGGAATTGGAAATCATGAGCCATGAACCATCGTCGCGTTGCAATTCAAAATCGCTAACGAGATAGCTGACGCGGGTGATGGAAAAGGTTTCGCCCGCCGACGTTTGATACCGGAAGGAGGCGGGTTGGAGGTTTTCGCCGGAAACCGTCGGGGTGATCTGGATTTGCAGGGTGGCGGCGAAAGCGGAATGCACGAGGAACAAACATCCAAGCGCCAACATCCAAGCGCCAGAGAAATTCCAAACACCAGTGCAGCCATCGCTAGATTGCCGTGAATGATGTTTGGATATTAGCCGGGACGATTCAGATGAAAAGGGAGCGCGCCCGCCTCGGGCGCAGCGGGTCGCGCCCTCGCGACCCTTGATTGCGTGCGCAAACCTCGAACCGCTTGGTGAGTTTCCGACCGCGCGGGTTCGGCGCGAGGGCGCGCCGAACAACAGCCGGGGCGGCTGTACTCCCAAAATTTCAACTGAATCGTTCAGGTTCAGAAAATTCATTTTGTCTCGTAGCCGGTGGCTGTCCACGCCATGGTTTTCGTTTTTTCCGGCATCGCTTCTGAGACCAACGATGCATTGGCGGTATTCACAAAATTGGTGGTCACGGGTTCATAAATGCCGCGCACCAGCCTGCCGCCCGGAATTCCATGATAGTGGCGGCCCATGGTGTAGGGGTAGATGGGAATGCCGTCAGCATCAATCGTGGTGAAGTACGCATAGGTGCCGCGGGGAAATTCCGGCGTGACACACCAGCGGCCGTTGAGTTCGTCGAGGTCGAAATCGCGACCCTGGTTTTTTCCGCAATCGCCAAGGTAGGCGTAATCTTCCAGAAAATGGCCAAGCGGAAACGTCCTGTTCACATCCGGACCGGTTTGCGAATCGGCGAGCTGCGCCGAGGAAAGATGACGCTCGCGCACTTCCCAGGCGGGCAGGGTGCTGCGACCGTTCACGGCCAGGCCGTCCGTTCCGTTCTTGCCATCGCGCAACGCGAAACCTGAAACCATGCGGCGGATCCCGCTCGTGGGATTGGTTGGGTTGGAATAACCGTAGGGGCCGTAAAGCGGATAACCGTCCTGCAGCCAGCCGAGAATCGGCGAATGTTTGACCGGGGCGGATTGGCTTTCGTGATAGGTCTTGCTCGTGCCATCGAAATCAACATGGTCGCCCAGCAGGTACCGCAGGGCAATCGGCTCGACGTGATAGTGGTAGGTGCCCCGGTCTTGCTGATGAGCGTAGGCGGCATCGAACGTGCGGCTTTCGTTCACGAGCGCGTCGCGGTTCCAGATACGGTCCCCTTGCCCGATGCGTGCGCGCGGGCCGGCGTCGCGGCCGTTGGCATGGGAATACGAAAAGGCGTCGGTCGCATCGAATATCCGCACGCCATCCACGGTCATGCCGATTTCGCCGAGCGGGTTGAAATAATTTCCGGTCTGGATCTGCGGATGGCGCGGGATGGCGTAGATGAAATGCTGGTCCGTGGGCAGGTTCGGAAAATAGCCGTTCTGCCAAGGGCCCATGATCTGGCCCGGGAGCCCGCTGCTGCGTACATAAATCCAGTTGGAAGACGACAGAATCTCCTGTACACCGCAATAGGCCGGCTGGGCCTGGACATTCCGGCCATTGCTCCAGGTGGTGGCGGCTGAATCGGAATTTTTTGCGTCATTGTTGCGGTAGATCTGCGCGAACTGGCTGGAATCGGCGGTGAACCAGGACGTCAGTTGCGGATCACTGGCCAGTGCGTTTAGTGTCGCGGTCAGCGAGAATAGGGCGATGGCGGTTTTCATGCGTCCAGACTGCCAAAACCGACCTTAAGCGGACGTGAAGGTGTCCGAAGCCGGACGGGTATTTAAGGCGGACACTCCTTCCGGAGGGGCGACATGTAAAAATGCAGAAGTGAGAAGGTAAAATGTTGAAAAGTGTTCACCGTCAAGAAGCTGCGTTTCTGAGCTATGGACGCACAGCGAGGTCTTATTGCCAACCATTTTGTCGCGCTACAAATTTGAAACTAAACGCTTCCAAAAAGGTAGATCCCGCTTGGATCATGTAATTCGGGCTGGAGAAACGGATGACAAAGGGTGAAACGCACCACAGATAAATCAAGGGGAGGCTCGAAGTGCCCCGCGTTGCGGTCGATGTCAGAGTTCGTGACAATGAGAATGATGTGTTGACCATATCGTGATGGCGAGACCATTCTGAGCTCGTATTCCCATTCGTGATTGCCGCAGAAAATCGGCCAGGCACCGGTCCTCATTCCTATCCAGCGAAAACGGAAATGCTCGTCCCAAGCGGAATCAGGAATGAGCGAGCGAAATGCCGAGAACTGCAACGGAAACTTGAAATGGGCGCACGCGGCCAACACCGCGGAAAACTTAAGGGAGAGGGGTAGCTCCAAGTTGTTAAATATCTCGTGCATCACCCGGGAGTCACTCGGAGGATCGAGGCGGCTGTAGATTGAGTGGCTGCGACGTTCTGTTTGCTGTTCAATACGATCGGGAATAGACATTAGTAATTATTAAGTGCGCCTACCCTATTATTTGACCGCATAGAGCGGTGCGAATTTTTATCATGGGAACGACTTTAGGTTGGCTTTTTGGGCTTGTCCACCAGATTTTATCCGTAGGATACGAAAAATATGAACCCGGCAAATGCCACACAACGGGGCTGGTTCATTTGCAATCCTGAGGAGACTTTTGCAAAACCAACTCTTGGGCGGTTTGAATGAAAAGCGGCAGAGGACTGCCGCAGTCCAAGACGCTATCGCGTTCAATGGGGCCAACGAGTTTTGCGCCAGCTTTTGGACTGCGCCAGTCTTCTGGGCGCTTTTTCGTCTGACGCACAAGGGTCGTGTTCCGGCAAAACTTACAACTTTTGCAGACATTTCTAAGGGGTGGAAAACAGACTTTTTTTGTCGGGCCCGGGATCAAAACCTGACCGGGTGAATCCTGTCAGTGATTTCCGTTGAAGGAATCCCGGTTTAATGAGTGTAAACAAAAATATTAAATATGTGGACAGAGTTATCATATTGTGGCAGGGTCAAATTGTGTTTTGCGGGTTCCTCCTGCGCCAAGGCTTCCGCCGTCGTTGAAACTATGGCGGGACAAGCTGGAGGACAGGGTTGGTCTTTGACATATTGTTTAAGCGGTACGCGGCGTGAGGCGTTGAGCGCAGGCTGGGGTTGAATGACTCAGTTTGAGTCGTTTCAACCCTGCCCGCCGACGCAGGGGCGAAGCCGTTGGCAAATTTTGCAGCATTCTGGTTGCAGGCGCGGCGCGCAGGGGACTGACGCGCCCTACCACGATGGGTTTGCGGCAGGTCCAAGCGATAGCGTGGCCAACTTTCGGAGTTCGGGTGAAAAATTGCGGCTATTAGCCCTTATTAGCGGATAATTGCGGCTATTAGCGCTTAACGGGGAATTTTTTCACCATTCCTTGTGGATGGCCCCAGTCAAGGTTGGTCAAACATAGTCAAGGTTCGGAGGACCTGAAAACGAAGCTTGTAGTGATGAAATTTTGGTGAAAACGAACCCAAAAATCCCTTGTAGAATATACGTTTTGTTGAATTTGGATACGAAAACGAACCCAAAATCCGAGCCGGGCGGGCATTTTATTTTGGCAGGTGCAAAATGCCGGTTTTTACGCAAGCGTACACCAGACAGAAAGAAACGCCGGCGGTCACCGGAATCGTCATGATCCACGCCCACACGATGCGTTCGACGACGTTAAGTTTTAACGCGCTGAACCGTTTCGCGCAGCCGACGCCCATGATGCTGGTGCTGATGGCGTGGGTGGTGGATATCGGCATTCCGAGCGATCCGGTCACAATGAGTATGGTGGCGGCGGTTGTCTCGGCGGCAAAGCCGTTCACCGGTTGCAGCTTCACCAATTTGTGTCCCATGGTCTTGATGATACGCCAGCCGCCGGCGGCAGTGCCCGCAGCCATCGTCAGCGCGCATAGCACGACGACCCAGTTAGGAATTCCCTGGCTTTTGACGTCCACCGGACCGGGCATATAGCCGAATTGAAGCGCATTCGGCAACAAAGAGATGAGTTCATCGCCCAAGCCGAAGTGCGCGGGATCGGAACCCTGTTTGGTCACCAAAAATCCCGCCCACGAGGGCAGGTCGGCAAACACTCCGCTTGTGGTTGCCGTGACGAGCGCGAGCGTGATGATGCCCATGCATTTGGTGGCGTCATTCATGCCATGGCCGAACCCCATGTAAGCGGCGCTACCGAGCTGCAATTTGCCGAAAACGCGGTTTACCGTCAGCGGCTTCCAATTTCGCAGCAAAATATAAAGCAACGTCATGAAGCCAAAACCGCCGATGAAACCAAACAACGGCGAGGTGAACATGGGCACGACGACCTTGTAAAATATTCCGCCTTTATCCGCGCCTGGTTTATTGATCGTTTCCACCGTCGCGACGCGCCCGCAGAACGCAACCATCTGTATCTGGTTCGTGCCGATCTGCACGGTGTACGTGCCGTTGGTCTTGATGTCAGCCCCGAGGGCGGCAATCGCTTCGGGGGAGGCCTGGACGAGCGTCTTTTCCTTTTTGTCCTTTACCTCAACCCACTTGATGGCGCTCCAGACAGAAACGGGTTTGCCATCCTTGCCGGTAAGCGGCTTGACGTCATTCATGCAGACGGCGAAGGCGATCGCCGCACCTAACAGGCAACCTACCAGCGCGTGGCTGGAACTGGACGGCAGACCGAAATACCACGTGAGCAGATTCCAGCCGATGGCCGCAAACAATCCGCAGACGATGGAACCCTGGCTGACGAACTGCGCGTCCACCAGCCCGCTGGAAATTGTCTTGGCAACGGCCAGGCCGAAGAAGGCCCCGAGCAGATTCGTGACCGCTGCGAGCATGATAGCCTGGCGCGGCGTCAAAACCTTGGTGCCCACGACGGTGGCGATGGCGTTCGCCGTATCGTGAAAGCCGTTCGTATAGGTAAAGAACAGCGCGACCAGGATGACCGTGCAAACAATCAACATGGCCGGTCAGGAGTTTTTGAGGACGGTGTGCATGATCACGACGCCGGTGTCGTGGCAGCGGTCCACGACCTTTTCCATCAATTCATTCACGTCGCGAATGATCATGGCATGAAGCGGTTCGTATTTGCCTCCGTAAATGTCCCGGAGCAGCTCGTTCATGTGCTTGTCTGCTTCGATTTCCACCAGTTGCAGGCGATCGCTAAAGTTCTTCATCTGTTCCACATTTTTGAGATCGCGCAGGGATTTGATCATCTCATGGACCGAGTTGGTGGCCTTGCTCATCATCTCGGCCTGTTTGGAAAAATCGAGCCCGTCCAGATGCTTGCCGGTCATGCTGAGTCGCTCGGCAAGTTTTTCGGCGGCCTTCGGGATGCGGAACAGCGCACGGGCGAGCGCCTCGATGTCTTCGCGTTCGAGTCCGGTGACGAAGGCATTCACCAGTTCGGTGCTGATCTGTTCGGAAATTTTCTTTTCCTTCCGGCGCGCCAACACGAGGTCGTCGAAATTCTGCGTGTTGCGCGGCGACTTCATCAATTCGATGACGAGCCGGACGCTTTCGTGGGATTCCTGGGCGGCGGCTTCAAGCAATTCCTGGAACCGGTCGCCTTTGCTGAAGAGTTGCTGGATGGAGAACATGCATGCGCAGTCTCGCAAAAACGCCCGGATTGCGCACGAAAAAATTCCCAAGGCAACAGGGATGTGATTGTGCCTTGGAGCATTTTTAAATAAGTCGTATCCGCACTATCACCCTAACCCTCTCCCGCTGGGAGAGGGAACAGCCATGTTTGCCTTTCTTTTATTTAGCACGATATTCTCCAATCCAGCCGCTGGTCTTTGTCTGTAGCTGGGAGCGTTTCTCCCTCTCCCAGCGGGAGAGGGCCGGGGGAGAAAATCACTGGAAACCAACGGCTACAACTTATCTTAAGCCTCTACCGCCCTGCCTGCACGTGACGGATGTCCTGTGCCTCGCACAGATAAACAACCTCCTCGGCGATGTTCTTGGCGTGGTCGGCAATCCGTTCCAGGCTCTTGGCCGCGACGATCCAATGCAGGCACCTACCGATGGTATCGGGGTTTTCCGTCATGTAATTTGCCAGCACGTCATGGATCTGTTTGTTCAGCGCGTCCACTTCCTTGTCGCGCGGAATGATGGTGCGAGCCGCTGCCGAATCCTTTTGCACAAAAGAGTCGAGCGAGTCCTTGACCATGGACAGCGCCATCTTGGCGAGTTTCGGCAGGTCCAGGTTCAATTTCACCGGCGGCTCTTGCGACAGATCGCGGGCGCGCTTGGCGATTTTAGTGGCTTCATCGCCGATGCGTTCGAGGTTTTGCGAAATTTTCATCGCCACGGTCACCAGCCGGAGATTGCTGGCGAGCGGGGCCCTCGTCAAAAGCTGGATGGCCATTTCATCGATCTCAATTTCGAATTGATCGATGATGTTGTCGTCCTCGCGTACCTTCATTGCGAGGTCCTGGTTGCGCTGCATGAGGGACTGAACGGCTTCGTTCACGGAGGTCTCGGCGCGGCTGGCCATCAGCAAAAGTCTTTGCCTTAAATTTTCCAGGCCCGCTTCAAAATGGTTTTCCATAGTTCAATAAATCAGCCAAACCGGCCGCTGACGTAGTCCTCCGTCCGTTTTTGCGCCGGGTTGGTAAAAATTTTCGAGGTCGTGCCAAATTCGACCAGTTCGCCCATGTAAAAGAATGCGGTCTGGTCGGAAATGCGCGCCGCCTGTTGCATATTGTGTGTCACGATGACGATGGTAAAGTCCTTTTTTAGATCCAAAATCAAATCTTCGATGCGTGCCGTGGCGATGGGATCGAGTGCGCTGGCCGGCTCGTCCATCAGAATGATTTCCGGCTTGATGGCGATGGCGCGCGCAATGCAAAGCCGTTGCTGTTGACCGCCGGACAAGCCAAGTGCACTGCTATGCAGACGGTCTTTGACTTCATCCCACAATGCCGCTGACCGCAGGCTTTGTTCCACGATGCCGTCCAGCTCGGACTTCGCCCTGATGCCGTGCAACCGCAAACCGTAGGCCACATTCTCGTAGATCGATTTGGGAAACGGGTTTGATTTTTGAAAGACCATCCCGACGCGCTTGCGGAGTTCAATCACGTCAACGTCGTGCGCATAGATGTCATGGCCGCCAATCTTGATCGAACCTTCGATGCGCACGTTGTCGATCAGGTCGTTCATGCGGTTCAGGCAACGGAGCAGGGTGGACTTGCCGCAACCGCTGGGGCCGATGAAGGCGGTGACAACTCTTTCGCCGAGATTGACGGAAATATCCTTCAGCGCCTTGCTGTGGCCGTAGTACAAAGACACATTGGAAATTTCAATGAATGGCAGCATGGCGCCCGCCGGGGTGGCGCCTTTTTGCGTTTCGATTTTGGGAAGCGAAATTTCGGCCATATAAATTCAGTGCATTGACCGCAGTTTTTTCCTGACTTGGGCGCGGATCAAGATCGCCACGAAATTCAGCGCAAAGGTAAGCGCAAGCAACACCAGAACCGTGGCATAAAGAATCGGGCGCGTCTGGTCGATGTTCGGGGATTGGGTGGACAGGACGAAAACGTGGTAGCCCAGATCCATGAACTGGTCGCTCAGATGTGTTGGCACTGACGACATGTAATAGGCCACGCCGGTGAACAGAAGCGGCGCGACTTCGCCGGCCGCGCGACTGACGGCGAGAATGCCGCCGGTCATGATGCCGGGCAGCGCCTGCGGCAGAACGATTTTCAGAATGGTTTCCAGCTTGGTGGCACCGAGCGCGAGGCTCGCCTCCCGCAGACCGGGCTGGATGGCTTTCAGCGATTCTTCCGTTGCAACGATGACGACCGGCATAGTCATCACGGCGAGGGTGAGCGAGGCCCAGATCAGCGCGGGATGGCCCCAGACGGCGGCGGAATTATGCAAAACCTGGTCCAGGTTTTTGCCGATGAAATTGATGAAAAACCCGACGCCGAAAAGCCCGAAGACGATGGAGGGTACGCCGGCGAGATTATTAACCGCCGCGCGGATGATTCGGGTGATGAGCGAATTGCTGGGCGCGTATTCCGTGAGATAAATGGCGGTGATGACCCCGACGGGAATCACAAAGATTGTCATCAATACCACGCGGATCGCCGTGCCGATGATCATCGGCAAAATGCCGGTGGTGGCCGGGTCAAAAAAATCCTTGGTGGGGATGGAGGAAACAAAGTGCCACGACAGGCCGCTCCAGCCGTTGGCGATGATATTGACCAAAATCGTCACCAGGATGCCGATGATGAGCAAGGTTGCCAGGCCCGTCAGCCCGGTGAAAAAGAAGGAGGAAAAATCAAATTTCTCCGAACGAAAATGCCGGGTCATCCGGGCGGTGTCGCCGGAAGTTTCGGGCAGGTATTGGCCGGGCGCAACGGTGTTCACTTTTTACCCTCCAATTTTTGTTTGAACCGCTGGATGACCAGTTCGCCGGCCATGTTCGACAAAAAGGTGGCGGCGAACAGCAGCGAACCGAGCATGAACAGAATCCGGTAATGCGCGCCGCCGGTGACGACTTCACCCATTTCGGCCGCAATGGTTGTAGTGATACTGCGGGCCGAATCAAAAATGCTCCAAGACATGACGCTCGCGGAGCAGACCATCAATACGATCATGGTTTCGCCGATCGCCCGGCCAAAACCCAAAACGGTGGCGGCAAATACACCGGGCAGGGCAGCGGGGAGAACAATCTGCCACGCGGTCTGCCAGCGCGAAGCGCCAAGCGCAAGCGCGGCCTGCGTATAGGCGCGGGGTACGCTGGTCAGCGCATCTTCGGCGATGGAAAAAATCACCGGGATGACGGCGAAGCCGAGCGCGATGCCGGCGACGAAGGCGTTCAATCGGGTCTGGTAGCCGAACAGCTTTTGCAGCACGCTGGCCATGACGATGAGCGCAAAAAATCCGGCGACGACGGAGGGGATGCCGGAGAGCATTTCGATGGCCGGTTTCACGATTTCGCGCATGCGCGGTCGCGCGAGCTGCGAAACGTAAATCGCCGCGCCAACCGCCAGCGGAACGGCAAAAAGCAGACCGATGAGGGTAACTTTTAACGTACCGACGAAAAGCGGGATGATGTTGAATTTTTTTATTTCACCTACGGGTTGCCAGATGAATTCCGGTTTTGAATAACCGGACCATTGATGCGGTTGGACCAGGTATTTCCACTCCGAAGTGTTGATTTTGGCGTCGGGGTCCTTGCGGAAATTGTCGGGGATGTCGTTGAGCGCCTCGACTTTCACGTCCATCAGCATGGACAAGGTGTCCTTGTCCATGGCCTTAAATTGTTCCGGCGTGAGTTCGAGGTACTGTTGCAATTCCGCCGGCGAATGTTTGTCCATTTCCGCGGTTGGAATAACAGGCTGGATCAATGCGGTGTTGGTCTCGCCGAAGAAAACGGGCAGCGCCTCGCGGGCGACGAACAAAAAGATCAACAACACCATCGCAATGGTCGAAAGCGAGACGAGAAAAATAAATTTTTCAGCAAGCCATTCGACGGGACGCGCCTTGTGGCCGCGGTGGATACCCATCCAACCGTGGCTGCGCCGGCGTTGTTCGGTGTCCGTGTTCACGCAGGGAAAAAGTTAAACGGGCGGCGCATTATTCTCAATTGAGAACCGCGCCGCCCGCGAAAACGATCTTTTAAGGAACAGGTGATCAAATCAGTTGCTCCGCAAATTTTTCGGCAGCGGATAATAGCCGATGTCCTTGACGTAATCCTGGCCGGCGTCACTGCGCATCCAGTTCAGGTAGGCGGCGACATCACCTTTGTCCAGATTGGGATTCACGTAAACATACAGGTAACGCCAGATCGGATAGGTTTTGTTTTCAATATTGTCCTCGGTCGGCTCGATCGCGGGCGAGGAATCATCGGCCTTGATGGAGAGATGTTTGGCGTTGCCGCCGTAGGCGGCGCCGCCATAGCCGATGCCGCCCTTGTCTTTCGTAACAGCTTGAACCAGCGCCGCTGTGCCGGGCATGGTTTGCGCGCTGGCATCGAAGTCCTGTCCTTTTAAAACTTCGCTTTTGAAAAATTCATAGGTGCCGGAGCTGTTTTCACGGCTATAGATTGTGATGGGCTGGTCCGGTCCGCCGACTTCCTTCCAGTTTTTGATTTTGCCGGTGAAGATGTCGCCGACCTGCGCGATGGTCAGTTCCTTGACGGGGTTTTCGGGGTTCACATAAACGGACAAGCCGTCGAGGGCGACCTTATATTCGGTCGGGCGCTTGCCGAAGGCCTTGATGCAGTTGGCGATTTCCGCCGGCTTGGCCTTGCGGGAAGCATCACATAAATCGGTCGTCTGGTTTTGCAACGCAGCGAAGCCGATGCCCGAACCACCGCCGGTGACCTGGATTTTTACGTCTTTGTGGTCGCCCATGTAAACTTCCGCCCATTTTTGCGCCAGAATGAGAAGGGTATCCGAACCCTTGACGGTGATGTTGCCGGCATGAACGCTGGCAGCGATGGTCGCCGCGGAGAGGATTGCTAACAGTTGTTTCATATTTCGATTCAAGATTATGGTCTGATTTCGTTTTCGGACGTTAGTTACAATTCGGTGACAATCAAAATCGCCAGGTCAAATCCATCTGCAACAAATTGTAATTTTTAATGGGGTTGATGCCGGGAATATCCAGGTTGTTGCCGCCGGTGCCGAGCCGGTTGTCAATGCGGTTGGCGTAGCCGTAACGGAGCGTGCCGATGATCGAGTCGGTGATGCTATAAGCGAACGCGGTGTAGACGCCTTGGAGGTTTCCGCGGCCTTCGAAAAAGTCGGAGTCGATCAGGTTCACGTCCAACGCGTATTGTTCGATGTGCTGCCAGTAGGTGCGCACTTCCCAGGTATTTTTTTTCGCGGTCGAGCCATAGACCAATCCCTGGGTCGGACCATACACGGGGCCGGCATTGCCGATGCCGAAACCAACTTGATAGGCCTTATTCTGGCTGTAAACCGGACCGGTCAGACCGGGGAATGCTGCGGGGTTGGCGTGATAAGCGGCATCAGCACGGTCGTCGCCATCAAAATTGTAGGCGAAATCGCCGAACACGCGCGCCTGCAGGGGACCGAACGGCGTATGTTGGATTTTGAAATTGAATTCCATCGGGATTTCAAGGATCAGCAAGTTGTCGAGACCTTCCTCGTTGTAGGCGGCCAAATTCGGGGCGGTTGCGCCGGGCACGCCCGGGTTGTTGCCCGCTGCGTTCCCTTGACCGACAAACATTCCTCCCAAGCCGCTGCCGGCCGTCTCCACGCCGGTGTAATTGTAAAATACGGGCGCGATCTTGAATGACATATCCTGCGTCAGCCGGACATTGGCTCCGACCTGCCACGCGAGCAGAAAGACATCGCTCGTAGGTCCGGAAACAGCCGGGTTGGGATCCTGATAATCAAACTGGCCGAAGTCGGCGAACAAATCCACGTTTTTGACCGTCAATTTGAATTTTTCAAATGCGCCTTCCGGGTTGATGTCCGAGTCCCACACCATTGGTGTGGTATAAAGCGGCATCGGCATCCGGCCCACGGTCATTTCGTACCAATCGGCGGGATGCCAGCCGAGGAAAACCTGACCAAGATTAAGGCCGCTTTGGGATTTGTCCGAGGGTGTCACAGAACCGGCGGTGCTATTGTTGCCGAACGTGGCCCATGGTGAACGCGGGTTTGTGCTGGTTTCCACCCGGATACCATAGTTGAAATCGTCGAACAGGTCGCCCTTGAGGCCTGCCCGAAACGCATAGCGAAACCGTTCGCGATAATAGGTTTCCTGGCTGGCACCGGGCACATTGTCGACGCCGCGGTATTCATACCGCATCCGCAAATCACCATACAACTGGATGCTCTTGATCGCGTCGGAAATTTTCCATTTCGACGCCGACATCCCGGAAATCTCGTTGACCGCGTTGGACCGGCGGGCGGCGATTTCCTCCAGGACTTTCTGGCCCTCGGCCTGATTGATGATGCCTTTTTCAATCAATACATCCACTACCGGGTCGTTTGAGTCCGTTGATTGAGCATGGCTGTTAGATGTCAAAACTAATGCAGCGGTTGCGCCGGTGAAGGTCGTGGCCAAGGTTTTATTCCTGAGAGAATGGCGTTTTGTCATTATATTGATTTGAGGAGCGGCACTCATTTTACGGACCAAGGTTACGGAAACGAGTCGGAAAAGTTACAAACAGGTTACAATTTAATGAATATGTAACAAATGGAAGATGTTATGGTGAAAAGTGCCGTAAAAGAAGAAAACAGGCACCCACGGTAAATTGAACGTGGTTTTGTTTGTTGCCGGCTGACAAATCCACCGGTTCAGCTTGCAGTCTCAACCCGCATTCGCCAGCGGCTGTGCCGAAATCTCCAGCATGCGTTCGATCGGCAGGCGCGCGCGTTTCAGGATGTGCGCGGGCAGTTCGACGCGCGGCGCGAGGTTTTTCATGCAGTCGCGCACCTTCTCGAGGGTGTTCATCTTCATGAATTTGCATTCGCTGCACCGGCAATTGTCCGTGGGGGCACGCATGACGTTGAACACCGGCGCGCACAAAAATTCCTTGTCGGGGCATTCTTTTTTCATCCGGTGGATGATTCCCGATTCGGTGACGATGACGAAGCGCTTCGCGGGGCTGGATTTGCAGTAAGTGATCATTTTTTCCGTCGAACAGATGGCATCCGCCAGCTCCCGGACTTCGCGCACGCTTTCGGGGTGAACGATGATCTTTGCGTCGGGAAACTGCAGTTTTGCCGCCAGGACTTGTTCACGCTGGAATTCGACATGGGCGTAACAATTTCCCTTCCACAGCGTCATCTTGCGCCCGGTCTGTTCCATGACCCATTGGCCGAGGTTTTCGTCGGGCACAAAGAGCAGGTCCTTATCCTTGGGCGCGGCGTTCACGATTTTTTCCGCATTGCCGCTGGTCACGATGACATCGCACAACGCCTTTACCGCCGCGCTGCAGTTGATGTAGGCGATGGTCCAGAAGTTGGGGTTTGTTTTTTGCAACGCCTCCAGTTTTTCCGCCGGACAGCTTTCTTCCAGCGAACAGCCGGCGTCGCGGTCCGGGAGAACGACTATCTTGTCCGGGTTCAAAATTTTTGCGGTCTCCGCCATGAAATGCACGCCGCAGAACACGATGACATCCGCGCTGGTTGTTGCCGCCTGCTGTGCCAGGCCGAGCGAATCGCCGACAAAATCAGCCACGTCCTGGATTTCCGGCACCTGGTAATTGTGGGCGAGGATAACCGCGTTGAGCTGTTTTTTAAGCGTGAAAATTTCCTTCGCCAGCGGCTCAAAATTCTTTTTTGTCATCGCCGCCCGCGGCCGGATGTCTGCTACGTCAATCATATCTAAAAGTTACCGCCGGGTTCCGCCAGCGTCAAACCGCATTGCGGACGGGAAAATCAAGCTTCCAAGATGGCCGTGGCGGCCGCGTAATTCTCGGTGTGGCTGAGGCTGATGTGCACGGTTTTTGCGCCACGCGATTCGAGCAGGATTTTGCCTTTTCCGTGCAGAACCACAAAGGGCTCGCCGGATTCCTTGCGGCGAATTTCCATGTCCTGCCAGCCGAGTGCCGCGCAGATGCCCGTACCAAATGATTTGGAGATCGCCTCCTTGGCCGCGAAACGCACGGCGAGAAACGGTGCTGGTTTGCGATGTTGCAGGCAATACGCGATTTCATCCGGCAGAAGGATGCGGTTCACAAAGCGTTCGCCGAATTTTTCATACGAAGCCGCGATGCGCGCCACCTCGATGATATCAATGCCCGTTCCGAGAATCATGCGCGGTATTTTTTCATCACCGCGAGCATTTCCTTCACGGCGGATTTCATGCCGATGGAAACCGCGCGGCTGACCAGGCTGTGGCCGATGTTCAACTCCACGAGATGCGGCACGGCAAAGAGTCCCGGCAGGTTTTCAAGATTCAACCCATGGCCGGCATTCACTTTTAATCCGAGCGAATGTGCCAGTTTCGCACCGTCAATCAAACGCGCCAGTTCGGCCTTGCGCTTTTTGGGGTCGTGAAATTCCTCGGCGAATTTTCCCGTGTGCAATTCAATGAACTGCGCCCCGGTGCGGGCACTTGCCTCGATCTGTTCTTTATCTGGTGCGATGAACAGGCTGACTTCGATGCCGGCCTTGGTCATTTTTTTGCACGTTGCGGTCAGGGCTTTTTCCGCGCCGACGACGTCAAGGCCGCCCTCGGTGGTCACTTCCTGGCGGCGTTCGGGCACGAGGCAGACGATTTCCGGTTTTAGCTTCAACGCGATGGCGGTGATTTCCGGTGAGTTCGCCATCTCCAGGTTCAAGCGGGTGGAAATTTTCTTCCGCAGCCCGAACACATCACGGTCCTGGATGTGCCGCCGGTCTTCGCGCAGATGCGCGGTGATGCCGTGCGCGCCGGCCGCTTCCGCCTCCAGCGCGGCCTGCACGGGACACGGCTCGCCGAACCCGCGTCCGCGATAACGCGCCTCACGGATGGTCGCGACGTGGTCGATATTGACGCCTAGCTTCAACATGAAATCATTGCGGCGGGGCCGGGGAGCCGGGGGGCTGCGCGTGCATCCTTTTGGCGCGCAGCATTTTCATCCGTTCGGACAACGACGGCAGTTCGAGGGTGCAATGAGGAAATTCCGGCGCGTCCACCCAGCTGGCCAGGGCAAAAAATTCCAGGGCGGTGAAGCCGGCCGGCGCGTTCCGCGTGAAGGTCAATTGGTCCGGCGCGGTCTGGGTGATTTCGGTTGTGGTGATGCCCGGTGCCGGGTACGAGATTTGTGCCCACTTGGACGCGACGGATTGCACGTTCATTTGCGCATGGGCCGTGAGCATCAGCGCGAGTTGCGAGTATTGCAACAGGGCCGGAAAACGGGGCGCGGTCATTTCCCAGTGATAATAGAGAAGGTTCGGCCGCGCCAGCGCCTGGGACAATTCAGGCGGCAACGGCCGGCCGTGCATTGCGTTGGGAAATGTGCTGGCGAACAATAAATCCCCCGCCGGATCGTGTTGTGCCGTGATTTCCGGGGTGACGATGGGCGCGCCGGCCACGATCAGGCGGTTGCTTTCCAGCGACAGTTTAAACGGGTCCACAAACCGTTTGCGCGCATTTTCAGCAGCCAAGGCCGGCTGCAAGTTTTGATAAAGCCGGTTCAAGGCGGCCATTGAATCATTTAGCGGAACGGCGGCAAAGGTTTGAAACGGCATGCCGCTCATCGACCAGATGAAAAGCTGGTTGGCCGGCGGTGACAACTGCCAGGCGCGCGCCCAGTCCTGTCCGGCGAGCCACGGCGCGAAGCCGCGCACGGCGGTGAAGCTCGTCAGCGGCTGGTGGATTTCATTCACCGGGATCTGCCACGGATCGAACCTGCCAGCAAGGTTTTGCAGAAAGTAAAATCTGCCGATGATGTGGAATTGTCCGGCGGCGGCGGAGACGGAGAATTTTGTCTCCGGCAGGTCCAGCGCTTTTACGCCTGGATACCAGCGTCCCAGTTCCGGCCAGTTCACATCGCATTCCAGCCAGCCAGCCAGCGGCGGGGGTATTTGCAGGTCGCCCAATTTTCCCACGGTGTCGCCAAACAAACAAAACAGCCAGCCGCGTGAGTCATCAATTTCAAACGGCGCTGATTTCAAATTTGCTTTCCAGAGCTGTAAGCGCGCTGGATCAAGCTTGATGGCAAAATAGCCACTGGGCTTGCCTGCGGATGTATGCGCCTCAAAAAACCACTCGGAACTTTGCAGGTCGTCGAACAACGGACGCAAATTTTCAGCGCTGGTGCCGGCCCCGGCTTTCGCCTGCAACCAGCCTGCGAGCCACGGCGCCAGCTTGTCGGCGGCCTGCCGGCGCAAGGCTAATGCCTCGGCGGAGGAAAATTCATTATTGAAAGCGGAATAATTTTTATCCATCGCCACGGCGTCACCGCCGGCAAAATGGATGCGGACGATCAAGCCGGGCTGCGGCAGCGCCGCGCCGGCCGTAAGCGTGGTGGCTAACAAAAAAAGCGAAAAAAACCTGTTCATCGGAACACTTTGTTTGCCAAAAATGAGCAGTATTTGCAAATCCAAACGTTAGAAGCTAGTGTCTTAATTTCAGGAAGCCCGGTGGGACGAGCGTCACTGCGAGCCGACGTGAGCCTTGGGTTTAAGCGGCTCGCGAGGACGCTCGCCCCACCAATTTAAGACACTGCCTGTCCGAAAATCTGGTTGCGGCGCATCGCAAAACGGGGTTTCATCGCGCGTGCCGAAGTTCAAAAAGTTTCTAAAATACTGGCTGCCGGTCATGGTTTGGATGGCCATGATTTTCACCGCGTCATCCGATGCGAAGTCTTACGCGCATTCCTCGCTGCTTTTCGAGCCGTTGATCCACTGGCTTTTTCCCGCCCTGCCGCAGGCGCAAGTCGAGGAAATCCATCATCTGTTCCGCAAGACATGCCATTTCTTCGAATATGCCTTGCTCGGCCTGTTGCTCTGGCGGGCGGTCCGCAATTCGCCGAAAACTCCCGCCACGCGCTGGCGCTGGGATGAGGCCGGGCTGGCGCTGGCCTGCGTTTTTCTCTACGCGGCCAGCGATGAGTTTCATCAGGTTTTTGTCCCGACCCGTACGGCGCTGGTATCCGATGTGATGATCGACACGTGCGGCGGTGCGACGGGCCTGGCCGGTTTGTGGATAATCCGAAAAATTACAAGACGACAATGAAATGAACCGTCCGCTGGTCAGCGTGGTTTTGGCTTATGTGGCAGGGCTGCTCCTGGCCCAATTTTGTCAATTGCCGCTGCCGGTTCTTCTTGCGGTTTCACTTTCTTTACTGGCGCTCGTCCTCGTTCTCAAGGCGTATCGCGGCTGGTTGCTCTGGCCGCTCCTAATGTTTTTGGGCTGGGCCAATTTTGCCGCGCATAACGCCGTCATTTCGCCGGACGATTTGAGAAAAATCCTGGGTGACGAGCCGGCCATCGTAACCGTCCATGGCAAATTGGTGGAAACGCCGCACCTGAAAATCATCGAGCACGACGGGGTGGAGATCTGGCGCAGCGTGGCCCGCGTGCGGGTCAGCGAAGTCAAACGTGACGATGCCTTTGCCCCGGCGGCCGGTGAAATCATGGTGACGACGCCGGGAATTCCGCCGGACGATTTCTTTGCCGGGCAAAAAGTAGAGATTACCGGCGTCATTTCCCGTCCGCCGTTGCCGGTGGCGGAAGGGTTGTTCGACTTGAAAAATTACCTGGCCCAGCGCGGCGTTTATTTCCAGCTAAAGGCGGAATCCCTTAATTACTGGAAGATTCTGCCGCCGGAAATTTCCAAGCCGCCGCTGACCGACCGGTTTCTAAATTGGTCCAGGGGGACGCTGGCGCTGGGTTTGCCGGCGGAAGACGAACCGCTGCGGTTGCTCTGGGCGATGACGCTGGGGTGGCGGACTGCTTTCAACGGTGACATCGGCGAACCTTTTCTCCGGGCGGGCACGATGCATATGTTCGCGATTGACGGGTTGAGGATCGCCTTGCTCTCCGGCATCATTGTCACCTTGCTGCGGGTGCTGCGATTGTCGCGCGCGTGGAGCGGGGCGATTGCGGTGCCGCTCATCTGGTTTTACACGGCGGCGACGGGCTGGGAACCGTCGGCGGTCCGGGCATCGGTGATGATGACGGTGGTGCTGGGCGGGTGGGCGCTGAAGCGTCCGGGTGATCTGCTGAATTCCCTCGCGGCGGCCGCAACCATCATTCTCGTCTTGAACCCGAACCAGCTTTTTGAGGCCAGCTTTCAGCTTTCATTTTTTGTCATGCTGGTGATTGGCATCATGTTGCCGCGAACAAATGAATACTTTGACCGCATCCTCAAGCATGATCCGCTGGTGCCGGACGAACTGGTGCCGTGGTGGCAGCGAATTTCGCTTAAGCTGTTGTATGGATTCACGCGTTACTTCGGGCTTTCACTGGCGGCCTGGATCGGGTCGCTGCCGCTTTCGGCGAAATATTTCCATTTGTTCAGCCCGATCTCGGTGTTGGCGAACCTGATTGCCGTGCCGCTGGGCACGGCCGCCTTGATGGCGAATCTGGGGGCATTGATCTGCGGGCATTGGCTGCCATGGTTCACCGTGCTGTTCAATCATGCGGCGTGGTTTTTCATGGTGGCGATGCAATGGGTCAGTGTGGAAGCCACGAAAATTCCCGGGGCGTATTGCTATGTGCATGACCCTTCGTATGTCACGATCGCGATTTATTATGCGGTGGTCATCGCCATCTTCAGCGGCTGGTTCAAAACCATGCGGCGCAGAATGGCCGGGGTGACGGTTTTGATTTTTGTGGCGGCGGTCTACTTGTGGCAATGGGAGGCGGCACGCGACCGGACGACGTTGACGGTGTTGCCGACGGAGGGCGGTCATGCGGTCTATGTGGATGGCGGCAGGCAGGGCGACTGGCTGGTCAATTGCGGCAGCGAAAAGGCCGTCCAGTTCTGCATGAAGGATTATTTGCGGGCGCAGGGCGTGAATCATATTCCCCGGCTCATCCTGACCGAAGGCGCGGCCCGCGATTGCGAGGGGGCGCCGATGCTGGATGAATTATTTGGCATCGGCACGGTCTGGACGAGCGATGTGAAATTCCGTTCCATTGACTATCGCAACGCGGTGGCGGCATTTGATAAAAGTGGGCGGCGCAAAATTTTGCATTACGACGATACCGTGGATTGCTGGAAAGTCTTGTTTCCCTTAACCAATACTTTGGCGAAGGTGGATGATGCGCCGCTGGTGTTGATGGGGGATTTTCATGGCACGCGCGTTTTGTTGTTATCCGACTTGAGCCGCAGCGGTCAAAGTGAACTGCTTTCGGGCACCAACGATTTGCGGGCGGACATCGTCGTCGCCGGTCTGCCGGATGCGGGGGAACCGTTGTGCGATGATTTGATTGCGGCGATCCAGCCGAAGGTGATCGTCATCGCGGACTCGGAGTTTCCGGCCACGCGTCGGGCGGGCAGGGGATTGAAGGAACGGTTGGAGCAGACAAAGATTCCGGTGGTTTATACGCGGGATTCGGGGGCGGTGGGAATCGAAACTGATTCGCGTGGGTGGAGAGTGCGGGCGATGGACGGGTGGAATTATTCGAGTGTGAACCGGACGAGGTGATGTTGGTAGGGCTGGAGAGAATGAAAAATTATGAATATACCATTAGTCAGGACACACGCCTTTTTCGCTACCTGTTTAGTGTAGCCCTGACTTTCTCGCGTAGCTCGAAAATTGAATTTATGTAATGCCCGCTAAGAGTCCTGATCTTGTCTTTTACATTTACTGTCTGCCAGCAAACTATACCCGCCAAGATCGGAACTATTTTGTAATTGATATAATCTGTAGTCACCACCATTTGATACCAGATGCCACCACCGCTTGTGCCCGTATAATCAAAAGGGTAGCCTTCATGATTTGCGTATGTTTTAAGCCTGATGTAGTCGTATCCTTGATTGTCTTTTGTATCTAACAAGCCAACTTGGAATGCAAGTGATGTTGTAAAATTCATCATATGAACTTCACCGTTCAACATAAACGGTTACTGCACCAGTTTTTCATGCGGACTACCACATATACACCAGTAATCTTTTAATACTCTACTCCTCAGTACATCACCGTCTTGCTCCTCCAGATCGTAAAATGCCATGTAACGCATAAGACCTTGGACATACCGATTATCCAATATAGCGATAAAAGACAGGTCCGGCTTTCCGTCAGAAATTACAGCCAGTTCAATACGGCCTAGATTATCAGTATCAATCCATGCTTGATGTGGTTGATTGTAAAATGCAAAAGCTACGCGCGGTTTATCAAAGATAAGGTCCGCGCAATGCTTGGCAGTGAGTACGCCATATACACCGCATATCTTCACAAAGACACCTGAACATATTGTAGTGTCCAATCTGAGGATGGTTGCGGTGTATGGCGATATGAATACAGAGCTTAATTCCAGCATCTTCATACGCTGGTTGAACTCGAATCCATCTAATGTAGGCAACACTTTCAATTTTGCGGTAACACTTGCAGGTGTTTCATGGCTGATGCAAGGTTAAATGTGCTATCCTGAAACATGCCTAGGCCGGTAGCGGTCATTTTCGGGTTCGCAATGAAAAGCGGTAGAGGGCTACCGCAGTCCAAGACGCTCACGCGTTGGTAATGCTTTCGGATTTTGCGAAAGGTTCTGGATGGATGGCGCGGACTGATGTCGGCGGCTACGGGTAATATTTCCGTCGTCCCGCCGGGACGGGGAGGTTTTTTGTGGGTTGTTACCAGCCACTTTGTGGCTGCTAATATCCGGTTGTGCCGTTGGCACGAGGGGGAGAAACCAGATGAGGAAGGGGGAGGGAGTGCGCCCGCCCCGGGCGCAGTGGGTCGCGCCCTCGCGACCTACGATTACGCGTGCGAACATCGAACCGTTTGGTTGCGTTTCCGACCGCTCGGGTTCGGCGCGAGGGCACGCCGAACAACAGCCGGGGCGGCTGTGCTCCCCAAATTTCAACGAGGGGATCGCGGGGGTCTTAGCAAATAACTGCATACGGCGCAGAGCAAGACGTTAAATAAAAAACCCGGCAGCCGTTTCGGGCTGACGGGTTTTGAGATTCGCGGGAATTATTTTTGGTGCCACTTGCCGTTTTTCTTCACGATGAAGCCTTTGACCTTCATCTTGGTGGTGTTCACGCTCGAATTCGCCATCTTGAAATGCTTGTTGATTTCGGCGTTCTTTTTGCCGTCCTTGCCGAGGAAATCATAGATTTTCGTTTCGGTGGGCGTCAGGTCTTTATTGCCGCCTTTGACGCGTTTAGCCGGAGCCTTGGCCGTGACCGTAGCGGTAGCAACGGGTTTGCTGGTTGCCTTGGCTTTGGCCTTGCCCCGGCCGCGCCGCTTGACTATCGCTTTGGCCTCGGAACTGACGGGCTGCAAGCCGAGGTCTTTGAGAATGGGCGCAATTGTCGGGCTGCTCCAAATGCCGGTTTCGCCAGCTTCGACCATGGAGCCGAAGGTTAAGACGGCCAGATCCAGTTCGGTTTTGAGCTTGGTTTTGGCGTTGGATAGGGCTTTTTCGATTTTCGCCTTATATTCGGCTTGGAGGTCGGCAAGTGATTGAATGGTATCGGCCATGGTGGTTCTTTCGTTAAAGGTTAATGTTCGCCCTAAACGTTAGGGCTGATACTAGACAAAGTGGCCTAAATAGGGCTATGAAGTCAATATCTACCGGTGGATTGTTTAGTGGTGACTTTGGTAGGGACGGCGCGCTGTCCCCGGTCCCGCATGCGGGACCGCCGGAATCGAACTACGAAATACGCTTCTCTAACGTTCGCTGCGACCTCGACTTCGCTCGGTCGCGGACGGCGCGGCGCACCGTCCCTACCACGATTGGATCGCCATGAGCGCTGGCCTAGACACGGTGCTGCGGCTGGTGCCCTGTAGCCCGGCACACAGCCGCGCTCCGAGGACAGTATCAAGATGCACCCTCCGGCACGAGGGTTGTAAAAAGGGCTTGCAAATATTTGGGACAAAACGAACATCGCGAAAACGGGAAATCCCGATTCAAATGAAACCAACACTCCGCGCATTCATCGGGCTAGTTTTTCTGCTGGTTGGGGTTTGCCGGATGGCGGCGGCGGATACGAACGACCCGGTGCGCACGGGTCATTTCCCATTCTACGATTATGCGAAGCGTTATGATGTCTGGAACTACCTGCCGATGGATCAGGGTGGCCGGCTCATCCAGCTACAAATGATCGGGTCGGAGCGGGATGTGGATATCATCAAAGTGATGCGGTCCCCCGGCTTCTTCGCGCCGTGGGGTGATCCGATTGGCTGGGACTCGCTGGAAAAGACGGAACCGGAAAAGAGTGTCTGGCTGAACCGCTGGTATTTCCTCCCTTGCTACGCCCGGCAATATTATCTGACGGGCGACAAGGCCTATCTTCAGGACATCCTGGTATTCGTCCGCAAATGGGCGGCGGAAAATCCTGTGCCGCCGGATTTGACGGCCTATTTCGCAACCCGCAAAGAAAACTGGCGGGATATGCAGGTGGCGTGGCGGATGCAAAACCTGGCATGGTGCTATTTTCTCGGAGAGAAGGGCTTTACGGAGGCGGAGCAGCGCGAACTTTATGGATTGGTCCAGGACCACGCGCGGGTGTTGCTCGGCTATTTCGGGACGATGCCGTTCAACGAGAACAACCACCAGTCGCACGGCGCGACCGCGATGCTTTACGCGGCGCTGCTCTTTCCCGACCTGCCGGAGGCCGCGCAACTCAAGCTCAAGGCGTTTGCCATCCTCAACCATCATCTGGACCAGGCCTTTTTCGATGATGGCAACTCGGTGGAACTGGCTCCCGGATACTATCCGTTTTTCACGTCCATCTTTCGCGATGCCTATCTGCTGTGCCGCGCCAATCAAGTTGCGCCGCCGCCGCGCAGCGAGGAACGGCTCCGGCAATTTTATCATTATCTGGCCACGGTCGCACAGCCGGACAATACCATGCCGCCGATCAATGATTCCACGGAGAGCGATTCCTCGGTGAGCCTGCAAGTATTAGCCGGCTTGTTCGACCTGCCGTATCCCCGCACGGCGCCCGGGTCCTACCGGTTCGCCGCTTCGGACCAGGCCGTGATGCGGGATGCGGCGGCAGCGGCCCCGGCTTACGCTTTTCTGGATGCCGGCTCGAGGATTTTGGCGCACTGGCATGGCGGCAAGCTGGGCTTTCACTTATGGTATTGGGATCAGGCTTACGTGGTGGATAGCGGTATTTCCGATTACGACGATCCGTTGAGAAAATCGTGGTATTTCCAGCCGCAGGCGCACAACACCCTGCTGGTGGATGGCCGGGGCGACATCAGCCGGTTCCAACCCGCTCAAGCCAAGTTGTTGAACTCCGGCAGCCGCATCATCCAGTGGGAATCCAACGATCGCTATGACTGGGCGGTGATGCAGGACGAAGGTTTTAAGGACCGGCCGGTGCCCGTCTCCTGGGTGCGCCATTTTATCCTGTTGAAAGGGCTGGGCACCGTGGTGGTGGATCAAATTGAAAGCGGCGGAGAGCACGAATACTCCTGGCTCTTCCATCTCCTGCCGTGTGCGCCCGTGCTCGATAACCAATCGAATTCCGTCTTCACCGGGTTTGCGGGGAAAAATCTGCTGCTCCTGCCCGCCGCCTCATCCTCTTCGATCGTGCCGAAACTTTCCGACGGCACCATCAACCGGAAAGGGCGCAACGTGGCTGCGCCCGTCGTAAACTACACCACGCATGGCACGAATGCCGTGCAAGCCTTCCTCTTCCTGCCGGTAGCGGGCAAGGATTGCCCGGTGGTCCAGTTCAGCCAAAGCAGCGACGACCACTCGGTGACTCTGAATCTCACCGGCGGGTTCGGGACCAAACGCATTCAAATCATCCGGTCGCAAGCCGATGGCAAGGATAAGTTTGTTTTGAAATATGAGAGCGAGTGACCGAGGGACAATCCAAATGAAGAAGTATGAATGCAGAAAAGTATGAATGCAGAAGTTTAAGGCGCACCTTAATGGCCACCATGTGAATTCTGGCGTATTCTCCCTCACCCTGACCCTCTCCCGCTGGGCGAGGGAACAGCAGTTGGGCATTGTCACTTTTGCGAGAATCATCCGAGCCGCTGGCCATCAACGATTCGCCGGGTTGCCGGGGGCATATTTCCTTCTCCGGAGTGTGGCCGTCCCGGCCACTGCATTGTTCAATGTAGCATGATCTGAAATACTTAAAGGCTTCGGTTGTTCGGATGCTGCAGCGCCCGAGGACGGGCGCACTCCGACGCGGAGTCGTGTGACGTGTGACAAAATTTTTATTTGCCGAGTTTTTTTGTGGACCACAGGAACCAGGCTCCGGCCAGGATGAATACCAGACTGCAGCCGGCGCAGAACCAGATGAGGAAGGGCGAGGGCAGATATTCATTTGCGGCTATGGCTCCCACTCCGGACAGCACGCCGCAGAGCAGGTAGAAAAAGGCGTTGATGCGCGAGGTTTGAAGATGTTTTTGCAAGAGGGTGCGCAGGGCGATTTCGCCTTCGGTCAAGGCCGCGGCGCAGGCATCGGAGCAGACGGTGCGGTTGGAGGGCGATGATTTGGCGCAATCGGAGCAGACGGCGCGTCCGCAATGGGTGCAGACGGCGATGGCATCCGAGCTGGGGTGGGTGGCGCATTTCATCGGGGGGAAGTTACGGGATGGGTGCCGCTGGTCAAAGCCGTTTTCTCCTGCTGGAAGGAACAGCAGTTGGACATTTCTACATTCGTAAAAACCAGCCGGGCCGCTGACCGCTCATAATTCACCAAAACGCAGCGCGCAGGTTGAGTTGACTTCCACCGTTGTCGGCTTCATGGGGGACTAAATTTCCATTTGACAGTTTCATGGTTAAGCATCATCCTATCCGCATCCGTTGATATATCAACGGTCTCATTGCGAGTGGTCGAGGGACTGGCCCGTTGACACCACGGCAACCGATTGGACGCGTTTCCAATGTCAGGTGCTAAATCCAGCTCAGGCATCATTAGCCTGGGGAAAATGAGACGAGCGCACCAGTTTTGCAGCCCCGTCTCCCCATGAGCCGGGGCTTTTTTGTTTTAACAAATCATCCTCGTCGTCATCGTCATCCTCTTGAATCAAGGGAAAAACTTGAGGATGAGCAGGAGGACGAGGATGAGAATGAGAAAATTTTAGATTATGACTGACAAGCATCAAGGTTACATGAAGGCGCTGAAATGCCGCGAGTGCGCCCGCGAATATCCGCTCACCGCCACCCATGTGTGCGAATTCGACTTCGGCCCGCTCGAAGTCGCCTACGACTACGACCGCATCAAAAAGGCGCTGACCCGCGAAGTCATCCAGTCGCGCCCGAAAACCATGTGGCGTTACCGCGAGCTGCTGCCTGTCGCCGGTGAACCCACCGTCGGTGCCCAGGTGGGTTTCACGCCGCTCGTCAAGGCCGACCGCCTCGCGAAGAAACTCGGCATCCGCGAACTCTGGATCAAGAACGACGCCGTCAATTACCCGACGCTCTCGTTCAAGGACCGCGTCGTCAGCGTCGCCTTGAGCCGTTCCAAGGAACTTGGATTTGAGACCGTTGCCTGCGCTTCGACCGGCAATCTCGCCAACTCCGTCGCCGCCCAGGCCGCGAGCGCCGGCTTGAAAAGTTACGTTTTCATCCCGTCCGATCTGGAGCAGGGCAAGATCGTCAACTCGCTCATCTACGGTGCGAACGTCATCGCCATCAAGGGCCATTACGACGAGGTGAACCGCCTCTGCGCCGAGATCGCCGGCAAGTTCGGCTGGGCGTTCGTGAACGTCAATATGCGCCCGTATTACGCCGAGGGTTCCAAGTCCATGGCGTATGAGATCGCCGAGCAACTCGGCTGGCGCGCACCGCAGCACACCATCGTGCCGATGGCGTCCGGTTCGTTGCTCACCAAGATCCACAAAGGCTATCAGGAACTGGTGAAGGTCGGTCTCATCAGCGAATCGCAGCCGAAAATTTACGGCGCGCAAGCCACCGGCTGTTCGCCGATTTCCACCGCGCAAAAGGCCGGCCTGGATTTCTTCAAGCCCGTCAAGCCGGACACGATTGCGAAATCGCTCGCCATTGGCACGCCCGCCGACGGTTTCTACGCGCTCAAGGTCATGCGCGACACCGGTGCGGCCGCCGAAGACGTGACGGATGACGAGATTCGCGACGCGATCAAGCTGCTTGCCGAGACGGAAGGCATTTTTGCCGAGACCGCCGGCGGTGTGACCGTGGGCGTGGCGAAGAAACTCATCGAATCCGGCAAGATACCGAAGAACGATTCCGCCGTCATCTGCGTCACCGGCAACGGCCTCAAGACGCTCGACGCCGTACAACACCACGTCGGCAAACCGCGTGAAATCAAGCCCAGCCTGCGCGAGTTTGAAGCATTGTTGGCTCACGAAGAAAAAGTTAACGCCTGAAATTTATGTCCAAAAAAGTCCGCATCCCCACGCCGCTCCGCAAGTTGACCAACAACGAAGAGCTGGTTGAAGTCACCGCCGCCACCATCGGCGACGCCATCAACGAATTGCAAACGCGCTTCCCCGGCATCGCCGAACGCCTGATCGATGACAAAGGTGAAGTCCGCCGTTTCGTGAACGTCTATGTGAACGAGGAAGACATCCGTTTCCTCCAGAATAAAGCCACGCCCCTCAAAGACGGCGACGAAATCAGCATCATCCCGGCCATCGCGGGCGGTTAGAGCCAAGTCAATTTATGGCCGCGCACTTCCCCCTCATCCTGACCTTCTCCCTCGGGGAGAAGGAACAGCCGCTGGCCGCTTCAATAAATTTTAGAAGCTATCAAGCAGAAGACTGCCGTGGTTTCATGCAAAAACTGGGAGCGTTTCTCCCTCTCCCCAAGGGAGCAGCGACAGCGGCTATGGCGGGTGAGGGGAAACAAGTCACAAAATAATTTTATGCCCGCAAAAAAAACAAAAGTGGCCGCAACTAAATCGACAACGCCCGTTCAACAAAGGCTGTGGCTGATGTATCCGCCCAAGCTCATCAAGAAGCCGTTCATCTATGAAGTCGGCCACAAGTTCAAGGTCGTGACCAACATCCGTCAGGCCACGGTGACGGATGAGATCGGCATCGTCTGCCTCGAGCTCGATGGCAAACACAGCGAGGTCGGCAAGGCCATCAACTGGCTCGTAAAGCAGGGCGTTAACGTGGAACCGGTTGAGATCGGCGTCATCGCCGGTTGAATAATTTAGTGGGGACAAAAAAGACGGCGCGGAATTTTTTCCGCGCCGTTTTATTTTTTAAAGCGGTTTTTTAAAATGGTGATCGTTTATTCTAGGTGTTGCGCTCTCCCTCACCCTGACCCTCTCCCGCTGGGAGAGGGGACAGCAATTGGATGGGTTCTTAAAATTTGTCAGTCGTGCTGCCGAATTCAACCGTGGCTATGCCAAAATGCGGGGCATGTTTCTCCCTCGCCCAGCGGGAGAGGGCCGGGGTGAGGGAGAGCATTGGCCCCGCCTAAGATGTCTACTTAAACGGCCCATGCCGTGAAACGGCGTTGAGCACCATTTGCCAGTTGAAATAGTTCTCGTCCGGGTGTCCAGCGAGCTTGGCCGCCAACACTTGGTAACGCGGTTCAAACCACGCCGCCAGGCTGAACATCGTGACCGACGAATGCGGGTTCCAAACGTGCGGCTGGTAATCACCCTGGCCATTGGCCGCGCGCTTGCGGTCGAACTGGACCTTGCTGTTCACAAATTCCACGTGCGTCTTTTCACCATCCGCATAAGGCACCACAAACGCCACACCGCTGCCGAGCGTCGCGCCGTTCGTAGCCTTGAACCCGTAGAAATCTTTGCCGTTTCGTTCCGCCACCCGCGCCAGCGTCAGCAACGGCTCCACATCGTAAAGATGATAATGAAACGCGTCGCGCAGGTAAAAGTCCGTCGTGGCGCCGTCCGGTTTGATGTTGGAATTGATCTGGCGTTGGAAGCCGTTCACAACCTCCGCAACTAGTGTCGCATCACCAATCGTCCAGCCGATCAGACCGACGGTCTTCAGACGATGGCTGTACCAATTTTCCTTCAGACCGCGATGGTCTTTCCATGACACCTGCGCGTGATTGCGCAGCCAGTCGTCAACCGTTTGCCGGTCGGCGTCGGAAAACGTTCCGCGCAGCAGATCATAACTCGTGATCAAAGGCTCCAGTTGCGTCTCGTTGATCGCGTCGCCGTCCGGCTGGTTGAGCTTCGCCCAGGCCAGGATGAATTCGCGCGCCTTTGCCGCGAACCGCGCGTCATCCGTTGCCGCCCACGTCCAGGCAAGCGACTGGATCCTGGTCATGTCCGCGAGCGATTTGTCTGTGCGGACTTTGTCCGGATTTCCGGCGAGACGACCTTCGGTGATGATTTTTTCAACCGGATCCGGCGTCCCGTTCAACGCCCTCTGCGCCGTGCGTTGCAAAACCAAAAATTGCGCCTTCGCCTCCGGGTTGGTGGCGATGAGTGAACGTAACTGCGCGATTTCATCCGGCAGCAAACTCACCGTGCCCGCGCGTAAACCGGCCGTCGCAAAAATGAAGAACAGGGCGGCGGCAAAAAAAATCGGCTTCACCGTTCTCAAGGAGACGCGGATGAAGCCGGATATGTTACGAATACGGGTCACCACTTCAATTCCTGCAGGCGGCGCGCAACCTCTTCGGCGTTCGCCCGGCTGTTAAAGGCGCTGATGCGAAAAAAGCCTTCGCCCTTGGAACCGAAGCCCGAGCCGGGCGTGATGACCACATTCGCTTCGCCCAGGATCTTGTCGAACGCCTGCCAGCTTGTGACGCCCTTGGGCGTGCGCACCCAGATGTAAGGCGCGTTCACGCCGCCAAAAACTTTCAACCCGGCCTTTTTCGCGCCCTTGCGCAACACTTCGGCGTTGCCGAGATAATGTTTGATCAGCTCCGCGACCTGCGCCTTGCCTTCCGGCGAATACAGCGCTTCCGCGGCGCGTTGCACGATGTAGCTGACACCGTTGAATTTGGTTGCGGAACGGCGGTTCCACAACGGATGCAGCGGCTTGGCTTCGCCGGTCTTGGTCGAGGCGTTGAGCGATTTCGGGACGACCGTGTACGCGCAACGCGTGCCGGTGAACCCGCCGTTTTTCGAGAAACTGCGGAACTCGATGGCACAATCGCGCGCGCCGGGAATTTCGTAGATCGAGTGCGGAATTCCAAGCTCGATGATGTAAGCCTCGTAAGCCGCATCGAAGAGGATGACGGACTTGTGTTCCAGCGCGTATTTCACCCACGCCTCGAGCTGTTCGCGCGTCGCTGCTGCGCCGGTCGGATTGTTCGGCGAGCAAAGATAGATGACATCCACGTGCTTCTTTGGCGGTTCGGGAATGAAACCGTTTGACGGCCGGCACGGCAGGTAAACAAGTTTGCCGTACGCGCCCGCTTCATTCGCCTCGCCGGTGTGACCCGCCATAACGTTTGTATCCACGTAAACGGGATAAACCGGATCACTGATGGCGATTTTATTTTTGCTGCCGAGAATGTCGAGGATCGCGCCGCAATCGCATTTGGAACCGTCGCTGACAAAGATTTCGTCATCAGCCACGTCGAGGCCCTTGTCGCGGAAATCGTTTTGCGCGATGGCATGGCGAAGCCAGTCGTAACCTTGCTCCGGCCCGTAGCCCTTGAACGTCGCGCGCGCGGCCATTTCGTCCACGGCCTTGTGCATCGCGGCGATGACGGCGGGCGGCAGCGGTTCGGTCACGTCACCGATGCCGCAGCGGATGAGACGCTTCGCGGCCTCGGGGTTCGCGTCACAAAACGCCTTCACGCGTCGGCCGATTTCAGGAAAAAGATAACCCGCCTTCAGTTTGAGATAATTGTCGTTAAGAAATGCCATAGATTGAAGCGGCGGAGCCTATCCCATTTTGGCCGGCGAGACAAGAACGTGATTTTGGAATTTGGTCTGTTTAACGGACACCGAACAGTTTCAAGTAAGCGTCCATGAAATTTTTGAAGCCAGCGCTGTGCAGATACATCCATTTGAACGGTTGATAGATTACCGACAAGCTCGAAACCCACGGTGAATGGCCGATGCCGGTCTTATCACGCAACCAAAGGGCTGGTCCGACGCTCAAGAGGTATATAATCGGAATGACAATCAACAAGGTCACCGTCCATGGAAACAGATGGTGGCGTCCGTCGGATTTGGAATCGTCTGTCATAATCTCAGTGAAACCCGAACAGCTTCATGTAGGTGTCCGAGAAACTTTTGAACCAGCCGCATTGCATATACAGCCAGTCCAGCGGCTCATAACTAAAAGCAATTTTTCGGATCCAGAATGAACTAAAAGTATGCGTTTTTAACGCCATCCAGAGGACCGGTCCAGTGCTCAAGACGCATAGAATCGGAATGGCAATCACCAATGCCGCAGCCCATGCAAGGAATCGGCTGCGGTCGCCGGGTTTAGAATCGTCCACCATAAAAATTCGGGCCGGCGTGCACACGGATTTAACCGTCGCCGGCCCGCGAACCGTTTTTCAGACAGGAAAAACGGAGCGCCCGTTCTCATGGGCGATTCCAACGTAGCCCAAGCCATGCCAGCCGCAAGCGGTTTTTAAAAAAACTTTTTTGCCGCGCCATTTGCCGCTATTTTCAAGTCAATCTTGAGCCGGCGAATCCAAATTATTTTCATCTGTCTCGCGGCGGGGCTGCTTTTGGGACAGCCCGCGGCGGCGGACGTGCCCTTTGACGTCACCGCCTGGAGCACCGCCGACGGCCTGCCGCAGAGCTCCGTCATCGCGCTCACGCAGACGCGCGACGGCTGGCTCTGGCTTGGCACGCTCAACGGCCTGGCCCGCTTCGATGGCGACGCGTTCACACCGTTCAACGTCAACAACACGCCTGGATTGCCAAGCGACCGGATAGTTTTTTTGTTCGAGGACAGCCATGCAAACCTCTGGGTGGGTACGGACGATGGGGGATTGTGCGTGCTGCGAAACGGCGTGGTGGAAAAAATTTCAACTGGCGGCAGCGCAAAAATCATATACGCCTACGAGGATGAAAATCATGAGGTCTGGTTTTGCAGCCGGGATGGAAAGGTTCTTCGCTGGCGCAACAGACAGATGGATTTAGAACCGCCCGTGACCCGGCTTTTTTGGGAACAACTTTTCCGCCGTGCGTTCAACCTCGTGGTGCAGCAAAAAGATGGCGGCTTCTGGCATTTGAACTCGGAAACTGCTTGCGCGGAAATCTGGCGCAATGACAGGTTGCAAACAAATTTCGGTCCGGTTCCGTGGACCGCATCGATCGTCAGCGTGGTTTCTCCTGGCATGTTCATGGATCGCTCGGTCACGGCGACGTGCACCGATCGCGATGGAAACCTGGTTGTGGGTACTGCCGGCGACGGTATTTTTTGGTCGGACAAGCAAGGCAACTGGCGGCATGTCGTCCTCGGGAAAAAAACCTCGGAAAATTATGTGCTGTCCGTATTTTTTGACCGCGAAGATAACCTTTGGGCCGGCACGGACGGCGGCGGACTTTATCGCGTCCGCAAAAAAAATTATTTGGCGCTGGAAAATTTGCCGGCCGGCACCGTCAAATCAGTCGCCCAGGATGCCAATGGTGGTCTGTGGGTGACCTACAACGCGCATGGCCTGGCGTATACCCTGACCAATTCAGCGGAAATCTTTGGCATAGGCCGCAGCTCGAACGCATGGTCCGTGCTGGTGGACCGGAACCAAAATGTCTGGGCAGGCACCAGCAGCGAAGGTTTATTCAGGCTGACAGATGGCGCTTTTCAACCTGTGATTCCTGCGGCCGGAATCGGCCTGCAAATTTTTGCCCAATTTGAAACGCGCGACGGCAAGGTCTGGTTTGGTAGTCAAAACGGCCTCGCCAGTTTTGACGGCACAGATTGGAGAATTTTTTCCACTACCGACGGGTTGCCATCCAATCCGGTTCGCGCGCTGGCCGAGGATGCCAATACCAATCTGTTCATCGGCACGGACGGCGGTGGAATTTTTTCCATGAACGCCGGAAAACTTTCACCCGTGAATGCGCCGGTCAAGGATGTTTCCTGTCTGTTCGTTGATCGCGATGGAATTCTCTGGGCGGGCACAAGCGGGCATGGCCTTGCCCGGTTTGCCGCCGGACAATGGACGACTTTTTCCGCCGCTGACGGCCTGGCTGGCGATGATATCGGGTATTTGATTGACGATGATTTGGGAAATCTCTGGCTGGGAACTTACGAGGGATTGGTGCGCGTGGACAAAAAGTCGCTCGCGGATTTTGCAAACGGCACGGTGAAGAAAATATCCTGCCGTACGTTTCTTACGCGCGAATGTTCCGCGGGCGCCCAGCCCGCTGCCATGCGCGCGAGTGATGGGACGCTTTTATTCCCGACCATCGAGGGCGTCGTGACCGTCAATCCGGCGGATTTGGCGCATAACACCAATCCGCCGCCGGTCGTCATCGAATCCGTTCTGGTGGACGGCGCGCCGGTCAAGGGTGATGCGGTCACGCTCACGCCTGAAAACGAACAGTTGGAGATCCATTTCACCGCCCTGAATTTTTCCGCCCCGAAAGGCGCTCAATTCGGCGCGCATTTCAAATACCAACTGGAAGGCCGCGATAATAAACCAACGGACATCGGCGGCGAGCGGGTGGCGCATTTCAGCAGGCTGGCGCCGGGCGATTACACCTTCCGCGTGACCGCTTGCAACGAGGACGGTGTTTGGAACGAAGCCGGGGCGACATTGTCCGTCACCGTGCAGCCGCCGTTCTGGCGCAAGCCGGGCTTCATCGCAGCCTGCGTTTTGATTTTTATCGGTGCGCTGGCGGGAATAATTTATCTCATCTCCACCGCCCAGTTGAAACGCCAGTTGCGTACGGCCCGGCAGAAGGAAATCATCGAGCACGAACGTGCCCGCATCGCGCGCGATCTGCACGATCAACTGGGCGCGAACCTGACACAAATCACGTTGCTGGGCGAAATGGTGGAACTCGACAAGGCCGAACCCGGCGAGGTCGAACAACACGCGCAGCAGATTTGTGAGACGGCGCGCGAGACCACGCGCGCGCTGGACGAGATCGTCTGGGCGGTGAATCCGTCCAACGACACGCTCGAAGGCCTGACGAACTATGCCTGCAAATACGCGCAGGATTATTTTGCGCTGGCGGGCATCAGTTATCGCGCGGAACTTCCCGCCGACCTGCCGCCGATGCCGATCCTGCCCGAAGTCCGGCACAACGTCTTTCTCGCCTTCAAGGAAGCCGTGAACAACGTCGTGAAACATGCCCAGGCGAGCGAAGCACGCGTGAAATTGCAACTGGAGGCGGACCAGTTTATTTTGAGCGTGACCGACAACGGCCGCGGTCTCGGCGACCTGTCTTCCAAGAGTTTGCGGAACGGGCTAAAAAATATGCGCAAGCGACTGGACGACGTGCGCGGGCAATTCGAGATCGTTGCCGGTGAAAATGGCGGCACGATTGCGCGGTTTACCGTTCCGCTGAAAAAATGATTTATGCCCACGAACATCTCCATCGTTGAGGACAACGACAAGCTGCGCGCCACGCTGGCGAAGGTGATTGACCGCACGGAAGGTTTCCGTTGCGTGAGCCATTACGGCAGCGCCGAGGCCGCACTGGAAAACCTGCCCGTGATCAAGCCGGACGTGGTCTTGATGGACATCAACCTGCCCGGCATCAACGGCGTCGAATGCGTGCGCAAATTGAAGGTCATCCTGCCCAAGACGCTGGTGATGATGCTCACCGTGTACGAGGACACGGAGAACATCTTCAACGCCCTGGCGGCCGGCGCGAGCGGTTACATGCTCAAGCGCACGCCCGCGAAGGAATTGATCGAGGCCATCCATGAAGTGCTGCGCGGCGGCTCGCCCATGACCACGCATATCGCGCGCAAGGTGGTGATGTCGTTCCAAAAATCCCCGACGGCGCAACAGGCGGCGGACGAATTGTCCAAGCTTTCCGAACGCGAACAGCAGGTGCTCGACCTGCTCGCGCAGGGTCTTATCTACAAGGAGATCGCCGACAAGCTGGAGATCAGCTACGAATCCGTGCACACCTACATCCGGCGCATCTACGAAAAACTCCAGGTCCGCACGCGCACGGAGGCGGTGGCGAAGTTCCTTCAACGCTGACACAATTTTTTGGTGCATGTCCCCAGCACTGGTGACATGCCCCGGGGCAGGGATGTGCTATTCTGACTTCGTTGTTAGAAACGGTGGCCGGCAGCCGGCCGTGTGCAAACTGCAGGTTGCAGCCACCGAATAAAGTTTTAGAGCGCTTGTTCTCATCGAGGCCGGAGTAGTGTCCGGCCTCTTTTCTTTGGTGCTTACGGACTATCACCAATTAGTAGCCGTCGACGTTAGTCAGCGCTAACTTTCATATGGCGCGGACTGACGTCCGCGGCTACAAACAGGAATGTGGCCGTCCCCGGCCACTGCAACGTTCAATTCACATAGATACTGAAATAGTTGAGAGACTTCGGTTATTGTCGTATTGCAGCGCCCGAGGACGGGCGCACTCCGACGCAGGGAACTTACACTTATTTTCTAATGACTTTCATGCTCGCGTGTCGTATCCCTTGAACGACCGTAAAGAGAACCGCCAAATTTATGAAAATGACCCCCGCCATACTGCTTGCCGCTTCCATTGCCCTGGCCGCCGGCGCTGAACCGGCATTGACGATCTACAACCAGAATTTTGCCGTGGTGCGCGATACCGTACCGCTCGATTTGCAGGCGGGCGCCAACCCGGTGACGTATTCTGGCGCGACGGCGCAGGTGGAACCGGACTCGGTGATCTTGCGCGATCCAAACGGCAATCGTTCACTGCAAATTTTGGAGCAAAATTACCGGAACGATCCGGTGAGCGAACCGCTGCTGCTTTCGCTGTTTGAAGGCAAGACGATTGATTTTCAAAACAAACGGATGAAGGACAACACGGAAACGTATGAACCGATCCAGGGAAAAATCGTCCGTAGCGGTTATGTCCCGGGCGGCGAGGCGCAGTCGCCGATTATCGAGGTGAACGGCAAACTGCAGTTCAGCCTGCCCGGTGAGCCGCTATTCCCCGATCTGGGCGATGACACGGTTCTGAAACCGGCGTTCAACTGGCTGTTGCAATCTGACAAGCCGGGAAAGTTTGACGCGGAAGTCGGCTACATCACGGAAGGATTTGAATGGAGCGCCAGCTACAATCTCGTTTCGCCGGAGACAGGTGATTACTGCGATCTCGTGGGCTGGATCACGATGAACAACAATTCCGGAAAGACGTTTGAGAACGCCAAAATCAAGTTGATGGCCGGCGATGTGAACAAAATCCAGGCGATGCCCCTCCCGCAACGTTTCTTTCGAGCCAAAGGTGCGATGGCGATGGATATGGCCGGCGAAGCACCGGCTGTCACCGAAAAAGCCTTCGATGAATTTCATCTTTATTCCATCGCGCGGCCGACGACCTTGCACGACCACGAGACGAAGCAGGTCGAGTTTGTTCACGCGGAAAAAATGTATGCGCCGACAATTTATGTTTATGACGGCGCGTCCGGTTACCAATTTTACGGATTGAATTACGACCAGAGCTGGGGTCAAAGCGATAACAAGAAGGTGCTTGTCCAACGCGAGTTCGTGAATGACGAGACGAATCAACTCGGCATCGCGCTGCCGGCGGGCAAGCTGCGGTTTTATCGCCGCGACGCGGACGGGCAGTTGCAATTCGTGGGTGAAAACACCATTGACCACACGCCGCGCAAGGAGACGGTGCGCGTGACGACCGGCAATTCCTTCGACCTGGTCGGCGAGCGCAAGCAGACAGATTTTCATGTGGATACCGGCGACAAGCACATGGACGAATCGTTTGAGATCAAACTGCGCAACCGGAAAAAGGAACCGGTGGAAATCCGCGTGGTGGAGCATCTTTACCGCTGGAGCAACTGGGAGATCACGAAAAAGTCCGATGACTTCGTAAAGAAGGACTCGCAGACGATTGAGTTCAAAATTCCGGTGAAGCCGGACGAGGAAAAGACCGTGGCCTACACGGTGCATTACTCGTGGTGAATTTGCGTCGCGCGGTGGAAGGTTTTGCGGCATGATGTGGCGATGTCGTTGACGAATCCACAAATTCGCGGGCTGAAGGCCCGTGCGCAGTTGATGAAGCCGCAGATCAAGGTCGGGCATGACGGGTTGTCCGAAAAATTCATTGCCGCGCTGGACGAACTCCTGAAGCATCACGAACTTGTGAAGGTGAAATTTTCCGATTTTAAGGAGGAGAAAAAGACGCTCGCGCCGCAGCTCGCTGAAAAGACCGGCAGCGAACTGATCATGCGCGTCGGCAATGTCGCCGTGTTGTACCGCGCCAAACCAGTCGGGGAAAAGCCGATTGCGGAAAAGCCTGACGGCGAATGACGGGGTATGAATGAGATTCCCGCCGAATTTGCCGCGGAATTGAAGGCTGCCGGCTTGGAGGAGTTTTTCGCCGACTGCACCCGGTCGCATCGCCGCGAGTATTTGAAATGGATCGGCGAGGCGAAAAAAACGGAAACGCGCAGCGCACGCAGCCGGCAGGCGGTAACGCGGCTGGCCGCGAAGCGCGCGGAAGAACAGGGCAGGGGGCGGCGATGATTAGCCGGCAAAATCCGGTCTGCATCTGGCAAGCGAGTGTCAGAATTCTTAATTGACGCTGGGCGCTTCGTGGCTAAAATGTCTGCTCGGACTTCTAATATTTATTGAACAAAACTATGGCAGTAAAAGTAGCAATCAACGGATTCGGCCGCATCGGCCGGATGGTGTTCCAGGCGCTGTGCGATCAAGGTCTGCTCGGCAAGGCAATTGATGTTGTCGCCGTCGTGGACGTTTCCACGGACGCGGATTATTTCGCCTACCAGATGAAATACGATTCCGTGCACGGCAAATTCAAGCACGCCGTCAGCACCGAGAAGAGCAACCCGTCGCTCGAAGAAGCCGACACTATTGTGGTCAATGGCCACAAGGTCAAATGCGTCGCCGCCGTGAAGGACCTAGCCACGCTGCCGTGGAAGGCTCTCGGCGTGGATATCGTCATTGAATCCACCGGTCTTTTCACCGACAGCGAAAAAGCCAAGGCGCATCTGACCGCCGGTGCGAAAAAGGTCATTATCTCCGCGCCGGGCAAGGGCGAAGTGAAGACCATCGTGATGGGCGTCAATGAAGGCGAATACGACGCGGCCAAGCACAATATCATTTCCAACGCTTCCTGCACCACGAACTGCCTGGCGCCTCTTGTGCATGTCATCATCAAGGAAGGCATCGGCATCGAGACCGGCTTGATGACCACCATTCATGCGACCACGGCCACGCAGAAGACCGTGGACGGTCCGTCCAAGAAGGACTGGCGCGGCGGTCGCGCGGCGAGCATCAATATCATCCCGAGCACCACGGGCGCGGCGAAGGCCGTCGGTGAAGTGCTGCCCGTCACCAAGGGCAAGCTCACCGGCATGTCGTTTCGCGTGCCGACGGTGGACGTTTCCGTTGTTGACCTGACCTTCCGCACCGTGAAGGAAACCAGCATCGAGGAGATCGACGCGGCTTTGCGCAAGGCCAGCACTTCTTATCTCAAGGGCATCCTTGGGGTGTCGGACGAAGAGCTGGTCTCGACCGATTACATCCATGACGATCGCAGCTCCATCTATGACAGCCTCGCGACGTTGCAGAACAACTTGAAGGGCGAAAAACGCTTCTTCAAGCTCGTGAGCTGGTATGACAACGAATGGGGTTACAGCAACCGCGTGGTTGACCTCGTGAAATACATCACGGCGAAGGGAATCTGATTTCCCACAAGTTTCAAAGACGGCGGACTGTTAAAACACAGTCCGCCGTTTTTATATTAGGGGACAAATGGTTGGGCTGGTCGAAGGTTGTAACGGCCAGCGGCTCGAATGACTGTGCGGAACGAGAATGTTCAACTGCTGTTCCTTCTCCCCGAGGGAGAAGGTTAGGATGAGGGGGAAGGCGACCTCTTTCCATTTTGAGTGTGCTTCAAATCGGACGACCACTTACCCCTCACCCCGGCCCTCTCCCTTGAGGAGAGGGAGAATCGCTCCCAGCGTCTTGTCACGAACCTGCGCCCGCTTTTACTAAATTGTGTCTAACGAAGAGGCCGGTTTGACGTTCACGTTCACGGATTGTTCGCCAAGCGCGGAATGAACCGCCTTTACCACGATGCTGCCAGTGGCGGCGGGAAGCGTTTTGATCCAGACCGCGCCCACGCCGCCGGAATCATCCAGCAGCGTGAACGGATTGTCGCCGACGATCACGCCCGGTCCGGTGATTTCAAAAACGATCTGGCCCTCGCCGAAGGCACGCTCGGCACCGAACTGGTCCACGACCTTGAATACCAGACGCGTGGCGTCCGAGCCGTCGCCGGTGATTTCCGCATCATCCGCCGCCAGAAAAAGTTGATCCTTGCCCGCGTCGGACGAGAATGATTTCGTCAACACCAGCTTGTCCCCGACGTAGCCGTCAATGCGCAGTTCCGGTTTCTTACCGCCATCGAGTTCAAGGTCGCAAAAGAACGGCGGGTATTTAAGGTTCGGATAATTCGCGCGGTCCGGTTGCAGGCTCGCCAGGGATTTTCCATCCACGAAAACTTCGAGCCGTTCGCAGTTGGAAAAAATCGCGGACGATTTTCCCGGTCCATCGGGCGAGTGCCCGCCAAAGTCCCAGTAAAAATCCGGCAGGATCACCGGACGCACGCCGGGGGCGACCTGTGACTGGTAAAAGGTAGCGCCCAGCTTGGGAATGCGGAAGACGTCGGCAATGCCGGGGCATTTCACCGCGTTGTAGGCGTTCATCAAACTGCTGTAATCGAACGCGCACCAGGCGATCACGCCGCTGAAGCGCGGATAGGCCGCCGCCCGGTCATGCGCCTGGGCATGATACAGCGCCTGGCTGGTTTGAGTGTTCAAATCGCCGGCGCGCCGGTATTTGTTATTGAACCCTTTTTTGGCGCCGTAGGAAAATTGCCCGACGGTTTCGGAGAGCATGTACGGCACGCCCGGCAGCGGTTCATCAATACCCACGCTGCCATCCGGGTTTGAGTGATAATCATCCAATGAAAAAATATCTTCCTGCCAGTTTTTGGTGGAATGCGCCGTCATCGAGCCGGAGGCCGGGCGCGAATCGTCGAGCGCCCTGGCTGCGGCGGTGGTGCGCTGGAAAAGTTCAATATCGTTTCTGGATTCATTGACGCGCACGCCCCAGATGAAGATCGAGGGGTGGTTCCGGTCGCGGCGGATCATGGTCTGTACATCGCGGACGACGAGGTCTTTCCACGCGTCGTCGCCGATAAATTGCCAGCCCGGCGTTTCCTGCCAGACGAGCAGGCCAAGTTCATCGCACGCATCGAGAAAGGCTTCGTTTTGCGGGTAATGGGAACAGCGGACGGCGTTGCAGTTGAATTCACGCTTTATCATTTCCGCGTCGCGCCGCATCACGCGCGCGGGCATGGCGAAGCCGGTGTAAGGATAAACTTCATGCCGGTCCAACCCCATGAACCGGAGGCGGCGGTCGTTCAGGTAAAAACCGTCGTTGTCAAACCGTGCCTCGCGCAGCCCGATGCGCGTCTGGTAATCATGCAACGGTTCGCCACCAAGCATGAGCGTGGCGACGATCCGGTAAAGTTGCGGGGCGTCCACATCCCACAGTTTCACATCTCCCAGGTCCGACAATTTGAGCGCGACGGCCGCTTCACCGGCCACGTCCGGGAGCAGATCTTTGGAAGCAACGGCGATGCGCCGGTCGCCGTCGAACATTTCCACCTTCAGCTGAAGCGGTTTTTCAGGAATCGTTCCGGCGTCGATGGTACAGGTGATTTCGACGTGGCGGTCGGGCCTCAGCACGTCCACGGGTTTGGCAAAAACATCGCTGATAAAAACGGGCGGCACCACGCGCAAGGCGACGGAGCGGGTGATGCCGCCCGGCTCCAGATAATCCACGGTGGTGGTCCCTTTCGGATTGCCCTCGGGCGGTACGGGATTCCAGCGTGAGTCCACGAACAGGGCGAGAACGTTGTCGCCATCGTTGAGCAGGCCGGTGATTTCGTAGTGAAACGGCAGATAGCCGCCCTGGTGCGGCGGCAATTCCTTGCCGTTGAAAACGGGCAGGGCGGTATTCATCACGCCGTCGAAGTCCAGAAAGACCCGGCGATTCTTGAATTCCGGGCGCGTGGCAAAATGCCGGCGGTAAACCCAAACGTCCTGCCATTGCGACGGGTGCCAGCCCTGCCAGGACAATTTGGAAACGCAATGGGGCAGGGTGATCTTTTCAAAGGCCGCGTCGTCGAAGGCGGGCCGCAAGGCGTCGGCAGTGAACCGGCCGCCGAAGCGCCAGTTTTGATCCAGTGAAAAGCGCAACCTGGCCGGACCGGTCGGTGCCGCCGGCTGGGCCATGGCGTTGCGGCTCATCAGAACCGGACTGGCGGCCAGCGCCGCGGCGCTCCAGGCACAGGTTTGAATAAATTTGCGGCGAGAGGTGCTGGAAGTCGAATTGGTCATTTTAAAAATAGTCCGTGGCAGCATTGCGACGGAGATTGCGGGTCTATGTTGCCAGCCAAGAGATTTTTGGCCATGGAGAAATTGCGAATTTTTTTGCGGATTTGAAACCGGGGAAAATCGGGAAACTGGCGGAGAGAGGGGGATTCGAACCTCCGGTACGGCTTTTGACCGTATACCGGTTTAGCAAACCAGCGCCTTCACACCTCTCCAACCGTTTACAAAAGCAGCCGACGGACGGATAATTTCGCGGGAGCCGGCGCGTGAAGGCCTGGCGCTTCCGGGCGAGAAGCCAATTGCCAAGACCACCGGCGGCGTGCTAGATTCAAAGCGTCATGCTAGTCACGGTTGAAATGCCCGATCAAGTCGCCCGCCAATGGGGGGAAACCCCGGACGCGGTCGGACGCCATGTCATGGAAGACGCAGCGGTTGAGGGGTATCGCGCCGGACGTCTCACGCACCGCCAGGTCGGTGCCATGTTGGGTCTGGATTACTGGCAGACGGAAACATTTTTGAACGAACGGGCCGTGAAGCTGAATTATTCGTCCGCCGACCTTGCCGCTGATAACGCCACGCTGGAAAAAATCCTCGCCCGTCCGTGAGCGTCGTCGTTTCCGACACTTCGCCATTGCACTACCTTATCTTGTGCGGGGAGGAAGGCATCCTGCCACGCTTGTTCCGCCAGGTTATCATTCCGCCAACGGTTTTCCGTGAATTACAACAGCCCAACACGCCGCCGCCAGTCCATGCCTGGGCGGCGGCATTGCCGGAATGGGTTGCTGTGCAATCGCCCAAAGCAATGAATCTGGCGCTGGACGTGGATGCCGGCGAACTGGAAGCAATCTGTCTGGCCCAAGAAATCCATGCCGCTGCGGTTCTGATGGACGACCGCGCCGGACGGAGCGCGGCGGTGAAATGCGGGCTGGCGGTGGTTGGCACCATTGGAATTTTGGAACAAGCTGCCGCACGCGGACTGATTGAACTGCCACTCACCCTGGCACGTTTGTGCCAGACCAACGCCCGTCTTGATCCTGAACTCATCCAGGCTGCGCTGGCTCGCGAGCAAGCCCGGAGGCAAAAGAAATAATTAAAACAGGTTTTCTGGCTGGTGTGCCGAGTTGTGCGTCACCATTAGAATCACCGAGTGAAAACTGGCGGAGAGAGGGGGATTCGAACCCCCGATACGGCTTTTGACCGTATACCGGTTTAGCAAACCAGCGCCTTCAGCCACTCGGCCATCTCTCCAACCGTTTATAAAAGCAAACTGCGGACAGATAATTTCGCGGGAATCGGCGCGTGTGGCAAGCCGATTCGCACGCCGAAGGCCGGATTCCAACCGTCATCGTAATTTGCCAGCGCGGTGCGAGCGAAGGTGAAGCGTAAAACACGTGGTTTCAGCTTGCGTTTTGAACCGTGGGCGGAAAAAATAACCGTTCCAATTTATGCAAACGACCACCGACGCACCCACGGAATTTATCTTGAAGTTCTGGCCCTGGCTTGAGGCCAACAAAAACCGCCTGATCATCGCCGTCGTGGTCGTGGTGGGCGCCTACGGCGTATATTGCTACTCGAATTCGCAAAAGGCGCAGAAGGAAATCAGCGCCGGTGAAGCGCTCACGCAGTTGTTGATGACGCCGCCCGCCGGTGTGAATGCCGCGGACGCGCTGAGCCAGCTGGCCGCCCGATACCCGGGCACGGCCGCCGCGCAACGGGCGCAGCTCCAGTCTGCGGCCACGCTTTTCGGCGGCGGTCATTATCCGGAAGCCCAGGCCGCATTCCAAAAGTTTCTTGATTCGAATTCTTCCGGCGGCCCGCTGGCGGCGATCGCCCAGATGGGAGTTGCTGCCAGCCTGGAAGCGCAGAATAAACTGGATGACGCCGCGACCGCATACCAAAAGGTTTCGACGACCTACGCCAATCAGGGTGCGGCACTGCCCGCCCTGTGCGCGCTGGGCCGCATCGCCGAGGAGCAGGGTCATCTGACCGAGGCGCTCGGCAACTATCAGGCCGCCGCGCATGCCGGCCAGGCCGGTGGTTCGCTTGCGCAGCAGGCCCAGATCGCGGTGGTGGAATTGCAGGCTAAAATCGCCGCGCAAAAGCCGGCAGCCCCCGCGGCCCCGGCCGCAACCACACCCGCTTTCACTCCCTCTTTTTTGCCAGCTAAATGAAACTCTCGATCATCGGCACCGGCTACGTCGGCCTCGTCACCGGCACCTGTTTTGCGGAAGTCGGCCACCACGTCATCTGCGTGGACAATGACGCCAACAAGGTCAAGATGCTCCAGGGCGGGGGCATTCCCATCTACGAACCCGGCCTCGAGGAGCTGGTCAAAAAGAACGTTGCCGCCGGGCGTTTGAAATTCACGAACAGCACCGCCGAGGGCGTGCAGAATTCCGACGTGATCTTTATCGCCGTGCCCACGCCGCCGATGGCGGATGGCGCGGTGGACCTGAGCTACATCGAACGCGTGGCGCGTGATATCGCCGCCGCGATGACGAGCTACAAGATCGTGGTGGATAAAAGCACCGTGCCGGTGAAGACGGGTGAAAAAGTCGCCGAGACGATCAAGCGTTATTGCCCCGCGAAGGTGGATTTCGATGTCGTGAGCAATCCGGAATTTCTCCGCGAAGGTTTTGCCGTCGATGATTTGATGCATCCGGACCGCGTGGTCGTCGGGGTCTCCTCGCAGCGTCCCGCCGCCGCGATGAAGGAGATTTATACGCCGTTCAAGGCGCCGATCATCATCACGGACATCAATTCGGCGGAATTGATCAAGCACGCGGCGAATTCGTTTCTCGCGCTGAAGATCTCCTATATCAATGCCATCGCCAACGTCTGCGAAGCGGCCGGGGCGAATGTGCAGGAAGTGGCGCACGGCATCGGCCTGGATGACCGTATCGGCCGTCGTTTTTTGAACGCCGGCATCGGTTTTGGCGGCAGTTGCTTTCCAAAGGATCTGAGCGCCTTCATCAAGATTGCAGAGCAGATCGGGTACGATTTCAAGTTATTGAAGGAAGTCCAGCGCATCAACTCCGACCAGATGGACCGGTTTGTGAAAAAAATCACGGACTCGCTCTGGGTGTTGAAGGACAAAAAAATCGGCGTGCTCGGCCTCGCTTTCAAGCAAAATACCGACGATGTGCGTTCCTCGCCGGCCATCGACCTGTGCCAGCGGCTATTGAAGGAAGGCGCGACGTTGCGCGTTCATGATCCCAAGGCGATGGACAAGGCCAAGGCACTTCTGCCCACCGCCGGCATCACGTATGTGGATGACATGAACGCCGTGGCCGACGGTTGCGACGCGCTCGTGGTGGCGACGGAGTGGGACGAGTTCAAGAAGCTCGACCTGGCCCGTGCGCAGAAGGCGCTGATCGCGCCGCTGTTCTTCGACGGACGCAATCTCTTCGATCCCGTCGAGATGGAAAAGCTCGGCTGGATCTACAAGAGTGTGGGAAGGTAATTTTTGATTTGTGATGTATGATTTATGATTGAAAAACCGGCAGACTCCGCGCGCGTTTCAAATCATAAATCATCAATCGTAAATCATAAATCCGTCGAGGTTTCGGCAGCGCTCATCTTCCGCGGCGGCAAACTGCTGATCACACAACGGAACGCGAAGTCGCATCTTGGCGGCTTGTGGGAATTTCCCGGCGGCAAACGTGAAAGGGGCGAGACATTTGAGGCGTGTCTCGTGCGCGAAATCCGCGAGGAACTGGGCGTGGAGATTTCCGTGGGTGAATTGTTCGACGAAATCGCGCATGACTATCCGGGAAAGTCCGTTTACCTGAAGTTTTTCCTGTGCAAACTTCTTTCCGGTGAACCGCAGCCGCTGGATTGCGCGGCGGTGAAGTGGGTGGAAAAGGAACAGCTCGCCGATTTTGAATTTCCCGCCGCGGACGCGCAACTGCTGGAGAAGCTGAGGGGGACACCCGGCATCTGGCGCTGACTTCGCTTTTTAACCGCCGGGACGCCAAGCTTTTCTACAGGAGCCAACCAGTTTTGGACCCGTTCATTTTTTAAAACCTAGTTTGGCCAGCAGTAGTCTATTAAACTTATTCCCGTTGATGATGGAATCCCGGATGAAATCCCTCCCTTTACTTTATAGCGTTTTATTTTTGACCGGCTGGGTTCTTGCGGCGCAAGCCAGCCTGCCTGCCGCCGGAGAACAATTCATGGCTTTGCCGCTCGCAAAAGCGCACGGACCGGAATCCAGCACGAAGATATTGGACCGTTACGGCGTGCCTTTCATCGAAGATGCCCTGCCGTTGAGTGATCATGGTTCAGCGGAGGTCCAGGTGGGAAAGAAGGTGGACTGCATCTTCCTATTGGGAATGACCGACGCGAACAAGCCTGACGCAAGGATGGCTGATTCGTTGCCCGCTGTCGCCAGCCCCAGGACTTTGCCGCTCTACGGATGGGCTGATCCGCGAGATAGTTCGGCCCGGTTTATGATCGGAGATGAGCTGGGGAGAATCCAGCTGAATTACGCGGACGGCACGACACAGGTATTTCCTTTAATCCTGGGAGAAGGCGTATGGTGGGGAAAGGCCTTTTATGATTATGAGGAACCTTTTTCGGACGATGCCCGGCTGCGTAAAGCATTCGCGCAGGCCATGCGCCTGTATCCTCCCTTGCCGGTGAGCGACGGCGATTACGTTGCGGTCATTGAACCCAAGGCCATTCCGCTGCAAAGCATCACCGTTGAGAATTCTCCGGTAAAAAGAGGGACGTTGGTCATTGCCGGGATCACCTTGGAATCCCCGGACACGAACGAAATAGCGGGGGCCACTGTTCTCCGGCCCGGTGTTTTTCCCCCGGATTTCTTGAAATTTGCGAAGGAGAAATCTTTGCGCACCCCCGGCCAGGATGAGGAGCAAGCCCAGCGGCAATTGGAAAGCCTCAAACAGGCTCTCTATAGCAGTGATGAAAGTTTCAAAGGGCCAGTCGCGCGTCAAGTGCCAGCCGGATACTCCGGTCCCATCGTTTCCTTCAAGGGCGACATCCAGGCTGAAATTCTGGCCAATGCCTTCTACGATAACGTGGACGACATCCTGGCGAAAATTGATGAAACGGGTATGTATCACACGTCAACCAAAGGTGCCATCTCGTGGGGAGGCTACCGGGGTTTTGGGACTCTCCGCACCGGTGTCGGCGCCTACTATGGCGTTTCCTACACGCGTGACATGGGTCGCAGCCTTCAGGAAATCACCATGCTCGGATTTACGAATGCTGCCGAACGCTGTGCCGCCTGGGCCTTGAAAATGGCCCGTCTCTATACCAGCCAACCGTCCCTCAAATACAAGGGGGTTTTTCTGCCGCCACACTGGGGTGATCTGGCCAATCATCCCCGGAACCCCAGTTTCGAGAACGACGGGCAGGGCCTGACCACAATGTTCCTCTACCAGCTTTGGCAGCGGATGCCGGACCGCGACGCCTGGCTCCGGGCGAATTGGCCGGACATCAAGGATGCGGGCGACTGGATTTTGTGGCAGCTCGCGCATCCGGAAATTTCCGGTGCCACGAATGGCCTGCTCCATACCAGCGGGGAGAGTGGCGATGGAAGTGGAGACGCCATTTATCCCGACAGCGTGTGCATGAATGCGCTCCGGGCGCTGGCGCAAATGGCTGATTCCATCGGCGAAACCAATTCCGCCGGACAGTGGCGCTTATGTGCCGCCGGAATGCAAATGGCGATCGGCAACCATTTCATCATCCACGATCCCAAATACGGCCCGGTTTGGTCGCCGGATTCTGTCAGTTGGGAATACGATGCTTCCGTTCTTGGCCCTTTAATCTTTTTGGCGGATTACCAGGGATTCGCGCCGCAAAATGAGGCCGACGACTGGCGACCGGTCAGTGAAGCGGCCTATCAACGGCTGATTGACACGTATAGTCCCTACCAGCCTTTCGGGTTTTACGGGCAGGCCATGGGCTACGGGCAGGGATTTGTCACCCAGTCCGCACTCCTCCTGGACCGAATGCATGACGCAACCACGATGCTGGAATGGACCGCAAAAGAAATCTACGACCCGCGCTTCAGCCAATTCGACCACTACATTGTGCCCGAAGGCGTGCAAATTTCCACGGATGGCCGTTATTGGTATCGGTTTGGCGATTTGGGCAACGGCGTGCAGGAAGGCGAAACCATCAAAACCTTGCGGCTGGTGATGGGCGTGGATGATATGCACCCGGACCACCTGCAATTTTATCCCCGAATGCCGTATGGTTGGAACGAAGTTGCCGTGAAGAAATATCCCGTGGTGTTTGAAGATTCCGGTCAGATTGAAACGGCCTTCCTGCATTACACACTCAAACGTTCCGGCAAAAGGATGAAGCTGGAAATCGGGGCCGACAAGGACCTGGGCCCGGTTGCAATGCGGCTCGGCCCGTTTGAAAAACAACCTGATACTTCGGCCATTCAGGTAAACGGCCAAAATCCTCCCGGAGCTTCCATCCAGCAAAGCGGGGATTCGTGGTGGGTTAAATTCACCATGCCCGTCGGTCTCGCAAAATAATCGGTCCGATTTTACCGTAGGAATCCTGGACTGCAAGGTCAAGGCCGGGCGACACCCCATCGGAATAAATTTTCTGTCGTTCCTATGGACATGTAGCGGGCCTTCAGTGCGCGCGACAGTTGAAGCAAACACAGAAATCTTTTGGACGCCAAGACGCGGAGGCGGCGAATTGGGACGAGACTCGATGGTCGAGGCGCAAAAATTTACCATTGGTCAGGTTTGACCCCTTTTAGGGCGAGGTGACGCGGTAGAAGCGCCCCGGCGTGGTGGGCGGCTGACAATCGGTGAACTGGAACTGGCCGGGGAAAAATTCCGTGGCGACGCCCAGTGTGCTCCACGCCACCGGTGGCACCGTGTTGGTGGTGGTCTGCACACTAAAGGGCATGCCGATGATGTTCGTGAAATTGACCGTGAAAAGCCCGTTGACTTCCCCGGCATTCAGAATCGAAGCGACGGCCAAAGTTTGGAACGCCGGGCCGGGGCCAAACCCAGAACAGTAAAGCTCGCAACTGGCGAGATAGCCGCTGCTGTAGTTGTATCCCCCCGAGACGAGCACCAAGCCGCTGGGCAGTAACGTGGCCGTATGAACCGCGCGCGCGGTGTTGAGGCTGCCGGCGGTCGTCCAGGTACCATTCGTTGGGTTGTAGAGCTCACAACTGGTGAGAGGGGCATTGCCATATCCCCCCGCGACGAGCACTAGGCCGTTGGGCAGTCGCGTGGCCGTGTGATTGCTGCGCGCAGCGTTGAGGCTGCCGGTGTTCGTCCAGATACCCGTCGCCGGATTGTAGAGCTCACAACTGGTGAGACGGACTTTGCCGTTGTATCCCCCCGAGACGAGATCCATGCCGTTGGGCAGCAGCGTGGCCGTGTGAGCGTAGCGCGCGTTGGTGAGGCTGCCGGTATTCGTCCAGGTACCCGTCGCCGGATTGTAGAGCTCACAACTTGTGAGAGGGACAGCGCCGTTGCCAACTCCCCATCCCCCCGAGGCGAGCACCAGGCTGTTGGGCAGCAGCGTGGCCGTGTGAGCGTAGCGCGCGTTGACGAGGCTGCCGGTATTCGTCCAGGTGCCCGTCGCCGGATTGTAGAGTTCACAACTGGTGAGCGGGAGAGGGACATTGCCGTTGGTAGATCCCCCCGAGACGAGCACCATGCCGTTGGGCAGTAGTGTGGCCGTGTGGATCGCGCGCGCGGTGGTGAGACTGCCGGTATTCGTCCAGGTGCCTGTCGCCGGATTGTAGAGCTCACAACTGGCGAGCCAGCCGCTGTTGTTCTCTCCCCCCGAGACGAGCACCAGACCGTTGGGCAGCAGCGTGGCCGTGTGAACATAGCGCCCGGTGTTGAGGCTGCCGGTGTTTGTCCAGGTGCCTGTCGCCGGATTGTAGAGCTCACAACTGGCGAGCCAGCCGATGTCGTTCTCTCCCCCCGAGACGAGCTCCAGGCCGTTGGACAGCAGCGTGGCCGTGTGACCCTCGCGCGCGTTGGCGAGACTGCCGGTGTTCGTGAAGTTCGGTTGCGCCCGCGCGCGTGGAGCCAGGAGGAATGCGAAGCCGAAGGTCAGCACGGTGGCGACCAACAAATAAAACAAGCTGCGGGTGTTTTTCATAGCCGGGGTTGTTGCGGGAACGCCACAGTAGACATCTTCTAAATGTAAATTCGACCGCAATGCTCTCGTGGATGTGATAATAGAATGCATTGGAAAGGTAAAGCAGGTTTACCGGGGGGACGCGGTTTAAGCGGCTTCAAAAAGCCTTTCCAATCCAATCCGGCCCCAGTTCGCCCTGACGAGCCGGCAAGAATCCTGTTCGCTCTCCTGCATTTGGTGCGACTGCCCGGTGTATGAAAGACGATCAACATAAGTTCTTCTCGGACGGGCACGGCAGGAGTCGTCCAACCTTCGGAGAATCTGCCGACTGCAAGCCGGCAGCACTTTGTTGCATTGTGGTTGCGACGCCGAACCGGTTCCGGATTTAGTAAACAGAAACTTTTTAGTTGTTGACAAGGATTACTATGTTCGCTATGGTGGATTTGTCCCGCATGCGGGACGCGACGAGGCGGTGATGGGAACGGATTCCGGTTTTCGGAGTTCGGGTCTGACACAGAGTTTTGAAGCTTTGTTCTTTGACATAGGCACCCACTTGGTGCCGGGCGGTCCGAGCCGGACGGGCCAGCAAATTGCGGACTTCTGAGTGCGGAGTGCGGAGTGAAATCGTCTTGAATCGGGGCAGGCCGAGTTGAAAATCGGAATTTTATCCGAGTTAATCCGAGTTAACCCGAACTCCGAAGTTGGGGCGATAAAACTGGTAAAAACCAATTATTTTTATCTGGTTGTAAATATGAGACCGGGGATATTTTGGACATCCCGGTTGCAGGCGCGGCGCGCAGAGGACTGACGCGCCCTACCACAGCAGGCTGGCGATGGATCTTTTCGATAGCAGGACCAACTTCGAAGTTCGGGGTTAATCCGACCTTTCAATTTCGGGTAAAGTGCCTCCAATCGAATCAACTGGGAAGGTTCAGGGTCAAGGTTGGTCAAGGTTGGCACCTTCCGGGTCTTGGGTCTCGGATTTCGGTGTTTGATCCTTAGCTTCAATGGTTTAGGTCTTAAAAGCGGTCCAATATCCATGGGCGGGAGTTAAGCATAGTCAAAGTTAGTCAAGGTTGGGAAGTGGGCGGGAACGGATTTCGGAAATCGGATTTCGGATGAGGCCAAATCCAAGTGAATCAAACCAAATCCAACCAAAATAGTGACGTGTGAGGTGTTGAAGCGGCCACCAAAAGATGGAGACAGGCAAGATGCCTGTCCTACCGAATCAAGGTGAATCAAACCAAATCCGACCAAATCAAAGCCGCAGGGTGGCGCTCAACCGGGGACGAGGACGAGGTTGAGGACGAGGAGGAGCATGACGATGATTTCCTAAATCCTTTGATATGATTATATTTGAGCCATTAAGCCGGTTGTTTGTGAATGAGGCGATGCCCGAGGCTGTCCCGTGGGGTTGCTGTTTCACTTTGACGCTGCGCCTTTCTTCGCGTAGCGTGTTCGTTCAATTTTTAACTGAAAAGCAGACATTTTGCCGTGAAGTTTTTAAGAGCCATATTTCCGTCCCGTAATGACCGCCAGGTGAAACGCATTCACCCGGTGGTCGCGCGCATCAATGAAATCGAAAAGGGGCTGCAAACCCTTTCCGACGCGGATTTGCGGGCCAAGACGGCCGCCTGGAAGGCGGAGCTTTCCCAGATTGAGGACAACGCCGAACTGGCGCGGAAGCTCGATGAAATCCTGCCGGAGGCGTTCGCGGTGGTGAAAAACGCGGCGCGCCGGATGTTCGGTTCGGAGGTCACGGTGCGCGAGCATGCGATCAAATGGGAGATGGTGCATTTCGACGTGCAGCTCATCGGCGGTTACTCGCTGCATACGGGCCATATCTCGGAAATGGCGACGGGCGAGGGCAAAACCCTGGTCGGCACGCTGCCGGTTTATCTGAATGCCTTGTCCGGGCGCGGGGTCCATGTGGTGACGGTGAACGATTACCTCGCGGCGCGTGATTCCGAATGGATGGGGTCGCTTTACAAGTTTCTCGGCCTGACGGTCGGCTGCATTTTGCACGACCAATCGCCGACGGTCCGTCGCGAGCAGTACAACTGCGACATCACCTACGGCACGAACGCGGAATTCGGTTTTGATTATCTGCGTGACAACGGCATGGCCACGCGCAAAGAGGATCAAGTACAGCGCGGACATTATTTCGCGATCGTGGACGAAGTGGATTCCATTTTGATCGATGAAGCGCGTACGCCGTTGATCATCAGCGGTCCGGCGGTGCGCACGTTTGACGAACAATACGCGCAGTGGAAGCCGACGGTGGAAGGCCTGGTCCGGGCGCAACAGCAGTTGTGCAACCGGTTTTTGAAGGAGGCGGAGGAATTCATCAAGAAACTCAACCCGCCCGAGGGGCAGAAAATCGAAAATGCCGAGCAACTGGAACACCAGGCGGGCCTGCTGCTGTTCCGCGTGAAGACCGGCCAGCCGAAATCCGAGGGGTTGCTGAAGCTGCTGGAGAATCCGCAAAATGCGCAGTTGATGAACCAGGCGGAGTTGTCCCTGCACAAGGATCAAAAGAAGGAAGAGCTTTACCGCGAAAAGGAAGAGCTGCTATTTGCGATCGACGAGAAAAGCCACGAGGCCGACCTGACCGAAAAAGGCCGCAATTATATTTCGCCGCAGGATCCGGACGCGTTCGTGCTCCCGGATTTGTCCACGCAGTTGCACGATGTGGACGCCGGTGCGGAGACGGATGCCCGCAAGCGCGTGGAGGCGAAGGCGAAGTTGCAGTCGGAGTTCGAGACCAAGGCGCAAAAGATCCACGCGATCTCGCAGTTGCTCAAGGCCTATTCACTTTATCAGCTGGACGTGGAATACGTGGTGCAGGAAAATAAGGTGATCATCGTGGACTCGCACACGGGCCGTCTGATGCCGGGCCGCCGCTGGAGCGATGGTCTGCACCAGGCCGTGGAGGCGAAGGAAGGCGTTGCAATCGAACGCGAGACGCAGACGCTGGCGACGATCACGATCCAGAACTATTTCCGTCTCTACGCCAAGCTGGCGGGCATGACGGGCACGGCAGAGACCGAGGCTTCGGAATTTTTCGACATCTACAAGCTCGGCGTGATGACAATCCCGACCAACAAGCCGAACATCCGCAAGGACTCGGACGATTCCGTTTTCAAAACGCGCCGCGAAAAGTTCAACGCCGTGGTGAAGGAAATCGCCACGCTGCATGCGAAGGGCCGTCCGGTGCTTGTGGGCACGATTTCCGTGGAGACGAGCGAAATGCTTTCTCGCCTGTTGAAAAAGGAAGGGTTGATCCATTCCGTCCTCAACGCGAAGTATCACCAACAGGAGGCGGAAATCGTCTCGCGCGCCGGTCAACGGGGCGCCATCACCATCGCGACGAACATGGCTGGCCGCGGCACGGACATCAAACTCGGTCCGGGCGTGTCAGAGGTCGGCGGTCTGCATGTGCTCGGCACGGAGCGACATGAATCGCGCCGCATCGACCGGCAGTTGCGCGGCCGTTGTTCGCGCCAGGGCGACCCCGGCAGTTCGCACTTTTTCATTTCGCTCGAGGACGACCTGATGCGCCTGTTCGGCAGCGATAAAATTGCCGGTTGGATGGAAAAGCTAGGCCTTGAGGAGGGCGAGGAGATCAAGCACGGCATCTTGAACCATTCGATCCAGTCCGCGCAGAGGCGCGTGGAGCAACATCACTTTCAACAGCGCAAACGCACGCTCGAATACGATGACGTGATGAACAAGCAGCGCGAAGTCATCTACGGCTTCCGCAACGAGATCATCACGAGCAAAGACGTCCGGGACCGCCTGATGGACATCATCGAGGAAGTGGTCGTGCTGAAGGTCGAGGAATTCACCTCGGGCGACACGGAGCCGACCGAATGGCGCATGCGCCAACTGGCGGACTGGGTGAACTTGAACTTTCCGCTGGGCATGCCCGAGGCTGAAATCGTCAAGGCCGCGCAATCCGGCAAGGAAAAGCCCGTGAGCGGATCATTGTACGACGGTTTGAGCGAGGCGCAGTTCGCGGTGTGCAATTTCATTTCCGACAGCATCCGGAAGGCATACGAATTGAAGATCAGCTTCGATGAACCGGAAAAACTCGTCGCTGTGGAGCGCTACACGATTTTGAGCGCGATCGACAAGCTGTGGCAGGAGCATCTTTACGAGATGGACTCGCTGCGCCAGAGCATCGGCCTGCGCGCGCACGGCCAGCGCGATCCGTTGCTGGAATACAAGGCGGAGGCGTTCAAGATTTTTGACGAGCTGATGGTGAACGTGAAGACGGAGATCTGCCACAACGTGTTCCGCAGCGCGTCGTCATTGCTCGCGTTTGAAAGTTTTCTCCGCAACACACCGCAGCAGACGTTGCATCAAACGTCGCAGACCCTGGGCACCGGTTCGACGTCCGCGCCCGCCGGCAAAAAGGCGAGCGACATTGTCAGCCAGGCGGCGGACGATGTTTCAAAAGAAAAGCCGAAGCCGAAGATTACCGGCCCGAAGGTCGGGCGCAACGACCCGTGTCCCTGCGGCAGCGGCAAGAAATATAAACAATGTTGTGGTAAATAAGTTACGGGCTTTCAGATGAATCGCATCGGCATCGATCTTGGCGGAACGAAAATTGAGGGCGTCGTCCTGGACGCGGACGGCAAGGAACTTTTCCGCAAGCGCATCCCCACGGAACGCGAGCGCGGGTACGAAGTCATCCTCGGCAAAATCAAATCGTTGCATGACGAACTCGTCGCTTCGGTGAAGGGCACGCCGACGACCTTCGGCATCGGCACGCCGGGCTCGCCGTCGCCGCGCACGGGGCTGCTGCGCAATTCCAACACGACCTGCATGAACGGCAAGCCGGTGAAGGCGGACCTGGAAAAAATTCTCGGACGCAAAATCGAAATCCAGAACGACGCGAATTGTTTTGCGATGGCCGAGGCGTGGCTCGGGGCGGGCAGGGGACATAAGCTGGTCTTCGGCGTCATCATGGGCACGGGTTGCGGCGGCGGCATCGTGCACAAGGGCGAGGTCATCACCGGCGCGCAGGCGATCGCGGGCGAATGGGGGCACATGAGCATCGACCCGCGCGGCCCGCTCTGCTTCTGCGGCAAACGCGGCTGC
>DATHOG010000213.1:0-64649 GCA_035485115.1 Candidatus Sulfotelmatobacter sp. | reverse complement strand
GCCGCTGGCCAGCCAGTGCATCACCGCTTCACGTTTGAAGCTCTCACTGTATTTACGTCGTTCTTCTTTCGGACTCAGGTCTTTCATGTTCAGGGGTATCTTTTACCCCTGCCTCGACTCCGTCAATCTGAAGCAACCCCAAACCGTTGCTACCAAATCGCGCGGAATCAGGCTGAATCAAGGTAAATCAAACCAAATCAAGGTTGAATGTTGAAGGTTTTGAACTCGAAAGTGCCCTGCTCCGCGTCTCTGCGTCTCTGCGTTTAAATCCAGCTTTTATAATCCTGACGGATGATCCAAAAATTCCCATGGCAGCCGGTATTTCCTGGAAAGTTCCGCTGCCAGCGCCTTCACGCCGAACGTTTCCGTCGCGTAATGGCCGGCGTAAAAGACGTTCAACCCCAGTTCCTCCGCCAGCGCAAAGGTCCAGTGCGGTCCTTCGCCGGTGATGAAGGTGTCCACGCCCGCCGCCGCCGCGAGCTTCAGCTCGCCGCCCGCGCCGCCGGTGACCACCCCGATCTTTTCGCACAGCTCGCGTCCGCCGGGCAGCAATTTCGGTTTTGACCCCGTTGCGCGTTCGATCTTTTTGGTGAGGTCGGCCCGGGAAATTTTTTGGCGCGCCTTAAGACACGACATAAAGCCGATGGTCTGGCCGTGGCTGGCAAAAAACGGTTTCAGGTTTTTCAAGCCGAGCGCCGCGCAAAGCTGCGCGTTGTTGCCGAGCTTGGGATGTGCATCCAGCGGCAGATGCGAACTGTACACCGCCAGGTTGTTATCGGCGCACAGCTTGAACAATTCAAATTTCTTCCCCGTCCAAGGATGCGATTTATTCCAGAACAATCCGTGATGCACGATGAGCAGATCGGCCTTGGCGGCGACGGCCAGTTTCACCGTTGCCAAGCTGGCGTCCACCGTGGCGGCGATTTTGGTGACCTGGCCGGTCGCGTTTTCGACCTGCAACCCGTTGGCCGCGCCGTCGTAATCGCCGGTTTCGGCGGTGCGGAGGGTTTTATCGCAGTGTGAAACGATGGTGGAAAGCAGGACCTTCGGCATGGCGCGATGAAACCGCAACCGCACGAAAACCGCAAGGCCGGAAACGGGCTTTCTCCCTCTTCCAACCGTAACGATTCAGTTAAAAAGGGAGCGCGTCCGCCCCGGGCGCAGTGGGTCGCGCCCTCGCGACCCACAATTGCACGCGCGAACATCGAACCGTTTGGTGCGCCTCCCACCGCCCGGGTTCGGCGCGAGGGCGCACCGAACAACAGCCGGGGCGGCTGTGCTCCCAAAACTTCAACTGCATCGTTCCTATCCAACAGGTGATTTGGTGCGAGACAACGGTGTTACCGGACGGTCGTCGTTTTGAAAAAGGTCAATCCTCTCCCCTGCACCCGGCATTCTTGACTGGCACAGCCTGTTTTAGTATTAACCATTACCCCACCAAGATGGAAACATTCCAACCATCTAAATCGCGTGGCAACGGACGAATCCGATCCGTCCGCGCCATGGCCCTGTTATTTTTTCTGCTCCTGATTCAAACCGTTGCCGTGGAGGCCCAATTTACGTTCACGACCAATAATGGCGCGATCACGATCACCAGCTACACGGGTTCTGACAACGCCGTGACGATCCCGGCCCTGACCAACGGCCTGCCGGTGGTCAGCCTCGGGCCGCTGGCATTCAACCGATGTGAAAGTCTTGTCGGCGTCACGATTCCCGCCAGCATCACCAATTTTGAATTGTCGCCGTTTTTTAACTGCACCAACCTTCTGGCCGTCTATTTCCAGGGCAATGTGCCGGTTGATGACTACCCCTTTGCACCGGGGATTTTCTACAATGACCCGGAGGCCACCCTCTATTACCTGCCTGGGGCGACCAACCTGAACGCGACCTTGGACGGGTTGCCGGTCGTCCAGTGGGATCCGCAGATATTGTCCCAATTGACTTACACCACGAACAACGGCGCGATCAAAATCACCAGTTACCTCGGAACGGGAGGGGCGGCGGTACTTCCCGCCACCATCAATGGCCTGCCGGTTGGCAGCCTCGGGTCGCTGGCGTTTTACCGATGTACGAACCTCACCAGTGTCACGATTCCCGCCAGCATCACCAACTTTGCGTGGCCGTCGTTCATAAGTTGCACCAACCTGCTGGCCGTCTATTTCCAGGGCGATGTGCCGGCTGATGCCTACCCCGCCGCCGGGCCGATTTTCGACAACGACCCGAATGCCACCTTTTATTACATGCAAGGGATAATCAGCCGGAAGGCGAGCCTGGACGGACTGCCGGTCGTGCAGTGGAATCCACAGGTATTGTACCAGTTGATCTACACCAACAACAACGGGGCAATCACCGTCACGGGCTACCTTGGAGCTGGCGGGGCGGTGGTGCTGCCCGCCACTATCAACGGCCTGCCGGTAACAAGCATCGGCAGCAATGCCTTCCTGAACTGCAACGGCCTGACCGGCATCAAACTTCCCAACCTCGTCACCAACCTCGGGAACGAGGCGTTCGCCGGTTGCACCAGCCTGACGAACATCACGATTCCCAACAGCACGGCCGGCAGCGGCAGCTTTTCCAACTGCGTCGCCCTGACCACGGTGACCCTGTCCGGAAATATCACCGCGATCAGCAGCTCGGAATTTTCCGGCTGCACGGCCCTGGCCAACCTCCAGATTCCGGCGGGCATCACCAACCTGGGGGACGATGCGTTTCAAGGCTGCACGAGCCTGTCGGGCGTCTATTACCAGGGAAGTGCGCCTGCGGCGGATTTGACGGTGTTCAGCGGCGACGGTGTCGAAACCAATTTTTACTTTCCAAAAACGTCGGGCTGGGGAGCGATGTTTGCCGGCCGCCCGGCGGTGCCAGTCCTCTTTACGTACACGAACCTCGGCGGCGCGATCACCATCAAGTCATATATCGGCATTGATGGCACGGTGACGATTCCGGATACGCTCAACGGCGTGCCGGTCATCTCGCTGGGATATGCGGCATTCAACGGCTGCGCCAGCGTGACCAATGTCAACCTCGGCGGCAACATCACCAGCATCGCGGGACAGGCCTTTGTGGGCTGCCCCAACCTGCTGGCGATCAATGTGGCGGCAAACAATCCTGATTACAGCAGCGTGGACGGGGTTTTATTCAACCTCAGCGGAACCACAATTTTCTGCTATCCCGGTGGCCGGGACGGCGATTACACCATCCCGGATGGGGTGACGCAGATTGCCAACTACGCCTTTCAAGCCTGCCCTGGGCTGACGAGCCTGACGGTTCCCGGCAGCGTCACGAGCATCGCAACGCTGGCGTTCAACGCCGATGGGGACCTGACGGCAATTTATTTTGCAGGCAACGCCCCGGCCATTGCCTGGGAGGCGTTCAATATCCAAAACACGGCGATAGTTTACTATTTACCGGGAACAACCGGCTGGAACACCAACAGCAGCGGACTGCCAACCGCATTTTGGCCGCCACGAGTGCAGAACTGCGACGCGGGCTTTGGCGTACGGACCAACCAGTTTGGCTTCAACATCAACTGGTCGAGCGGCCAGGTGGTGGTGGTGGAGGCCGCCACGAACATGGTCAATCCGGTCTGGATACCGGTGGCGACGAATACGCTCACCGGCAGCTCGTCGTACTTCAGCGATCCGCAATCGACGAATTTTCCGGGACGTTTCTACCGCCTGCGTTCACCGTAGTTTTGAATTAAAGCCCCTCACCTCAAGCCTCTCCCTCCCGCATGCGGGACGGGGCGAGGAAGCAAACCGCGCCCAAACCGCAAGCGTAACCGCTCACTCCCCGAACCGCCGGCGTATCCTCGCCCCGGAGTGCGCCCGTCCCCGGGCGCTGCAATATAAAAACGACCAAAGACTCTCAAATATTTCACGGCGCTCGTGAATTGAACGTTGCAGTGGCCGGGACGGCCACACTCCGGGAAAGCCGATAGAAAAGAAAGCCTTTCTCTGCGTTCCTCTGCGCCTCTGCGTTTAAAAATTTTCTGTAAAACTCCCTGCCCCCCAAATCTCGCAGTTGCCGGAAGCCCTCAGGTAAGGCAAAATTCCTCTTTATGGCTCGCCCCGAAGTCGATTCGTTGCGTCCCGGCCGGCTCGCTACGAGCCCGCTGGTCGTTGCGCTATTGATTTCCCTGCTCCTCCATCTCGGCGGCGGGACGGTTTACGAGCTCGGCAAAAAATTCGGCTGGTGGAAAAAACTCGCGGACATCTCCCTCGTCAAAAAGACGATCAAGAAAAATGCCGCCGCGGAACTGGCGAAAAGGAATGACGAGCCGCCGGTGATTTTCGTGGACGTTTCCCAGATCGAAGCCGAGGCGCCAAAACAAACGAAGTATTACTCCAACAAAAATTCGCGGGCCGCGAATCCGGACGCCGACCAGGATTCCAACCAGCCCAAGATCAACGGCACGCAAACGGTGGCTCCCAAAACCGAGGATGTGCCGAAACTGCAAAAGCTGCAGCCGGCCGCCCCCCCGCCGCAGCCGCAAACCGCCGAAACCAAACCGCCGCAGCCGGTGGAAAAACCCGATCCAATGAACCTCGGTGACCGTGAATTGAAACAAGTTCCCGAGCAACCCGCCCAGCCGCCGCCACAACCACAACGCCCGCGGACGCTCGCGGAGGCGCGCGCCCAGCAACAATTGCCCGGCCAGGCGATGAAGCAAAGCGGCGGTGTCCAGCGCCATCAATTGCAATCTTCGCTCGATGTGAAGTCCACCGCCTTCGGTGAATACGACCTTGCCATCGTGAATGCGGTCACATCGCGCTGGTATGATTTGCTCGACAGCCACCGGTTCGCGGAAGACCGCACCGGCCGGGTCACCGTGCATTTCAAGCTGCAGCCGGACGGCACCATCACCGAGGTGGAGATCATGGATAACGATGTCGGCCAGCTGCTGGGCTATGTCTGCGAGGAGGCCATCCAGGAAGCCGCCCCGTTCGCCAAATGGCCGGACGACATGCGCCGTGAAATCGGCGCGAATTATCGGGATATTTCGTTCACCTTCTTCTATTATTGACCGTCTATTTTTTGAATTTATGGACTATCTAGTTTATTCGTTGTTGTTCATTACCTCCGTCGCCGGCCTCGGCGTGGTCATCTGGCGCGCGTGGGCTTTGCGCTGGAACGCGGTCGTGCCCGCGCACCTCGCCACCGCCGTGGCCGTGTGCCGCAAGGAGGAGGAATTCGAGAACGTCCGCAAGCATTGCGAGATCTACCCGTCCCCGCTCGGCCGGCTGCTGCTCCTCGCCGATGCCCACAGCGAATGGCCGAAGGCCGATATCGAGTCCGCCGTTGAAACCGCCGCGCGCCATGAGGTCGTGAAACTCGAACGCGGCCTGGTGGTGCTCGAGATCATCGTCGGCATCGCCCCCTTGCTCGGATTGGTCGGAACCATCTTCGGCATGATGACCGTGTTCGGCGGCATCGGGGAAACCGGCCTGACCAACGTGAATGACGCCGCCAAACTTGCGCAGGGCATCAGCTTGATTTTGCGGACCACGCTCATCGGTCTGCTCATCTCCATCCCCGCGCTGGTGGCGTGGAGTTACTTCTCCAAAAAAGTGGAGGTGCTCGCCGTGGAGATGGAAACCTTGTGCGCGGAATTCATCCGCCGCCAGAAGTCCGAACCCGAATGAAATTTCTCCAGCATAAACGCCGCACCGCGCCCGCCGTCATCATCGTCGCGCTCATCGACGTGTTGATCGTGCTGCTGATCTTTTTGATCTGCACCACGACGTTCCGGCAGCAGCCGGCGTTGCGGCTCTCGTTGCCGGAATCCACCACCGCGCTGAAATCCGGGACGAATGAAAATCCGCCGTTGCTCATCAGCATCGAGGCCAGCGGTGCGCTGCGTTACGGCATGGCGGGCGATGTGGTGACGCCCGACCAGTTGCGCGGCCGGCTGATCCTGGACGCCGAAAAGGCCCGCGCCGGCGGTCATGACGCCTTGCTGGCGGTACGCGCGGACAAATCCGCGCCGTGGGGCCAGATCGTGCGCGTGATGGACATCGCCAAGGCGGCGAATATCAGGATCTCCAGCGCCTACATGAAGGAAGCGGGCGCGAAATAGCACGTTTCCAGGCTTGTCTTCAAAATGTTTGGGGCATTTCGTCGCGTTCCCCCTCATCCTGATCCCGCTCTGCGGGAGAGAAGGAACACCGCTGGCCGTTCTTATAAAACCCGCAAGTCATCAAGCAGCTGACAGTCGTTGTATTGCCAGGACGCTGAAACCGTTTCTCCCTCTCCGCGTCGGCGGAACCAATTACAGAGACGCGGATTGGTGAGTGGAGTGCGCCCGTCCTCGGGCGCTGCGATAAGACCACAACCGAAGACTCTCAAATATTTCAGAGCATTCGTGAATTGGACGCTGCAGTGGCCGAGGACGGCCACACTCCAGGGGAGGTGCGTGTCCCGCCATTTTTAGGTTTATCGTTCAATCCTGTTTGGGCCGCATGTAAATGGCCCGCATCGGCGGGGTGTTCGGATACGTCGCCAGGAGGTCGGGTATCCGCATCAGCATCCACGGCTGGCGGTAGTTGTTTCCATTTTTCGTGAACACGATGTCGTCCGCGAGATAGACGGCGGAATGCTTTACTTCATTTTTGTCGTTCATCAGCAACAGGATGTCGCCACAGATGGACGGCGCGGAGATCTGGTAATAATTTTTTTGGATATATTGGACGGCAAAATTCGGGTCGTTGAAACGGTTGTCCGGCGTCTCGTTGCAAAAATTGAACGTGCTCCAGTGGCAGTCCATCGTGGGTTCGCCCGGCTGCGGCGGCAGCGGAAAGGTGTAAAGCCGGTCGCGCGCGAATTTCGGCAACAGATAAAACAGACTGAGATTTCCCCCGTCCGGCAATGCCTTCAACGCCTCCATCATCGGCCGGATGTCGGTGAAGCGGACCGTGGGCAGCGAACCCCAGTAGGATGCGAGCTTGTCGATATCCGTGTCAGGCTTGATGACCAGGCCGGCGAGCACGGCGGACTGGCGGGACATCGAGCGCGCCAGCGCCACACGGCGTTCGACCGTCGGGATTTTGGTGAGCAGAAAATTATAGTCGCTCAACTGGTGGACGCCGCCGTTCAGGTAGGTCAGCTTTTTCAACAACGCCAGGTCCTCGGCGTTCACGCGGCTGTCATTGTAGATCGAGTCGATGACGTTGCCGGGAAAAATGTAGGGATAGTCGAAATACAGGTTCACGCCCAGACCCGCCAGCGCGACGCATAATTTCCCGCGCGTATCGTCGTCGAGCGACAGCAAAAATTGTTCGGAGGGCGTGATTTCCGTGCCGGCGGCGGTCTCGGTATAACATCCCGGTGCGAAGGCAGCGGAGATTTGCGACGCGGAAAGGCCGTCGCGGGCGAACAACGCCTTCACCGCCTCCGCGTTCAGGCCGTTGAATATCCACTTCTCCGGCTGCGGATGGGCGACTTCCTCGGTCAGGTATTCCACCGGGCGCTCCAGTTCGATGTCACGCGAGACGAGCGCCCCCCACGGGCCTTCGTGGACGGATTGCGTCTTGTCGTTCGGGTTCGTGACGAACGCGCGCACCATTGTCGACCGGTTCACCGCGGTTAATTTGTAGCCGATGAAGGCCGAAGCGCCGATCAGCGTCAGGCTGAAAATGATCAGTCCCGCCAGCGAAAACTGGAAGATGTTGCTCGCCTGCGCTGCCTCGCGCCCTTTGAGTTTGCTCATGAAATGACAAAAAAATGCCGCCAGCCTTCTAAAGACGAAAGCCGGCGGCAAAGGTTTCTTTAATGTGTAACTTAATAGTTACTTTATCAATTCCTCGGCGATCTGCACGGCGTTCAAGGCCGCACCCTTGAGCAATTGGTCGCCGGAGACCCAGAAACACAGGCCGTTATCGAGCGCGCAATCCAGGCGGATGCGGCCGACTTCGCAGTTGTATTTCTCCGAGGTGAACAGCGGCATCGGATACTTTTTGTTTTCCGGCTCGTCCACGACATCCAGACCGGGGGCCTTTTTCAGGACCGCCCGCGCGGCCTCCACGGAAACCGGCTTCTCAAATTCCGCGCTCACCGCGATCGAGTGCGACCGATAGACGGGCACGCGCACGCAGGTCACGCTCGCGCGGAAATGCGGATGGTGCATGATCTTGCGGCCTTCGTTTTCCATCTTCATTTCCTCCTTGGTATAGCCCGTCGGTAGAAATGAATCCACGTGCGGCAGCACGTTGAAGGCGATCTGGTGCGGATAGACCTCCTTCGTCACCGGCTGCTTGTTCACGATCTGGCTGACCTGGCGTTCGAGTTCCTCCAGCGCCTTGGCGCCGGTTCCCGACACCGCCTGGTAGCTTGAGGCAAAAATGCGTTTCACGCCGAATGCCTGGTGCAACGGATACAACGCCATCAGGGTGATGGCGGTCGTGCAATTCGGATTGGCGATGATGCCCTTGTGGTTCATCACATCGGCGGCGTTGATCTCCGGCACCACGAGCGGCACGGACTCGTCCATGCGAAACGCGCTTGAATTGTCCACCACCACGCAGCCGGCTGCGGCCGCGATCGGCGCGAACTCCTTGGAGATGCTCCCGCCCGCGCTGAACAACGCGATGTCGATGCCCTTGAACGAATCCTTCGTCAATTCCGTCACGGTGATGTCCTGGCCTTTGAACTTCAATTTCTTGCCGGTGGAACGGGCCGACGCGAGCAGCGTCAGTTTGCCCACGGGAAAATTCCTCTTTTCCAGGGTCTTGATCATCTCGATGCCGACGGCGCCGGTGGCGCCGACGATGGCAATGTGCGGATTACGGTTCATAAATGGCCGGACAGTCTATCAGGAAAACCGTAACCGTCAAATTCGGTCTGGGGTTGGAAGTGTTCTAATTTCAAGAAATCCGGTGGGGCGAGCGTCCTCGCGAGCCGACGTGAGCCTTGGGTTTAAGCGGCACGCGGGGACGCTCGCCCCACCAATTTAAGACATAAGAGGGCCGGCGTGAGGTGCGCGTTTTATCCGTAGTCGTGGACGTTAGTCCGCGCCATTTGAAAATTAGCGCCGACTGACGTCGGCGACTACATCAGCCCTTCAAGAAAAAAACCACTCCGCCACACCTTTTCCCCAACCGCAAAATAAATAAAACTCCGCGATGGCTTGACAATCCCTACCGCCACAGGCGAAAGCTTTTACATGAGGTTGATCATCGTCTCCAACCGCCTGCCGTTCACGGTGTCGTTCAAGAACGGCGCGCCGGAGTTCAAGCCGAGCGCGGGCGGGCTGACCACCGGGCTGTGGAGTTATCTCGACCGCAAGCCGCTGGGCGAGTCGGTGCGCCTGGATTTCCTCTGGATGGGGTGGCCCGGAGCCACCGTGCCGCCGGAACACGAAGAGGCCGTGCGCGCTTATGCCGCAAAAAATGATTGCAGTCCGATCTTCCTGCCGGAAGAGAGCATGGACCGCTTTTATCTCGGTTTCTGCAACAAGACCATCTGGCCGCTGTTCCATTATTTTTCCACCCTCACACAATACGAAGAGGATTGCTGGCAGGAATACAAGCACGTTAACCAGGTCTTCGCCGAAGCCGTGCTGAAGGTGTTGCAGCCGGACGATGTCCTTTGGATCCACGATTATCATCTGCTCTTGTTGCCGAAGCTCGTCCGGGAAAAGTTTCCGGAAATGCCCATCGGCTTTTTTCTGCACATCCCCTTCCCGAGCTGGGAAATTTTCCGGATGCTGCCGCGGGCCTGGCGCGAGGAGATGATCGAAGGCATGCTCGGCTCCAGCCTCATCGGTTTTCATACGCACGATTACGTCCGTTATTTTCTCACGTCCGTTTTGCGCACAGCCGGCTATGAACACCAACTCGGCAGCCTCGCCCTTCGTGATCGGGCGGTGAAGGCGGACACGTTCCCGATGGGCGTCGAATTCGACCGCTTCGCCGAAGCCGCCGCCACCAAGGAAACCGCCTTGGCGGCGGATGAGCTGCGCGCGAAGTGCGCCGGGCTGAAGGTCATCTTCTCCGTGGACCGGCTGGATTACACCAAGGGCCTCATCAACCGGCTGCGCGGCTACGAATTGTTCCTGAAAAACAATCCGCAATGGCACGGCAAGGTGGTCTTCGTCGTTTCGGTGGCACCCTCGCGCATCGGCGTGGACAGTTATCAGGCGATGAAGCAGGAGCTGGAGCAGACCGTCGGGCGCATCGTCGGCGATTATGGCAACGTGCATTGGGCACCGCTGGTCTATCAATTCCGCAACCTGACGTTTGAGGAGATCGTGCCGCTGTACCGGATGTGCGATGTGGCGCTGATCACGCCGCTGCGCGATGGCATGAATCTCGTCGCCAAGGAATTCATCGCCTCGCGCCCCGACCAGACCGGCGTGCTGATCCTGAGCGAGATGGCCGGCGCCGCCAAGGAAATGGGCGAGGCGCTCATCATTAATCCGTATCATCGCGAAGATTTCGCCAGGGCGCTGGAACAAGCCCTGATGATGCCGGTGGAGGAACAGATCCGCCGCAACCAGCTTCTGCAGGAACGTCTGCGCCGTTACAACGTCGTCCGCTGGGCGGATGACTTCATGCAAACCCTGTTCTCCACGCAAAAGACCGAGGCCGCCCGCCGGGGACGTCTCCTGACCGGCAAGGTGTACACGAGCATCGTCCAGCAATACCGCGCCGCGCCGCGCCGCGCTTTGCTGCTGGATTACGATGGCACCCTGGTGCCCTTTGCCTCCGAACCCCAGGTCGCCAAGCCGGACGCGGAACTGATCGAGATGCTCACCACCCTCGGCAATGATCCGGCAAACGATGTCTTGATCATCAGCGGCCGCCCGCGCATCTCCTTGATGGAATGGTTCGGCAGATTACCCATCTCGCTCATCGCCGAGCACGGCGTGTGGCTGCGGGAGAAAGGCACGGACTGGCGAATGCTTAAAAACGTAAAGGCGGACTGGAAGGACGGCATCCGCCCGATCCTCCAATTATTCGTGGACCGCCTGCCCGGGGCGCTGCTGGAGGAAAAGGAATTTTCGCTCGCGTGGCACTACCGCCGCGCCGACCCGGACCAGGCCTCGATGCGCGCCAAGGAATTGGTGGATGACCTGGCCGGTTTCACCCGCAACATTGATGTGCAGGTGTATGAAGGCAACAAGGTCATCGAGGTGCGGAGTTCCGGCGTCAACAAGGGCATCGCCGCCAAGGAATGGCTGGCCGGACGCACGCCGGATTTCATCATCGGCATCGGTGACGACTGGACGGACGAGGACCTTTTCCGTGCGCTCCCGCCGAGCGCCTGCTCCGTGCGCATCGGCGCGGCCACGACGGCGGCACGGTATTTTCTGGTCAACCCCGCCGCCGTCCGCCGGATGCTGCGGGAATGGACGAGTGCACCGGCCGCTCCCGTTTCGTCAGGGAAATGAAAAATGAAAATACCTCTTCGTCATTGTAATGGGTATAAGATTTTGAGATTGGTGCGCAGAGCGCATATTTTGGTCGCGGAGCGACAACGGAAATTAGCCAGACACGAAGTGTCTGGAAGCGTAAGCGAACCCACGCGTCCTGAAAGGACGCTGGCAATCCTGATCAAACCAGCAATCCAGCGTCCTTTCAGGACGCGACACGTTTGTGGGCACCTACCCGGCACGTTGTGCCGGGCTAATTTCCATGGTCGCTTCGCGACAAATCAGCCCTCTGGCGCTTTCCCATCGCATGGCTGGCCACGCAAAAGCGGCAGCGGACTGCCGCAGTCCAAAACCTCGCGGAAGGTTTTCGCAGCTTGCAAATATCTGCCACAGTTATGAACGCTGGTATTGGAAAAGATTTTCTGAAGAAACTGGCCGGCGGCCTCGTGACTCTCGGTATTTTCGCAGGAACCGCTTTTGCACAAAACATTCCCGTGGCCGATACGCTCGGGCGGCTGATTGCGCAGGAAGACACGGACAACGACCTGCAAATCACCATTCGCGATCACACCACCCCGTTTGCCATTCACGATGGACATGGACAAACGGTCCTCACGCTCACAAACTTTTACCAGATGTCCGTGCTGTTGCAGGAACTCAAGCGCGCGGACGACCAACATATACAGGAAACCAGCATGGATAATCTTCAACTCGATGAATCGCCGGTGGATCGCACGCACCGGTTCATCAAGGATTATTTCTGGAACGCCCTGACACGCCGCATCGATGCGCAACACCTGGACCAAGTCGTGCGCGACCCCAAATCGTCCGCCCGCTACGATTACCTGTATGTGCCCGCCGGGGACACCGTGGCCATCAAATATTTTCAGGACATCGCCAATTCCAAGCTCGGCCAGCACCGTTCGCCCGCCATCAAGGTCGTCGTCCTCCCGCCGCCGGAGAAGATCACCAGCGCCTTCGTGCGCAACCTCGACGGCGCACATGGCTTGTTGAGCCTTAAACTGGAACTGAACACCAACGGCGAGCCGGTCTGCGGCGTGCCCTACGTGGTGCCCGGCGGAAGATTCAATGAACTTTATTGCTGGGACAGTTATTTCATCGTGCTCGGTCTGTTGAAGGACGGACGCGCCGACCTCGCCCGCGGCATGGCGGACAATCTCCTCTACGAAGTCCGGTATTACGGGAAAATCCCCAACGCCAACCGGACTTACTATCTTACCCGCTCGCAACCGCCATTTTTGACCAGCATCATCCGCGCGGTTTACGAAGCGCACAAAAGCGACAAGACCGACAAGGTCTGGCTGGCGGACGCCTTGCAGACCGCGCTCTCCGAATACCAAAATATCTGGCTCGGCAAGGACCGCCTCGTGAAAATCGGCGCCTACGAATTGAGCCGCTACTACGATGAAGGCGAGGGACCGTGTCCCGAAGTCGAACCGGGTGCTTACGATGAAAAGATCCAGCCCTGGCTCGCGCAGATCAAATCCGCCGATCCCGATGTGCCGCTCACGCCGTTCCGTTTCCTTAACGAATATCTTTATTGCGGCCAATACGCCGGGCTGACCGTGGACGGTCTCTCGCTCCGCGAATTTTTCAAACACGACCGCGCCGTCCGCGAATCCGGCCACGACACCACGCACCGGTTTGACGACCGCACGGCGGATTTCGTTTCCGTGGACCTGAACGCCCTGCTTTACAAATACGAAACGGATTTCGCCGACCTGCTCGAATCCGAGTTCGGCGGCGACCTGCCGGAGCTGGGCGGACAATTTCACGACGCCAAATTCTGGCGGCAACGCGCCGCCGCCCGCAAAGCTGCGATGCTGGCGTTGATGTGGGACGAACAACGAGGGTACTTCTTCGATTACGATTTCGTGAATCAAAGGCGTTCCACCTACATCAGCGCCACGGGGCTCTGGCCGTTGTGGGCTAAAATGTTTGATGCAAACAATCCCGATGAATTGAAACGCGCCAAACAGGTCACCGCCTTCGCCTGCGAAAAACTCGAACATACGGCAGGATTGGCGGCGACGGCGAAGGAATCCGTCGAAGCAGCCCGTCGCCATGACCTGCGGCAATGGGATTATCCATACGGCTGGGCACCGCACCAGATGCTGGCCTGGCAGGGTCTAAAAAATTACGGGTTGGACGACGATGCCGCACGGCTCGCCTACCGCTGGCTCTATTGCATCACCAAAAACGCGCATGACTACAACGGCACCATCCCCGAAAAATACGACGTCGTCACCGGCTCGCACGAAGTGTTCGTGGAATATGGCAACGTGGGGACGAAATTCACGTACATCGCGACCGAAGGTTTCGGCTGGATGAATGCTTCATTTGAAGTCGGAATGGATTTCCTGACGCCCGGGCAAATACGGCGCTTGCATGGATTGCAGCCTCCACCTTAAAAGTAGGTTTTCCACGGGAAACAAGTGTTCAGATGATCCCCGAAAATAGCCCAGCACTTTAGTGCTGGGTAATCCATCCGCTAAATTTCGGAGTCCCGTCAGGGACGGCAGAACATGCTGATAATTTGAAAGAATCTTTCGTCCCGGACGGGACTTGGGCCATCCCAAACCCTGTGAACCCAGCCATAAATGGCTGGGCTATTTTCAAAGGCAAACTTTTGTACATCGCTGGTCACCTCGCATACAAATCAAGGAACTCAACTTTTGGGTTTGGGCAGGTGTTCGGCAAAATGGGCTTCCTGAATCTGTTCGACCAGTGCGGTCGGGTCGGTGAAATTGGTCAAGGGTCTAGCGGGTGAGGCACCATCAATTTCCAAACCGAGCTTTTCGCATATTTTATGCAGCATAACGAGGATTTCGGTATTTTCCTGTTCCGCCAGCAAATTGATTTGAAGATCGAGATGATTGCGCTGTTCGTTAAGCCGGGCTTGACGGTTTTGGCTCATCATCAGAACCGGTCCCGCCAAGGCCGCTTGAAAGGTCAACAACAGATCCAAAAGAATGAAGGGATAGGAATCCCAGTGGCGTGACCACGCGACCACGTTGAGAGTGATCCAGAAAACGGACAAGCTGCTTTGCAGAATGATGAAGGTCCAACTGCCAATGAAGGCGGCAAAACGGTCGGCCACGCGTTGACCGACGGTGCGCTTTTGATTCGTCGCCGCCTCGATGCGGGCAACCATTTCCACATTTTGGCGCGTAATATCCGAAAGAGTCATAGGTGGTTTCATTAAGTATTTCTAAAAAACATTTTACCGCGACTGACATCACTTGGCAGAAATGTCGTGCACTCTGCTGCAATATCAAATGGTTTCTTGGAGGCATCTGTAATGGCACCTGGCCCTTGACCTTCAAGGGAACCTCCCGGAAAGGCGCGGAGTAAACTTGACGGAGGACGACAGGGCGTGCTGGCAATCCGAAAGATTCTTTCGTCCCTGACGGGACTTGGAATATCCCAAACCGCAAAACCCAGCCATAAATGGCTGGGCTATTTTCAAAAGCACCTTTGCGCCAGCCTGTACATTGTTTGAATTTGGCCGCGAGCGATGACAGATTCTCGACAAAGTAGCAGCCGACGTGAGGAGGCTCATTTCAAATTCGGAATTAAAATAATGAGACTCGTCACCTCGTCTCCTACAAAATTGACGGCGGAGTGCGGCCGTCCCCGGCCGCTGCAACGTGGCGAGCCATGCCGTCGTTGGATTGACCGGAGCATAGAGCAGTCTGAATATTGCAGCGCCCGGGGACGGGCGCACTCCGGCAGGGGCAATTCGACTAAACGCATTTGCCTAAATCCTCAAATGGCGTACCATATATCGTTCATGCGTCGGTTTTTTTTAACGACCCTTTTGATCGGAGGTTTCAACCTATGCCTGCTTTTTCAAGCACAGGCATACATTGACGCGACCTTGCAGATGCAGCTCGGCAATCCCTCCGGTGCCATCGTTGATACCAACAACCACAACCACTACCTCATCCAGCGCACGGTCGAGGCCATTGATTACAGCGACCACCTCGGCGAACCCGTCTGGGCGTCGTGGGACTTGACGGCGGACGATGTGGGCGGCAGCGGGCGCAACTCCACCTTTTACACCGACACCAACCTGCCGCCGAATTTCAACTCCATCAGCACCGACGATTACAACGGCGTGGGAACGAACCTTTTTAATCGCGGCCACCTGTGCCCCTCCGCCGACCGCACCGACACGACGAACGACAACAAGCTGGTTTTCTACATGTCCAACATCATGCCGCAATCCGCGCTGAACAATCAGAACGTATGGGGCAACCTCGAGGATTATTGCCGCGCGCAACTGACCAACAACGAGCTCCTCATCATCTGCGGGGGCAGCGGCTTCGGCACGGCCACCATTCCCAGCGGCAAGGTTTATATCCCGTCCAACACCTGGAAAATCGTCGTGTTCACCCCGGCGGGGAGCGGCACGGCCTTGAGCCGCATCACCGCCACGAACCGCGTCATCGCCGTTTCCATCCCGAACGTGACGAATGGATTGAGCAGCGACTGGCACGTCTACGTCACTTCCCCGCAAAAAATTGAGCAGGCCACCGGCTTCACCTTCTTCACCGCCCTGCCGGCCGGCATTGCGAACATATTCCGGACGGAAGTGGACGGCACCCCGTATTTTTCCTCCCCGGTTTATACCAACAAACAATTCCACTTCACCGTCAATGGCTGGACGGGCACCAACTATGTGGTGCAGGCAACGACGAATCTGGTTTCCACCAATTGGGTTTCTTTGACGACCAATACCGCGCCGTTTCAATTTACCGAAACCAATGCCGGTTCGTTCGGTCAGCGGTTTTATCGGGCCACGGTCAAACAGTAGTTCTCACGCCAGGTTTCCAGGGCGATCTGTCCGCAGATTGCGCGAATTTTCACGGATGCGAAATTGGGACAGAGGAAACGAACCGGATTTACAGGCTTGGCACGGTTACATTTGGTTTTGATTTACACTCAAAAATTTTACACTTAAATTGTATTATATGCCGCAAACTATCGTTTCCAGAAGCAAACAGATCATCCTCGAGCCGGTGGAGGATGTGGATTCACTCGCGGGTTCCCTCGGCAAGAATAAGGCTATGACCGTTTCCATCAGGGCTATGAAAGTTGGCGCGCGCCGGAGCATCGCCAAGGCCGGACGCGGAAAATTCGCCCGCAAACCGCATACGAATTGAACGGCAGCCAACCGCGAGACGCGCTGATATTTACGATTGCACCAACCTGGTGCGGGGGGTCCGAGCCGGACGGGCGAAGCGGGGGAAAACACTCTATCAGGCAGGCTGAACCCCTTCACGAATTTCTATCTTTGGCGCGATTTTTAAATTACGTCGCTTCATTTGCACAGAAACCAGCGAGCGATGGGTCTGCCGGGCGAGCGCCTCGTCACTGATCTTGCCCAGAAGCTCAATCTCTTCTGCTGACCATCGCTTGGCACTTTTTCGCAGGATGCCGACTTCTACCCGTTTGGTTTGAATCGCTTTTTCCGTCCGCTTGAACCGCCGCGCCAGCTCCGCGTCACTGTATCTGCCGAGCAATTTCAATTCGTGCGCGGTCCAATCCCGGCTCCCGGATGCATAATAAGTCCGGCCAAGTTTTACGCGCCAGTATTGGATCGATTTTAGGGTGCGGCCAAACCTGGCCGCCAACTCGGCATCCGGCTGTTTGCCAAGCAATTCGATTTCGTCGGCACTCAGCCACAGCTTTGAAACCCCGGTGATACCGAGCCGCGTCCGCTTTATCTTCACGGAATTCACGGAGCGGCCAAGTTTCCGCGCCACTTCTTCATCCGCAGCCGTTCCCAGCAGTTTCACCTCCGAGGATTTCCAAAGTTGCTCCGGCTTGATATTATGCAGTTCTCCATCACGAATCCTCTTGGTCAGATACCGTCGCATGAATTGCTTGAAGGCCCGGGTCTTGGGCCTGCCGGCGAAAATTTGGCGGGCATTCACGCTGTAGAGCCGGTGAGTGCCGGGATTATTCATCCGGTCTATTCCCAACTGCTTTCGCCAGGTGGTCACCGTGGCATCACTCACGCCCCAATGATGCACCACGGCGGCAGCACCTTCCTGCTTGATGGCTCGAACCAGATCGCCGCATAGAATGTAGCTGGCGTGTTTTTTCTCCCGCGGCCAGGGAATTCGTCCGTGCGACCAACTGCCGACCCAAACCCGGCCGCGAACCACGCAATCGAGAAATCCGCCCGGTTGTATCTCGGGCGGTCGGTAGGGGCCGTAAAGCAGCCGGGTGGCATCGAGCTTCTTCATTCCATGTGCCGGTACTTACACTAATTTCTTCGCAATGCGCTCGTCGAGCATTTTCGGCATGGTGCGAGCCATGGGCGGTTGGTCCGCAGATTGCGCGGATGTCCGAGCCGGACGGGCAAAAGGGCGCAAAACATACCATTAGTCAGGTCTGACCCGTTCACGAAGTCCGAAGTCCGAAGTCTAAAGTCGTTGCTTTAAAATTGTTCTAATCGGTCGAGCAACTGACTAATAATCGCATCTTTTTTGAAATGAAACTCCGCATTCCCCATATGAGAATCTAGTGCTTTTTGTTGGTGTTGTGTTAGACGACCACCTATTTCCAAAAACTGAATTGTTCCTCGGAAGAGCAGCACAAATGGATGGACTGCCACCCTCGTAGTAAAACCTTCTTTGTCAATAGCTTCAGAAAGACATTCAAATGCTTCTGCAAACTGAGAGCTTTTGGCGATAGGAGCCGAAAATTCCATTTCCCTAAACAGAATCTTGCCCAATGTCGTTAATGTGAAAGGATGCCTTTCAATTGCCACAGCGTGTCGTGCATACTGCAACGCTGTAGCCAAATTGGTTTCTACTATAAGAAGCGCTCTTTGCTCCCAAAAACGGGAGTTCCAAGCCCATTTGGGCTTACATAATTCATATAATTCATCAGCGCGGGCACCGAGATGCGGCTTAACAACCTTATCAGCATCAAGCAAACGTCTAGCCAAACGAGCTTCTGGTGTCCGCTTCATGACTGCCGTTCTATTTACATATGGCGCAAGGCCCAATGCTAGTTTAAGGGCAAAACCATCAGGATCGTGTAAACCCTCATCAACCCCAATTAGGCCTAATTGTCGATATGACTCGATAAGGTGTAATAATTCTGTCTTTTCCAAATTGAAAAGATACCTATAAATATATGGGCTAACCCCCAAGATAGTATCTATATGATTTTTTCGATATGAACGGTCTGCAGCCAAAACCAGCAGCTTCCCCTCAGTTCGTTGATCTCGAAGTATCTCAGCGATCTGTTCTACATGATCGGCGAAACTGTCTATCACTAATATCAGTGTTTTTGAAGCACTTGCTATACATTCAATGCTGTTTTTAACATTAATCCGCGAAAGCGTATGCACATATAGTACTGGATGCCCTATTTCCGGCCACAGGCCGGACACTACACCGCACTTCGCGCGGCTTTTGCAGAGATTTCCTTTCAGGGTTGGGGGAATTTTTATTGGGTACCTCCGCCTTCGCCGGGCTACGGCGCGACAAGCATGCCTTTTCTATGACGCATGTCGCGCGACCGCCGGGCTGGATGACGTTACCCCGTTGGAGGGTGTTCCGAAATTCGACGTAAACTATTGATAAAAATACGTTAACGTCCAAAAAATGTAATTTTTCCTCTTTTGCGAAGTAGATAGGTTTTTATGAGATGATTCCTCTGAAATTTTGCAGGTTAACTCAGTCTATGTAGAAAGCTTCAAAATGGAGGACATCGTTTTCGCTCAATAAAATCAATGAGGTGTCATTTGAATTTCGGAACACCCTCCGTTGAGGTATGGCCGGGCTGACTTATTTTGCGCCTTCCTCCTTCGCTAAAGCTTCGGAGGACAGGCCAGCGCGCCGGACCGCCGACTGCAAGCCGGCAGCACTTTTTCTGGTTGGCGTAAGCCGCCTTGAGCAGACAAAGTCCACTTGACAATGTATACTGTGTTTGCTACAGTCAGGGAAGGGTTTGCTCCTTCCGGAGGGGCAAAGCGGCATCCCGCAGGCGGGACGCGACAAAACTTTGAAGTTTTGTTCTTTGACATAGCGCCGACAGGCGCGAGGCGGCAGGCATTGGGCGCGAAGAAGCGCGGGCGGTCCTTCCGGTCGGGTAATTGCGACCTTGAAGGCCCGCCTGCTCGCGCTTTGCGGATTCAAACCAATTTGACGAGGCGTAAGGCGCGAGGGAGGGCGGAGTCCAAAGTCCAAGGTCTAAAGGCCAAGTTAGCGGATATTTGCGCTTATTTGCGGCTATTTGCGCTTAACGGGGGAAAAAGTCCGATCGCAGGTCATAGGCCGGACCGCGGGTCTGTGACCCGCAGGAACTTTGCTTATCGATACGTATTCGAAAAACTCTCAGCTTCAGAACGGGCACAATCCTGCGGGTCGCAGACCCGCGGTCCGAAATCCGACCAAATCCAGTTAAAATTAATGACGAGGGGCGAGGATCCAAAAACATAAAAATTACCAAACGAAGCCACCGATTCCGCGTAAACATTAGGTTTCTTTGATTTGGGTTCGCGGGATAAAGCCAGCGGCGAGGCCGGTCTTGCCACTTCCGGTGAGCACGGGTCAAGGGTGGTCAAACATAGTCAAGGTTCGGATAAAAATCCGACCAGTGACCGCATAATCAGGGTAAATCAAACCCGCCTACGTTAAAACTACGGCGCGGCAAACCAAATCCGGGTAAATCCAGCCAAAATTAAAGGCGGGGGACGGTGACGGGTCGGAATCCCAGCCGAGCAAAGGCTCGGCGCTCCTCTCTCAAACCGAATCAAGGTAAATCAAACCAAAAAGACATGAGATTTAATTGGGGCGGCGCGGCAACAACGCCTTATCGATTTGGAAAAAATGAGCATCCAAATGCCCGGTGAATAATCCTGCAGGTCACAGACCTACGATCCGGAATCAGAGTGAATCCGACCAAATCAAACCAAAAAGACATGAGGCTTAATTGGGGCGTCGCGGCAGCAACGCCCTACCGATCAAAGTCCTTCCGGACGGGGTCCGAGCCGGACGGGCCACCGAATCCGACCGAATCAAACCGAATCCGACCAAAACAAATGCACCGTGACCCCGGTTTTCGGCGGGACGCCTAAAACAACCCGCGGGACGCGGGTGCTACATCCAACCAAAAAAAATGAAAAATCGAGAGACGAGAACAACCCGCCTACGCAAGGCTACGGCGCGGCAAGGGACGAGGAGGATTTCTGTGTATTCAACCCGCCTACGCCGAGGGCTTCGGCGCGGCAAGGTCCTTCCGGACGGGCCACCAAGGGAAACGGCTCGCGGGTACGCTCGCCCCACCGGTCCGGCCGAATCAAACCTGAAAATGGGGGCCTTTTGCGTGGATATGACCCTGAATTGTGAATAACACACCTCAAAATACTTTTCATTTCCGATTGACCAGCCCTGTGCAATCTGCGGAAATGATAGAACATAGTAATTTTGTTTCGATGCCGAGAACTCCAATCAGAAGTGGCAATGGCGCGACCCGAACGGGAGCGAACAAATACGACGCACATCACAAGGTTTTATCGCAAACCTACGGTGCGTTTGCGGACTTGCGGCGCGAATTGTCGGATTCCAAGAACACCGTCTGCGAGCGCGAGGAGATCCTGAAAAGCTTCGCCATCTGCCCGGATTCGCAACGTTCCTGGCTGTTGCTCGAGGATTATTTCGAAAAACTGTCGCTTTCGCGCCGGGATTTCCCCGCCACGGATTGGTGGCCGAAAATGCTCGCCGCCACCGGCAAAAGCCGCCTCGAGGAACTCGCTTTCCTCTTTTTGCGCGCCAAACGCTCCGTTCCCCCCGAACTTCAGACGCATGCCAGCCCCGAACGGTTCGCCCGGGCGGAGGAGGCCGAACAGGAAAGCCGCTTGGTGCGCGAACTGGAAAACTGGCTCGTACCGTACGCCCCCCTGCACCTCGACACCCCCCGCGCCACACTGCGCGTGGTCTGCAAGCCGCAGCCGGACGAAAACGACCCTTCGCGCCATCGCCTGCAGATCCAATTCCTCCTGCTGCGCCCGCGCACCGGTGAAAAGGCGCGTTCGCTCCACGACCTCGTGGACCTGGTGGTCCGCGCCGCGCACGAACAGGAGCTGTTCACGCCCTGGGACTGGGAATTCATCCAGTGGATCTATGACACGCATCGCGAGCGCGCCGGCCACGAAACCTCGCTGCTGCTGACCGACGCCGAGCTGCTGCAATGGCTCGCGCGCTGGGGCAACACCAACCGCCTCGAACTCACGGCCCAAAATGGTCACGGTGGTGGTGGCCAACCCGGCCAGCCGGTCCATTTTCACGGCGAGGTGATCTCGCTCACGCCGCGCTTGGAAAATGATGACAAGGATCGCGGCGACAAGGAACTGGCCTTCATCCATCACATCGCCCTGCCGGACGGCGGGTCCCGCGACATCGCGGAGGCGAGATTTTTCAACCGCCAGTCACCCATCGCCCTGCTGGGAAACACCTTCTACCTCCTGCGCAATGCGCCGCCGAACGGCGTGCTGAAGTATCTTTCGCAAAAACCGTCGGTGCCCGTGCGCAAGCTGAGCCATCGCCTGCTGTTGCACCTGCGCAAAACGCAATCGAACCACGGCGTGGATTGGGACCAGCTCTGTGTCGCGCATCAGGCCGCACCGCAGTTCATCTTTGAGCTGATGGAGGACACGGTGCAGTTGCGGTTGCATGCAAAAAGCCTGCGCGACAAAAGCATCTGGGTCTGGAACGGCTCGGAATGGAAACGGAGCGTCGTCGCCCTGCCCCATGGCAACGGCAACGGCAAACCGGAGATCCTTGACGATCCGCGCCTCGACCCCGCGATCCAATGGCTCCGCAAGCTGGACTGGTTCATGCAGGAACCCGGCCTGTGGATCGGCGACGCGAATGAAAATTTCCTGAGCGCGCTCGCGCTGGCCTGGGACACGCGCCCGCCGGAGGCGGAATTTCTCGGCAACCCGTCGTTCCATCATCTTTTCCTGAAACCGCGCGCGCTCAAGCCGAAGCTGATCGTCAAGGGCAGCGGCATCGACTGGCTGGCCGTCAGCGCGGAATGGGAGGCCGAAGGCATGAAGCTCACCAAGGCCGACCTGGAACGCCTGGCCGCCGCGACCAGCCGCTTCGTGAAATTGCCGAATGCCGGCTGGGTGGAACTCGATACCGCCGCCGTGCAGGGGGCGCACGAGGCCATGGCCGACATGGGCGTGGAAGGCCTCATCGCCGTGCCGCAAAAAGTCGGCCTGGAACACGTCGCGCATCTCGACGATGCAGGCCTGAAACGCTTTGTCGATTCACCCGAGGCGCAGGCCCTGCGCGATCGCGTGCGTGATTTCAAGGGCGTTCCGAGCGCCGAATTGCCGAAAATACTCAACGCGGAGTTGCGTCCGTATCAAAAGGACGGTTTTGATTTCCTTTCGCACCTCGTCGCCGTGAAGCTCGGCGGCATCCTGGCCGATGACATGGGCCTGGGCAAAACCTTGCAGACGCTGACGTGGCTCGCGTGGCTCAAGGAACGCAACGTAAAGAATCCCCGGCCGTCGCTCGTCATCTGTCCCGCGTCCGTGCTGCATAACTGGCGGCGCGAGGCGGAAAAATTTACGCCGGGCATGAAGGTGCTCGTTCTCGAAAGCGGCGCGGCGCGTCATAACCTGCGCAAACAGATTCCCGAACATGACCTGATCGTGACCAACTACGCGTTGCTCCGCCGCGATCTCGAGGAATTCCATAAATTCAGCTTCCGCGCGGTGATCCTGGACGAGGCGCAGTTCATCAAGAACCCCGGCGCGCAGGTCACCCAGTCGGTGAAGCAGTTGAAATGCGAGAACCGCATCGCTCTCACCGGCACGCCGCTCGAAAACCGTCTGCTCGACCTCTGGAGCATCGTGGATTTCATCCAGCCCGGCTATCTCGGCACGCAGGAGCAATTTCTCGACACCTACGAACCCAAGGGCGAAAACGCCGAGAGCGAACAACGCATCGCGCGCCGGCGGTTGTCCGCGAAACTGCGCCCACTGCTATTGCGCCGCTTGAAGAAGCACGTCGCGAAGGATTTGCCCGACCGTATCGAGGAACGCCGCGACTGCCCGCTCGGCGAGGAACAGCGCAAATTGTACCTGGCGGAATTGCGCCGCAGCCGCGACCAGGTGATGAAAGCCGTCGAGTCCCAGGGCTTGAACAAGTCCAAGATGCACGTGCTCGCCGCGCTCACGCGTCTGCGGCAGGTATGCTGCCATCCGTCCCTCGTCGGCAGCGACACGGCCAGCGGCAAGACCGAGACGCTTTTCGAATTGCTCGACCCGCTCATCGCCGACGGCCAGAAAGTCCTCGTCTTCTCGCAGTTCGTGCAAATGCTCGAATTGCTCCAGAAGGAATGCAAGTTACGCAACATCCACACGCATGTCCTCACCGGCCAGACGAAGGACCGCCAGGCCGTGGTCAATGACTTCCAGAAGGAAACGGGCGCGTGCGTGTTCCTCCTGAGCTTGCGCGCGGCGGGCACGGGCTTGAATTTGACCAACGCCAGTTACGTGGTGCTTTACGATCCGTGGTGGAACCCGGCCGTCGAGGCGCAGGCCATCGACCGCTCACACCGCATCGGTCAGACGAACACGGTGAACGCGTACCGCTTGATCGCGCCCGGCACGGTCGAGGAAAAGATCTGGGAATTGCAGCAAAGCAAGGCCAAGACCATCGCCGATGTCCTGGGCGAAGAAGGCTTCGCGCGCAGCCTCACGGCGACGGATCTGGAATATTTGTTCGCAGAGGATTGAAATTCAAACCTGATTCTCGACGGGAAAATTGTCATTTGACAATGGTAACTTATATGATACTATATGTGCGTACGGCATCAAGCCGCACACCGTTTCCGGCGGGACCGGAAATTTTGAAAGGGAGCAAACCATGAACAAAACAAACAATAGAAAATTATGCAACCGCCCCTTGAAATCCGAGAGTTCATCGAAAATGGAAAATCACCTTTCGCTAACTGGTTCGATTCACTGGATGCCGTAACCGCGCACGCATTGATAAATATGTCCGCCGCCTAGAAACGGGAAATTTTGGTTCCGCCAAAATGCTTCAGGAAGGTGTATCAGAACTAAAAATCGATTTCGGCCCCGGCTACCGGGTTTACTTCGGGCGCGACAGCAAAACAATTATCATTTTACTTGGCGGCGGCAGCAAACGACGACAGTCCGCCGACATCGCCGCTGCGATTGAACGCTGGAAGCGATATAAACACTCAAAGAATTAACATGGCACTGACACGAGAATATAAAGAAACAGTTTTGGCGCGCATCAAACGCGATCCAAAATTTGCGCGCGCACTTTATGCCGAGGCGATCAACTCGTTGCTGGACGGTGAAACGGAAGAAGGACTTTCCACGCTCCGTGATCTTGTCCACGCCGGCATCACTTTCAAGGCACTCTCTGAACAAACCGGTTTCGGCGAAAAAACCTTGCACCGCATGCTAAGCAATCGTGGCAATCCGACCACAAGAAGTCTGTTCACTGTCACTAAGGCAATTTGTAAGGACTTGGGAATTCGTCCCGAACTAACAACCGCCTGAATGTTAATCAACCGCGGACAAACCGGTTCGCGCCGCCCGGAAATTTTTGCAGGATTTCAAACTCGCTGCGCCGCCAGTCCTCGTCAAAGCCCGGATGCGTGACCAAAATCCCGTTTGTCTGCGGCAGGCATTCCGCAAACTTTGGAAAAAATTCCCCGTAACGCCGCCAGTCGTTGAAATCGTAGATGCCGGAAAAACCATCGTTCGTCGCGATGTCCGCAGCCCGCAATTTTTTTTCCAGTCGCGCACCGAATGTGCCGATGAATCCGGCCTTCAGCCACGGCAGGTTTTTTCCACGCAATTCTCCGGTGCTCAGACGCGTATTACGAATGTAAGGACGCTGTCCCTCCGGCAGTTTCATGACAAATTCCACGAGCACATCGGCGATCACCGGAAGTTGGTGCGCGTGCAGATGGCCATCGATGTAGTGCGGTGCCCTACACGCTTTGTCCAGGAACAATCCATATTGTGTATCCAATAAACGAAGAATCTCTTCGCGCTTCACCTGTCGTAAAAGCGTGCGGCGGAAAAGCTTCCCGAATTCCGGCAGTGCGAGCCCTTTCAGCGGCGCGGACATCGGCAGATTTTCCCTCGTCAGGCAGAAATGCAGGCCGATGTCCACGGCGGTTTCGTGCTGGCGAATTTTTTTGAACGCCGCTGCGTCACAGCGCTCGAATAGGCTCAGACAGGAAATAGCCGTCACTTTTCCAGCTTCGCATAGCTGCAGAATCGCGCGGTCAATATCGTCACGCAAACCGTAATCATCGGCGCAAATGATCATCTTATATCGCTTGTTTGCAGGATTATCATTGCCATTGATGAACACACAATGAGAAACTTTCCCGTGTCCGTTTCGTGTCTCTTTCTCATCAATGGCCTGGGCATGGGCAACAGCACGCGTTGCCACGCGGTCATTGAAAATCTCGCTGCCGCCGGTGTACGCGTTCACGTGCTCACATCGGGCAACGGCCTGAAATATTTTGCCAACCGTCCCGAAATCGCCTCATTGCACGAAATGGAGTCATTTTATTATTCCGGCTATGGCGGCGGTGTGGATGGCTGGTCCACCTTGAAATCCGTCGGCGCGCTCGCGCAGCGTGCCAAGGCCAAGCGCGCAAAACTGGAACAGGTCATCGCCGAGGTGAAGCCGGACATCGCCGTGACCGATTCGGAATACGCCACCGCGCCGTTGCGCCGGAGAAAAATTCCCATCGCCGCCATCAATAATTCCGAGGTCGTCGTCACCGAATTTTTCAAGCACCGGCACGAGGCCAAAGGCGTGCGCAGCCATTTCTGGTTCGTGGAATTTTCCGATTATCTGTTCCACCGCCGGTTTTGCGATCTCATTCTCAGTCCGTATCCCCTGCCCGTGCCCACGCGGCATCCGAAATTCAAGCGCATCGGCCTCATCGTCCGCCGCGCCGTGCGTGAACTCTGCACCAACCTGCCCGCCAAAACCGTGGCGCCGCGCGAATTGAAAAATGTCGTCTTCATGCTGAGCGGTTCCGTGCACGCCACGCAGGTGAATTTTGACAACCGCGAATTTCCGTTCCACGTGGACGTCGTCGGGCGCGACGGCAATTCACATGGCAACATCCAATTTCACGGGCGCCTCATGAATAACATCGAAATCCTCAATCGCGCCGATGTCCTCGTCATCAATGGCGGCTATTCCGCACTGTCCGAGGCCTTCGCGTTCCGCAAACCGACATTTGTGCTGCCCGTCCCCGGTCACGCCGAACAATTCGTCAATTCGCGCCTCGCCTACGACCTGGGCCTGGGCTTCAATGTCACCGAAGCCGACCTGCTCGACCGGCTGATGCAGATGTACGAAAAAAACTTCTGGCTCGGCAAACGCGAAATGCCGCCGAAATTCCATATCAACGGCGATACCGAAGCCGCCGACGCCATCCTGGAATTCGCCAAAAAACGCCCGTGAAACCACTTGCCGATTGCCATCTTTATACGTTCGTGGATACAGCCTACCTGCACGGTCGAGCGCCGGAAATCGTCGCGCAACAACTTTGCGACGGCGGTAGCGACCTGATCCAGCTCCGCGCCAAAAATTCCACGGCCGATGATATCCGCCGCCTCGCGGAAAAAATCCTGCCTGTCACGCGCCGCGCCAACGTCAACCTCGTCATCAACGACCATCTGGAAATCGCCCGGGAGACCGGCGCGGAATTTTGTCATCTTGGCCAGGAAGATTTCTTCGACGCCGGCCACAAACACGTCTCCGCACTTCGCGCTTCGCACTCTGCACTCCGCATTGGTCTGAGCACCCACGCGCCTGCACAAGCGCAACGCGCCGTGGACGCCGGCGCAGATTACGTCGCCATCGGCCCGGTTTTTGCGACCGGAACCAAACCGACCGCCAAGCCCGTCACGCTCGAATACGTCCGCTGGGCGCGGCAAAACGTCGCCGTGCCATGGTTCGCGATCGGCGGAATCAATCTGCAAACGCTTGATGATGTCATTGCAGCGGGTGCGCAACGGGTCTGTGTCGTCTCCGCCATCTTGAATTCGGAAAACGTCGCGAAGGCTTGTGGAGAATTTCGGAAACGGCTCGGGTAACGAGATTTTTATTGCGGCAACACGTGGCTGGCAATGGAGCATGTCGGCACTTGATCCACACGGTTTAACAAATATATCCCGCCTTCCGGACATTGCGGCAGCACGCCGTCCTTGAAATATGGCGCCAGGTCCTTTTCCGTCGGTGTTGCATCGTTCGGTTCGTTGAAATCCGCCGCCCACTGCTGCTTGGCATCGTCGATCAGCCGCAGATTGTTGATGCACGTCTTGCGCGAAATGACCGTCGTGCTCACATCCACAATCTGCTGGTTCTCCGCCTGCACCTGGTCCAGGTGCGCACCCTGCAATTGGAGCGCCAGGCGCGCGGTCGCCAGATGCTCCGCGTTCGACCGGCTCTCGGCATCATATTCCGCCGCCACCGTCCGCCATTCGTTGAGCTGGTTGGCGAGAGTCTGGTTCTGCCGCCGCAATCTTGAGATATCCGCCACCTGCAAGCCCGCGGTGGAATTCTTCAGGTCCGCCAGTTCCGTCGAAGCCTGGCGCAATTCCCCCTGCGTGTTGCGCAGCTCCGCCGACAACGCGTCGTTTTCGCGATACGCGCGGAACAGGGCGACCTCCGCGACCACCACCAGCGCGAGGCAACACCAGGCGAACCAGCGTTTCAAGTTCATGGCTGTTGCAGTTTCGCCCTTTACGCGCAATCGTCAAACCGGAAATGCGATGGCGATGGCGAACAAAGTGAATCGGATTGACAAGAAACCGGGCCAGGCAGAAAGTAAAACAGCAGAAGGCAATCTTTCGGGTCAATAAATTATTGTGAAGCGTTATTCCACAATCGAATTGTGCGCGGCGTTGATTGGTCTAGTTTTTATCATCGTTGGACTGGCATCGATAATTCATCCAACTGAAATGATATTTCTGCCACACCGGGGTCGAGGCATGATGGGACCCGTCAAACCGGTCCCGATCTCAAAGGAAGATGCCGTCATTTATGGTCTTATGTCGGTGCTTCTCGGCATTGGGGTGTGTTTTATTGCTTTGTATCGAGGTCGTAAATAAAAATTTATTTCCTCAACTTCAGCTCCAAAAATTCCTCGCAGAGTTTGTCCAGGTTTTGCGCGGCCTCGGTTTCCGGCCGCACGACCACGGCCAGATGCCAGCCGTCGGTGCGCGTGGCGTAGCGGATCTGCCCGTGGTCAAAACCGAAGGTCACCCAGCGCGGTGCGGGCCTCTCCGTCGCAAACAACGCCCGCGAGCCGTCAAGCTGGCGCAGCAGGTTTTCCATCACCGCCGGCGGACAGCTCGCGTCGGCGCATTGCGCGGAAATCTTTCCGTTCGGCCGCCGGAGACCGCTCGCGAGCACGCCGGTCTGCGTGACCCGCTGCGGCAGCCATTCTTTCACCGGATCTTTCATGGGCGGTTCCCTTTCAGCGAGGGGGCCACGCGCACATAAACCAGCCGGTCTTCGCGCGCCTGCGCCACGGCGCGCCCGTTCGGGAATTGGATCTCCAGACGGTCAAAATTTCCAAGCGGACACGTTTGGTTCAACAACGCCGCCTGCTGCGCGACGGCCATGAGCCATTGCATCCGCGCCTGGGCCTGATCGCAGCCATCGTCGTAAAGCGGCTGGCCGCTGCCGGTGCAGATGAGGGTTTCCGAGACGAGCTGGGCGGCCTCCACCAACGGCTGGAGCGTGGCGGCATCCACTTCCGCTCCGTCCATTCTGGGCGAGCCTGTCTCAACCTTGCGCGTGGCCTCGGCCAGTAAAACCGTCCAGGGCGCGTTCATGGTGCGCTGTTGCGGTGCTTCGAACGGCACGAGCTCAAACGAGCCGCCCGGCAGCGAAAGCAATTTTTGCAACGCGCGTTCACCCAGCAGCTCGCCGCCCGCGGCATGGATGATCTGGCCTTCCTCGATGTAAATGCGGCCGAGGACGTGTTCGTTGCAGATCTCGATGACGGAGGAATTATGCCCGACGCATTCCATCTGGATGACGTCCAGCAAACTCACGCTGCGCAACATGCCTTGAAAACCGTCGCGTGGCGACCAGTTCAACAGTTCGCCGAGGATCGTGAACACCGCCTTCATGCCCTCCGGCGATTGCGCCTTTTCGATGAACAATTCCGCGCCCGCCTCCAGCGCGGCGGTGCGTTTCTCCTCGGTCACGTCGGAGGTCAGCATCACCATCTTCAGCGCGGGATAACGGCGCTTCATCATGCCGATGAACTGGATTCCGTCGAGCACGGGCATGTTCGCGTCGGCGACGAGCAGCTTGATCTCGTCGGATTTCAGGATTTCCGCCGCCGCATCGGGTGAATTCGCCGTGTGGATCTTCCACGAACCGCCGCTCAACGCGCCGAACATGTCGCTCAATGCCTCGAGAAACTCACGATCGTCATCCAGGAACAAGACTTGATGTTGCGGCGCGCTCAATTTCGTAAAAGACCTTGTGGCGGGAAGAAAACTTTGAAATGTGCGTCGTTTTCCCCCTCATCCTGACCTTCTCCCCAAGGGAGAAGGAACAGCAGTTGGACATTTTCAGCCATGCGTAAGTCATTCGAGCCGCTAGCCGTCTCCAATTCGCCGGGACGCTGGGAGCGTTTACCCCTCTCCCAAAGGGAGAGGGCCGGGGTGAGGGGAAACATTGCGTTCAAAACCCGGATATAAAATAGTGTATTCATCGCTTGATCTAGTTCATCGCCGTCAGTGCGGCCTGCGCGGCGGTACGTACCGAGAGATCCGAATCCCGTATGGCGGCGGACAAAATCGTTTTCGCATCGTATTCACGGACCTTTCCCAGCGCAATGGCCGCAGCGAGGCGAAAAGCCCCGTCACGATCGAATAGCATATCAGCCAGGACCGCGGCGGCGATATGCGGCGGTCTTCCGTCGCGCGGCGCGGATGCGACCGGTTCATCGTCCCTGAGGCTGTTGATGTCGATTTGCATCTGCTCCAATACCTTGGTCGCCGCATGACGCACCCAATAGTCGGGATGCCGGAGCGCGGCCTGGATTTTCGGCAGCGTGGCGCGCGCGGCCTCGGATTCTTCCCAGTGGCGGTCGATCGTCCGCAACGCGCCGGACGCCTTGCTGCGGACGGTTGTTTCGGCATCGAGCATGGCCTGCACGAGCGGGCTGATGGCCCGCCGGTCGCAGATTTTCCCTAACGCGGTGATCACGCTTTCACGCACGTCGCGGTCGGGATCAAAAACCATTTCGCACAGGCCCTCGACCGCCGTGCTTTCGCCGAGAAAACCCAGCGCATCGGCTGTCGCCTTGCGGACCTCCCACGAAGAGTCCTTCAAACTTGTCAGCAGCGATGGCACGGCGCGCGTCGCACCGCACCGCGTGGCGGCCTCGACCGCCGCGCCGCGCACACTGGGATTTTCATCGCGCAGCAATTTCTCCACATCATGAAAAAGCGCGGGGTCGCCCATACGTTCCATGATGCCCAGTGCGGCGATGCGCACGGCGGGACTCGGTTTTTTCAGCGCATCCCGCATCGCGGGCACCACCCGCGGGTCGGTGATGTCGCCGAGCGCCTTGACCGCGGCAAATTGCTTGTTCGGCGCCCCGTTGCGCAAGGTGTCCAGCAACGGACCGACGCCTTCCGGCCCCATCGCGACCAATTGATGAAGACTGCCCATCGCGAGAATCTGCAAGACGCGTTGCGAGTCCGTGCCCGGCCTCCAGCCGAGACGGTTTAAACTACGGGCTCCGATGGAGCGGACAATCGGGTCGGGATCACGGAGCAGCCCCACCAAATTATTGACCGCGCCCGGATCGCCAAGATGGCTGAGCGTTTCGGCGGCGGCGGCACGTGCGAGCGGTACCGGGTCGCGAAGCAAAACGATCAACGGTTCGACGGCTTTGCGGTCGTTGAAAGGGCGGAGACTTTTCGCGGCGACACAGCGCACGCCGGCGTCCTTGTCTTTAAGCGCGAAAATGAGCGGGCCTACGGATTCCGGATCATCCTCGGTGACGAGTTTTTCGATGACGGCAATCCGGTCGTCCGGTTTGCCCATGCGCAACTGTTGATATGTCCACCAAAGCATCTTAAATCAGACCGCTGGAACGGTTTTATCTTCTGAATACCATAAATTTGGGGCAAAAGTGAAGGGTTTGCAAACCAAAGTTCGCTTCAAAATTCCCAGTGTGCGCGCACGCCAATGACCGAAACCGGCCCGCGGTCGCGGTTGAAGGCGGGGTTGTCTATGAACTGATAATCAAGCGCGGTGTGCAATGTTTTCCAGACCTTAAAATCATAGTAGGTCTCGATAATCTTTTCCCAGCCGTAATTGAGATTGCCGTCGCCGGCCAGAATGCCCAGGCCGCCCGTTTCAAAAAATTCCTGGTGCGATTTGGAAATCCCGTTGAATACTCCGGCGATCCCGAAGGTGTCGTCCGCACGATGCCAAGCCGTCCCCTTGATGCTCAAGCCGGTGGTCACCGCATAGTCCACATCGCTGAACACCCAGCCTTGGGTGTGGCCATCGCTCCAGCCCGCGCGCGCGAAAACACCCACATTTTCAACGATTTCCTGTTCGAGGTTCAGGCCGAAACCGTACTTGTAACGAAAATCCGCCGTGGCATCGATATCGGCCGGCCGGATTGCGCTGTCCACGGCGTCCTGATAACTGCCCATGTTCGCGCGGTTGAGGTAGGCGAGAAACCGGATGGCACCGGGATGTGAAAGCAACTTATACCGGCGTTCGAGTTCCAACACCATCCCCCACGATTCCAGGATCGGGCCGTCCTGCGCCGTGCCATCGTAGGGCCATTTAAAGATTCGATCTTCGGCCGTCAGCGAATTTGAAAAACGCGGCATTTGAAAAAAACCGTAGCGCAATGTCCACACTGGCTGGTTCAATTCGATGGCGACCCCTGTTGTATAACCGATGGCGTCAGCGGGAAAGTCCCATGCCTCATCCGCCATTAATCCCCAGTTCATGAACTGCGTGCGCGGATCATTCGCATAGGCGTTATTGTCGAAAATATCCTTCACGTTTAACCGGCCCGCGGTGACTGTCAACCGCGAGATGTCCTGTCGTCCGGCGAGCGTGAATTCGTCGTCATCCACGTCTTCCTGCTCTCCGCCCAAGCCAATAGTTTGCCGGATGAACAAACGTGAGATCGTGCCATTAGGAACCGTCGTGCCGAGGCGAAATGACTCGCCATTCGGAAATCCGGCCACCCCCACCCCGTTTCCGATGCCAAAGCCCTGCCACATCATCCCGTCAATGTGCGCCTCCGCACCATGCCACAACCGGACCCCGGCCATCACGTCGAGCGAAACGGATTCACGCACCTCGCCGCCGGACGGCAGGCTGTTGGCCCCGGAATATTTCGAGGCAAAACCCGGATACCCCTGGACGATGTCCGTATTCTGTATATGAAAATTCCAGTTTTGCTCACCGGACGACGGCGATGCGGACGCTCCCAACGGCTGGCTGGTGACGACCTGGGCCGGCGCCGCCAACGAAACCGCCATCAGGCCGCCCAGGAGACAACCCGAAGAAACGTGATGAAATCTCATAAAATGCCGTCACATTACGCCATCGCCAGCCACCGTCAAGCCCGATTGTAGCCAGAGCTACAAATTTTCAGGCCCGGCCGCAGCCGGTTGGCGGCCGGGTTGGTTTATACCCCCTCCCCCTATTTTGCGTCAAGCGGCATTTTTCAGTGGCACACTTGAAAAAATGTGTTAAAACATTTTTACATGAAAGTGAAGCACGCCCGCCCCGGTCTGGAGAAACGCGCGCTGGTCGTCCGCCTGCGCCGCATCAAGGGCCAGGTCGAGGCCATCGAACGCATGGTTGAATCCAACACCGAAACTTCCGACGTTTTGATGCAGGTTGTCTCCGCGCGCAGCGCGTTGAAATCGTTCAGTGAAGAGCTGATCGGCTCACATTTGCAGGAATACATCGAAAACTCCCAACCCGAAAACCGCCGCGAATTGCGTTCCCTGCTGACGGTCCTGGAACGCTACGTGGGATAAATATTATGCCTGCAGACAAAAATGCCAACGCCCAGCGCGACGCCGAATTGATGTACAACGCGGCCGCGCAGGATACCACCGAACTTTTTCAACGCCTCAAGACCACCGCCGCCGGTCTGACCGGGGAGGAAGCCGCCGAGCGGTTGGAGGTGTTCGGCCCGAACGAGGTCGGGCAGGAAAAGCAGCATGGCTGGATCCAGCGGCTGTGGGTCGCCGTGCGCAATCCGCTGGTCATCCTGCTGGCGGTGCTGGTGGTCATCACGTTTGCGACGGCGGGAGACAAGAGCGACTACATCGGCGGCTTCGTGATGCTGGCGATGATCGTGCTGGCGGTGCTGCTGCGCCTCATCCAGGAAACGAAGGCCGACAATGCCGCCGCCAAGCTCAAGGCGATGATCAAGGTCACCGCGACGGCGTTGCGGGACGGCCAGACCGTGGAAATTCCGCTGCGCGACCTTGTGCCCGGCGACGTGGTGAAACTTTCCGCCGGCGACATGATTCCCGGCGACGTGCGGCTGCTCACCTCAAAAGATTTGTTCATCATCCAGGCCACGCTGACCGGCGAATCGTTGCCGGTGGAAAAAACCGACGCGCGCGACCCGCGCACCGGCATTCAGACCATCGAATACACCAATCTTTGTTTTCTGGGCACGAGCGTGGAAAGCGGCTCGGCCACGGCGGTCATCGTTACCACCGGCACACAAACGTATTTCGGGAAAATGGCGAGCAGTCTTTCCGAACAGCAGGTCGAAACGGCGTTTGACAAAGGGATAAAGAAATTCACCTGGCTGATGATCTGTTTCATGGCGGTGATGGCTCCGGCGGTGTTTTTAATCAACGGCTTCACGAAGCATAGCTGGGGCAAGGACACTTTTCTCTTTGCGCTCGCCATCGCCGTTGGTTTGACGCCCGAAATGCTGCCGATGATCGTCTCCTTCTGCCTGTCCAAGGGCGCGGTCGCGATGTCCAAGAAAAAAGTCATCGTCAAGAAACTCAACTCCATCCAAAACCTGGGCGCGATGAACGTCCTCTGCACAGACAAGACCGGCACACTGACGATTGACCACGTCATCCTTGAGATCCATTGCGATGTCTTCAAAAAGGAAAGCGAGGAAGTTTTGCGCGACGCGTATCTCATCAGCCATTTTCAGACCGGTTTGAAAAATGTCCTGGATCGCGCGGTGTTGAAGTATTCCGAACTGCATCACGAATTATCGGTGGACAAGCACCGGAAAATTGACGAGATCCCGTTCGACTTTTCGCGGCGCATGATGTCCGTCGTCGTCGAAAGCCCGGATGGCACGCGCCAGCTTTTGACGAAGGGCGCGCCGGAATCGGTCTTCAAAAAATGCACGCATTTCGAGAGCGACGGTGAAATCCTGCCGATGGAACCGATCCTGGTCGGCAACCTGATCGAGCAGGTCAACGACCTCAGCAGCGACGGTTTCCGCGTGCTCGCCATCGCGAACAAAAAAGTCGGCGCCCAGACCGCCTATTCCAAGGCCGATGAAGAAAACCTGGTGTTGACCGGCTATCTGGCGTTTCTCGATCCGCCGAAGGACACGGCCAAAACCGCCATTGCCGCGTTGCGCCAATATGGCGTGACGGTAAAAGTTCTCACCGGCGATAATGATTTGGTGACCCGAAAAGTCTGCACCGAGGTCGGCATCAACGCGGATAAAATCATCCTCGGCAACGACGTGGAAAAAATGTCCGACGAACAACTGGCCGACGTGATTGACGGCACGGACGTTTACGCGCGTCTTTCCCCGGCGCATAAAAAGCGCGTCGTGCAGGCGCTCCAGAAAAAGGGCCACGTCGTCGGTTTCATGGGTGATGGCATCAACGACGCGCCCGCGCTGCGCGCGGCGGACGTGGGCATTTCCGTGGACACCGCCGTGGACATCGCCAAGGAATCCGCCGACATGATCCTGCTGGAAAAAAGCTTGATGGTGCTCGAAGAAGGCGTGCTCGAAGGCCGCAAAGTTTTCGCCAACATCACCAAATACATCCGCATGGGCGCGAGCTCCAATTTCGGAAACATGTTCAGCGTGCTCGGCGCGAGCGCCTGGTTTCCTTTTCTGCCGATGCAAACGCTGCAAATCCTGATCAACAACCTGCTTTACGATTTTTCGCAGGTGCCGATCCCCACGGACAACGTCGGCGCGCAATACATCGCCAAACCGCGCCCTTGGCAGATCGGGGAAATCGCCAAGTTCATCCTGTTCATCGGCCCCATCAGTTCCATTTTCGACTACACGACTTTCTGCGTCATGTGGTTCTTTTTCAAATGCAACAACGTGGTGATCACGCCGGAGCTGACCGCGAGGTTCGGCGACGATGCGGCGAACCATTCCTACGCCGCACACCTCTTGAACACCGGCTGGTTCGTCGAATCCATCATGACACAGACGCTCATCATCCACGTCATCCGCACGAACCAGATTCCGTTTATCCAGTCGCGCGCGAGCTGGCAACTGACCATGACCACCATCCTCATCATGGGCATCGGTGCCATCCTGCCGTTTTCGCCGCTGGCCGGGCCGCTGGGCTTCGTGCCGCTGCCGTGGCAATTCTGGCCGATTCTCGCCCTGACCCTGCTTTGCTACCTCGTCCTGACGCAACTGGTCAAACAGTGGATGGTAAAGAAGAAATGGATTTGATCGTACGGGCAAAAACCCGGATGGAAACTTGGAGCGGTTGAACAAATACCCTAATTCTGGTCCTTCGGCAGAGCGGCGATTTTTTTATCAATCGCCGCCTTCAGTTGCGGCAACTCCAGTTCGAGCGCACGATAAAAGTTTGTCTGCCGTTGGGCATCCAGCAGCGTGCCGACCAGCGGCGCAGCCCCCAACCCGGCTTCCTTGACCCAAAACAAGTCTGCCGTCTCACCATCACGAAGGTTGTTTTTTTGAAAGACATCGAGATAGGCATCGAGGGCGAGTTGCAGGGTGTTGGTGTCCACCGGGCTGGCTTGTCTGGCCAGCTTTTCCAACGTCATGGCGAAAGCCACCTGCGCCCGGCTGCGCGCGGAAATGTCCGCGATGGAATTGGTCGCAAAGACCTGCGCATAGGCATTCGTCGCCGAGGCAAAATCATTCAACAAGACATCGCAGTCGGCCATTTCACCCTGTGCGCGCATCGCAAAGTCATTCGTGGGGTTTTCGGTGAGGATTTGCGCGAATAACTTCGTCGCCGACTGCAAATTTATGAACGTGTTGGTCGTGTCGCTCGAATCCATGGACATCAGCGCGGCGCCTGCCCCAAAACGCGCCTGGTCCCGCAACCCGGGCTCGCCGTTCGTATCGGCTATAAGCGCGGTAAAATACTGCGAAGCCCCCTTGTAATCCGTCCGGGCCATCGCCGACCTGCCGGCCGACAGTTGCGCCTCGTAATACACATTTGTGGAATCTTTCCATGCCGGGTTTTGGAAGACCGCCTCATAATTGGTTTCCGCCGCAACAAAATTTTCCGCCCGGTAATAATGGTCGCCGATCCAGAACTGCGCGAGCGGCGCATTCGTGTCCATGGGATGTTGCGCGACAAAAGCCGTGAACAGGTCCAGCGCACGCGCCTCATCACCCAGGTGGAACACCGCCTGGGCCAGCGCAAAATCCGCCTGGGCCCGCAGGCTGTTCGTGGGATAATCCCGCACCCAGTTTTCGTAATTCGTCCCGGCCGCGTCCCAGTTTTGTTCCTGTTCGAAAGTCCGCGCAATGGCCAGGCGCAACTCCGGTTCGAGCGGCGAGCCGGAAAATTTCGGCGCCAGGCGTTGAAACAGCGCCCGCGCATCCGCCGGACTGACCAGGCTTTGGCCATAAAGCAGCGCGCTGCCCTGCTCCAGCCCGCTGTCGGAAAAAGTCCGGGACAATTCTTCAAATAAACCGCCCGCCGCGGCCACCTCGCCCAGTTCCAGGTCGGCGCGCAAACTTTGGTACATGGCGAGCGCATTCAAATTCTTGTCGGGGGAGGAAACCGCCGAATAATTTTCCAGCGCACCGCGGTAATCTCCTTGCGCATACAAGGCGTCACCCGTCTTGAATTTCGCCACGGCCAGGTCCACGGGTGAAAGATCGTGCTGCGTCGCCGCCTGAAAATCGTCCAATCCCGCGGCGGGATTTTCCGGCAGCGATGCGCTCCAGCCGCGTCCCAGGAATGCCCGGCCCGCGAATTGGCTGTTGGGAAAAATTTTCAGCAACCGGCTGAATTGCGCGTGCGCCAGGACGAGGTTGTCGGCGTTGGTCGTGACGGAATAATTTTTTAGCAGCAGCTCGCCGCGCGTCAGCAAGGCCAGATCCGTCGCGGGGGCATCCGGGGATTGTTTTAGAAAACGGTCCAGCCGGGCATCCGCCCCGGCGTAATTTCCCTGCGCGGCGTACAGCCCGGCAATCTGCAAAACCGCCTGCCGTTGTTTTTCCGGCGGCGCGGACACGGCGAGATTTTCCTGCCAGGCGGCGATGGCATCGTTTGTCTGTCCGCGCTTCTCCAGCACCGTCGCCAAATCTGTGAAGGCCTCGGCCGTATTAACGGGATCTTTTTGCAGCCGTGCGATCTGCACCAGGTTGGTCGCGACAGACGCTGCGCCCGGAAAATCACCGCCGGCCATCAGGGCCAGACAAAACAGACGGGATGATTGAAATTGCTGATCCAGTTTCAACGCCGCCCATTCGTTGGTCAGGAAGCCATAAACGACAGCCACCCCGGCAAAGTTCGTCTGCTGGTATTTGGAATTTTCCCGTGACAACTGGCCTTCCGTCACGAGTTCGTTTGCCGGATCACTCGCCATCATCTTTTGAAACAATCCGTTCGTGTCTTCCAGCAGCGCGTCATGGCTTCGCCAGTCGGCCAGCCTCGCATAAGCCGCCGCCGCCTCGACCGTCGCGCGCAGCCGCCACGGTGAATCGGGAAAGTTTTTTACCAGCGCCAGGAAGGTGGCTGCCGACCCGGAATAATTCGTGCCGGCAAACTGTGCCTCGCCCGTCCAGAGCGAAAACTGATCGGCCAGCCCGCCGGCGAGCGACGCGTGCCGGCGAAGCGTGTCCACGGTGTTGGTATATTTCTTCTGTTTGAACTGCGCCTGCGCCTGCAATAACACCGCCATCGGCGCATTGGTGGAATTTGGATAACGCTGGATGAATTGCCCGAATTGCGTTTCCGCCCGGCCCCAATTTTCATTTTTAAAATCCGATGATGCCGCCGTGAACATCCGCTCCTCGCGCGAGGAGGCGGCTGCCGCTCCCCCGCAAAAGGACAGCGCACACAGGATCAATAGTATCTGCCGGAAGACTTTCACTGGTTGCCATCGTAAAACAGCCGCCCAAATAAAAAAACGCAAATCTCGGCCATGTGCCGGTTCAATTTAATACGCTCTTCAAATAATGCCCCGTGTGGCTGCCGGGAACATGGATGATTTTTTCCGGCGGGCCCTCGGCGACAATCCGGCCCCCGCCCGCGCCGCCCTCCGGACCAAGGTCAATGATCCAGTCCGCCGTTTTGATCACGTCCAGGTTGTGTTCGATGATGACCAGCGTGTTGCCGGTGTTGCGCAATTTGAAAAGCACCTCCATCAGCTTGGCCACATCGTGAAAATGCAGGCCGGTCGTCGGCTCGTCCAAAATGTACAGCGTACGGCCCGTCGCCTTGCGCGCGAGCTCGGTCGCCAGTTTCACGCGTTGCGCCTCGCCGCCGCTCAAGGTCGTCGCCTGCTGGCCCAGGTGGATGTAACCGAGGCCGACCTGTGCCAGCGTCTCGATGGGCGCGAGAATTTTCGGCACCGCCCGGAAAAAATCCACGCCTTCATCCACCGTCATGTCCAGCACGTCGGCGATGTTTTTGCCCTTGTAGGCGATTTCCAGCGTCTCGCGGTTGTAACGCTTGCCGTTGCACGTCTCACACGTCACGTACACCGGCGGCAGGAAGTTCATCTCAATCTTCAAGATGCCGTCGCCTTCGCATTTTTCGCAGCGACCGCCCTTCACGTTGAAACTGAAACGTCCCGGCGCATAGCCGCGCACCTTGGCGGCGGGCAACTGCGCGAACAGGTCGCGGATCTGGTTGAACATCCCCGTGTACGTCGCCGGGTTGCTGCGCGGCGTGCGGCCGATGGGCGACTGGTCGATGACAATGACCTTGTCAAAACCTTCGTAACCCTTGAGCGCCTTGTGTTCGCCGGGGCGCTCCTTCGAGCCGTAAAATTTGCGGAACAGCGCCCGCTGCAAAATATCGCTGATCATCGTGCTTTTGCCCGAACCGCTCACGCCGGTCACGCAGGTCAACGTGCCGATGGGAATCCGCAGGTCGATGTTCTGCAAATTGTTCTCAGTACAGCCGATCACTTCCAGCCAGCCGCGATCCTTGTCCGGCGCCTTGCGCTTTTTCGGAACGGCAATGCTCAGTTCGCCCGTCAAATACTGGCCGGTCAAAGATTTTGTCACCGCCAGGATCTCCGGCAACGTGCCCGCCGCCACCAGTTCGCCGCCGTGAACTCCGGCACCCGGGCCGAGGTCCAAAATATAGTCCGCCGCGCGGATCGTATCGGCATCGTGCTCCACCACGAGCACCGTGTTTCCCAGATCGCGCAAGCCTTTCAAGGTGGCCAGCAGGCGGTCGTTATCGCGCTGATGCAATCCGATGCTCGGCTCGTCCAAAACATATAGCACGCCGACCAGCGCCGCGCCGATCTGCGTCGCCAGCCGGATGCGTTGCGCCTCGCCGCCGGACAAGGTGCCGCTCTCGCGGTCCAATGTGAGGTAGCCGAGCCCGACATTTTTCAAAAACCCCAGCCGCGCACGGATTTCCTTGACGACCTCCGCGGCGATTTTCTGCTCGAACTCCGTCAGCTTGAGCGAAGTGAAAAAGTCATCCGCCTTTTCCACGGACAATTCGCAGACATCCATGATGGACAAGCCGGGAATCTTAAGCGTTTTGGGCTTTGCAGTTTTAGTTTTTAGCTGGGACTGAAAATCTTCGCCGCCCAGGGTCACCGCCAGGATTTCCGGCTTCAAGCGTTTGCCGCCGCAGGCATCGCAAAATTGCGGGCTCATGTATTGCTTCAGCCGGTTGCGGATGAATTCGCTTTCGCTTTCGGTCGCCAGCCGTTCGAGGTTCGGTAGCACGCCTTCAAACGGACGGTCGATGCTGCTGACCTTGCCCGCGCGCCAGAAACGGAATTCCACGTTGTCCTCGCCGGAACCGGTCAGCAAAACCTTTTTGAAATCTTCCGGCAGGTCCTTCCATGGCGTCTGCAGGTCCACTTTGAAATGTTCCGCCACCGAACGCAGCATCGCCTTGTAATAGATGTTCATCCGCTTGCCCGCGCGCCGCCACGGCTGGATGGCGCTCTCCAGCGGTTCATCGGCATTCGGCACGACCAGGTGTTCGTCAAAAATCATCTTCTGGCCCAGGCCGTGGCAGACCGGACACGCGCCGGCGGGGGCATTGAAGGAAAAATGTTTCGGCGTGGGCGGATCAAAGCTCTTGCCGGTCGCGGGCGAACACATCTTGTTCGAGTGCAATGTCTCGATCCATTCGCTAGATGCCGCGGCCCCTTCGGTTTTGGGCTTTGGACTTCTTGCCGCGTCGTAGCCGGGCGAAGACGGGTGGGCTTTGGACTCGTCCGGCCCCTGATGCAAGGTAAACATCACCCCTTCGCCCCAGCGCAACGCCGTCTCGACGGAATCGCCCAGGCGCACGCGGATTTTGTCATCCATCACCAGGCGATCCACGATGGCTTCGATGTTATGGAACTTCTTTTTATCGAGTTTGATGCGCGCCACCTGTTCGCCCAGTTCCATCAACTCGCCATCCACGCGGACGCGGACAAAGCCTTCCCGCGCCAGGCGCTCGAAGACATCGCGAAATTCACCCTTCTGCCGGCGGACAACCGGCGCGAGCAGCATCACCTTCGTTTTCGGCGGCAACGCGAGGATCTTGTCCACGATGTCGCTGGTGCTTTGCGTGGAGATCGGCACGCCGGTATCGGGGCAATGCGCCTTGCCGATGTGCGCAAAAAGCAGGCGCAGGTAATCATACACCTCCGTCGTGGTGGCGATGATGGAACGCGGGCTGGAACCGGAACTGCGTTGCTCGATGGCGATGGCGGGCGAAAGGCCCTCGATGAAATCCACGTCCGGCTTTTGCAACTGGTCGAGGAACTGGCGCGCGTAGGCGGAAAGCGATTCGACGTATTTGCGCTGGCCCTCCGCGTAGATCGTGTCAAAGGCGAGCGACGATTTGCCGCTGCCGCTCAGGCCGGTGATGACCACCAGCTTGTCGCGCGGGATCTGCAGCGAGAGGTTTTTGAGGTTGTGCTCGCGCGCGCCGCCGATCTTGATGAACTCTTTGCTCATACCGTGAATTTTGGGTCGAAACGAAAATTCACACTACGCCACACGGCGCAAAAAGCAAAGCGCGAGTTACGAAATTCTTGTGATTTTTACTACAGCAAAATCAGCTCGTAAAATTTCATCGGGAACGGCGCGTTCGTGTCAATGAAGTTGAACACACCGTTCGTCGAGGTGACCGGCGGCGGCGGGAATGGCGTCCAGACCACCGGCGGCGCGATATTCGTCGTCCAATCCACCTGGAACTGGTCGTTGGTCGGCGCCATCCAGGTCAGGCTCACGCCGTTGGTGACGATCGCGGCATGCACCGCCACCGTTCCCGATGGCGACGGTAATACGTACACGGTGAACTGATTGGTCGCATATTTCACCGGCACGCCATTATCAAAGACCACGGTGGTAAACAGGTTGGTGGTTTCAGTGTTCGTCGCCGGCGGCGTCCAGGTGATGACCCCGTTGGCATTGATGAGCGCGTTGGTCGGGTACAACGCGTACGTCAGATTCTGCGCCGGGAGGTCAAAGTCGCGCGCCGCATTGGTGACCGTGAACAATATGAGCGGAGCGACCGTCGCATCCGCAGGCGTGCCGTAAAATTCCGGCGCGGTGTTCGTGGGCGAATTTAGCAGGTGCAGGCGATAGAACCGCATCGGCCCGAGTGGCGCGGAATTCCAGTTCGTATCGCCGGTGTCAAAGAAGCTAAAATGACTGTTGGTTGCCGAAACGTACGAATCAAAACTGATGACCCCTTTCATTTCGGTCCAGACCACCGCCGGCAGCAGGTTGGTGGTCCATTGCAGATGGAACTGGTAATTCGTCGGCGCGTACCAGGTCAGCAGGTAGCCGTTCGTCCCGCCGATGTTGGTTTGCAGGATGCTGCTGATGGAGACATCCGGGAATTCAAATGTGACCTCCAGGGCGTAGGTCGCCGGGACGTCATTGGTGTTTTCCACGCCAAGGTAATAAACCCCGCCGGGAACGAGCGTGGGAATGGTGGCGGGCGAGATGACGTTGGTGCCGCCAAACGAATTGGTCTGCAGTTCGAAATCACCGGCCGCGGCATTCGTGGTGGTCGGCGGCACATTGGTGCTGAACCAGAGATTGACGTTGGTGGTGGCGAAGATCAGCGCGTTCGTGGCGGCCAGCGCGTCGAACGGCACCTGGACCTCCTGCCACAAGATCGAATTTGCACCCACGGTATTGGTGGAGGGCACGCCATTGGTCAGTACAATGTTCGGTTGCACCAGTTCAAACGTCACCAGCACCGCGTCCGTGACGCTTAGGGTGCCCGGGTTTTGCACGCCGAGATAATAAACTCCGCCCGGCGTGATGAACGGCGGCACCGGATTGGTATAAAGTACCACCGTGCCGGTCGTCTGGTTGGTCAGCAATTCCACGTCCACCGGCGTGTTGGTGCTCGGCGGCTGGTTGGTGCTCCACCACAGGTTCACCGGCCCCGTGGCGAACACCAGCGTGTTGGTCGCGGCGACGGCGTTCGTCGGCACATTGATCTGGAACCACAGCAGGCCGCCGGGACCGACCACATTTGTGTCGGGCGTCGGATTGGTCGGGTTGATTATATAATTCGTCAGGTTCAGGTTGATGTTGTAGGGCGAGGTGAGCGCGAGGCTGTGGAATTCGCCGGCGGCCACGGCGGTGGCATTGCTCACGGTCACGGGAACATTGGTCTGGAGAAAATCATTCCGGCCCCAGGCGACCACGTTGCCGTTGTTCAATAGTGCGAGATTGTGATAACCGCCGGCGGCGATGGCTTCGACATTCGTGAGGTCCGCCGGCACATTGGTCTCGCCGTAGCTGTCATCGCCCCAGGCCTTCACCGTGCCGTTGTTCAACAAGGCCAGACTATGAAAAGCGCCCGCGGAAACGGCCACGACGTTCGCGAGTCCGAATGGCACCGAGAGCTGGCCGGCCGTATTTGTCCCCCAGCCCACCACCGTGCCGTTATTCAACAAGGCCAGCGCATGTTCGCCGCCAACGGCGATCTGCACCACGTTGCTCAAACCGGCGGGCACATTGGTAAGGCCGTTGGTGTTGTAACCCCACGCGGTAACGAGCCCGTTGCTTCCCAAAGCCATGCTGGTATTACCACCGCCCGCCACGGCGACGATATTGCTCAGGTTGTTCGGCACGGTCGTCTCGCCATACGTACTGTCACCCCAAGCCGACACCAAACCATTGGTTGCTTGCACGGCGAGGCTGTGGGTGGCGCCGCCGGCGATGGCGATGACATTGCTGCTCAAATTCGCGGGCACGGTGGATTCGCCGTTGACATTGTCGCCCCAGGCGAGCACCGCGCCGTTGGTGATTTCCAGGCTGTGATTGCCGCCGGCGGCGATGGCCACCACATTGCTGATTCCGGCCGGCGGCGTGATCTGCGCATCCGAGTTATCACCCCAACCAATGGTACTGCCCGCCACGAGCAATTGGTCATAGCCATAGGTGATGCCGATGCTGTTGCTGACGACGATCTGGAAGTGATATGCCTCGCCAAAAATCAGATTGTTGATGGCATTGGTCACGTACACGACGTTGTAGCCGGTGCCTACCGCGACCGGCGCGGTTTGATTTGGGTAATTTGTGCTGGTGCCCCATCGGAACCACGCGGTGGAAACAAATCCGTTCGCCGTGGCAAAACCGTTGAGCTGCGCGTTCGTGCCGGTGACGCCGGATGCGGGCTCGGTGTTCGCAAAAGGCGGATACTGCGGCGGCTGCGGTGCCAGCGCCAGCACATGATCCTCGCCGGCGGCGATGGCGAACGCCGTCAATCCCGCAGGCACATTCGTCTGGCCGGAAACATCGTTGCCCCAGGCCGTGACCGTGCCGTTGTTCTGCAATGCAATGCTGTCATCAAATCCGGCGGCGATGGCGACGACATCGGCCAATCCGGCCGGCGCGATGGTTTCACCGTAATTAGTATCACCCCACCCGGACACGGTGCCGTTATTCAACAACGCCAGACTGTGGAAACTGCCTTCGGCGACGGCGACAACATTGACCAACGTCCCCGGCACATTGGTCTGGCCGGTATTGTTGCCCCAGGACACGACTGTGCCATTATTCAACAAGGCCATGACATCGTTGCCGCCGGCAGCCACGCCAACCACATTACTACTATTGATCAAGCTGGCGGGAATATTTGTCTCCCCGTACGTGTTGTCGCCCCAGACGACCAGCGTACCGTTGCTCAAAAGCGCGACGCTATTCGACCAACCGGCGGCGATGGCGACAACGTTGATTGCATTTGCGGGAACAATCGTCTGTCCGGCGCCATTGTCGCCCCATTCCCTGACCGTACCATCCGCCAGCAATGCCAGGCTGTCATCGCCACCCGCAGCAATGCTCACCACATTGGTCGGGAACGGAGGAATGTTGAGTTGGCTGGCGTTATTGTCGCCCCAGCCGATGACTGTGCCGTTGGTCGACAAGGCGAGACTGTGATTCAATCCGCCCGCCACGGCGACGATGTTGCTCAAGCCGGCGGGAATGGTGGTCTGGCCCAAAGTGTCGGCGCCCCAGGCGACCGGCATGCCGGGCGCGAATTGTACGTCTGCACCATAGGCGATGCCAACGGCATTGGAGACGACCAGCTGCGCGTGATAGATCTGGGCGAAGAGGAGGTTGGTGAGGGCGGCGGTGCAATACGTCACGGTGCTGGCGTTGCCAATGGCGACCGCCGGCGTGGTGAAGCCGTAGCTGGTCGACAGGCCCCATTGGAACCACGCGGCGGAAACCTGTCCGTTCGCCGTGGCAAAGCCGTTGAGCTGCGCGTTCGTGCCGGTGACGCCGGACGCCGGCAAGGTGTTCGCATACGGCGGAAAAACCGGCGGCTCCGGTGTCAGCGCCAGCACATGATTCGCGCCGGCGGCGATGGCGAACGCCGTTAACCCCACAGGCACATTTGTCTGGCCGGAAACGTCGTTACCCCACGCCGTGACCGTATCGTTGTTCAGCAGCGCAATGCCGTCATCCTGTCCGGCGGCGATGGCGACGACATTGGTGGTCAATCCGGGCGGCACCGTGGTGCTGCCATTGGCCGACGCGCCCCAGGCCACGACCTGATTATTATTGCTCAAAGCCAAACTGGGCGCGCCGTCACCTTCCGCAAGCGCAACGATATTGGTCAACAGCGCCGGCACATTGGTCTGGCTGGCGGTATTGCCCCACGCCATGACCGTGCCGTTGTTCAACAACGCCAGGATATCATTGCCGCCCGCAGCCACGCTGACGATGTTGCTGCTGAGGATCAAACCGGAAGGAATATTCGTCTGGCCCAAGCTGCCGTCGCCCCAGGTGACGACCGTGCCGTTGTTCAACAGCGCAATGCTGTTCGACCAGCCGGCGGCGATGGCGACGGCATTGGTCACAAATGCCGGAACGGCTCTTTGGCCGAATGTGTTATCACCCCATTCGACAACCGTACCATTTGCCAGCAACGCCAGGCTGTCATTGCCGCCCGCGGCGATGCTCACCACATTGGTCGGAAACGAAGGGATGGTGATTTGGTTGGCGCCATTGTCACCCCAACCGATGACTGTGCCGTTGGTCGACAAGGCGAGACTGTGATTCAAACCGCCCGCCACGGCGACAATGTTGCTCAGGCCGGCGGGAACATTGGTCTGCAAAGACGTGTCGAGTCCCCAGGAGACCGGCGTACCGGGCGCAAATTGCACGTCCGCGCCGAAGGCAGTTCCCAAGGCGTTGGTCACGACCAAACGCGCGTGATATATCTGGGCGAAGGTGAGGTTGGTGATGGCGGCGGTGAAATAAGTCACCGTATTCGTGGCGTTGCCGATCGCTGTCGCCGGCGTGGTGTAGGGGTAGCTGGTCGTCGGGCCCCATTGGAACCACGCGGTCGCGTTCGTGCCGTTTGCGGTGGCGAAGCCGTTGAGCTGCGCGTTCGTGCCGGTGACCGCCGTCGCGGGCAGCGTGGTGGCAAACGGCGGCGCAAACGCATTGGTGACGTTGACCAGGTCAAACGTCACATCCAGCGCATACTGGGAACTGAACTGGTTCGTGTTTTGCACGCCGAGATAATATGTTTCGCCACCGACCAGGTTCGTCGCCGATGAGGGCGTGTTCGTGGCGATCAAGAAGGAACCGCCGAGGCTGTCGGCCAGGAACTCCGTGTCTCCGGTCAGGGCATTGGTGATGGTGGGCGGCACGTTGGTGCTGAACCACACGTTCAACGGGAGCGACGCGAACAGCAGCGAGTTGGTCGAGATGACGGCGTTGGACGGCACGTTGATTTCATACCAGGTCAGGCTGTTCGGCGGCGCGAAATTCGTCACGGTCTGCCCCGGGATAATCGTGGACGTGGGGATGGTGAAATTCGTGTTGGCGAAGGTGAAGTTCAAATCCCAACTGTCCAGCACCGGCGCGGGATTGGTCGCCCCGGCGCGGTTGTCCAGGATCTCCAGCGTCCAGGTGCCGGAACCATTGGTGCCGTTGGCCGACGTGCCGTTCAACGGCGTCAGCGTCTGCTCCGGCTGGTAATACAGGTTCTGCGGCAATTGCTTCAGCGTAAAGGCATCGAACAGCGCGTTTGTGTCAAAGGGCGTGGTGATGATGCTGCCGGCGGCGACGGCCAACCCCAGACCGGACGCGTCCAATACCAGCGGTGTGCCGTTCGAGGACGCGGTGAAGGTCAGCGTGTTGACGACCCATGCGGCATTGGTGGCAGGTGAACCATCTTCTTGCGGCGCCTTGTTACCTTCCGCATAAGTAAGCAGGTATTGCTGGCCGGCGAGGGTCGGCAAAAGGTATCTCACCGCGCCGTTGTCCAATTGCAGATAATTCGTGCCGTTGAAGGCCGGCAGATTGGAGATGATCTCCACCTGGTTCGTCAGCACCGTCCACCCGCCGAAGCCGTTGGTGGCGGCAGTTGGTCCGCTGTTTGTGTTATAAACGCCCTGGTTGTAGGCCTCAAAACTATCCGTAAAGGTGGTGTTGGTCGGAAAAACCGGCAGGAATGGCACCGGCGCATACTTGATAGGCGTGGTCGTCAAATTGGTGTCCGATGTGAACGACAAGTAATAATAATTCGTCTGGGCGCTGCCGGCAGTGTAAGTCCAGGCGTCAGACCGATTGGTCGACAAAAACTGGTCCATGACAATCGTCACATAGGTGGACTCAAACGTGTTCGTCGGTCCGTAGGGAACGAGAATCGTGACAGGACCTGATGGATTATTCGTGACGCCGGTATCGTAAATCAAATTGGTTGCCGCGACGTTCGGACCATAGTAAATCGACATTTCATCCACAGCCGTGTAAAAATTATAGGTGATGGGGATGACGCCGGAAGTCACACCGGTGTTGATGACGTTGGTGTTCGGCTGCGAACCGCCATCGGCCGTGGCGCTGAATTGATTGGTGCTGATGACGGTGATGCCGCAGCCGTTGGTACTCTGACCGCCGCGGTTTTCCATCAACAGATAGCGCGCGCCGTCGGGGTCGATGAGCGTGAACACCAGGTCGGAGATGCGCGGATGGTCCACGCGCACGCCGACGATCAAATCCTGGATGGTCTGCGTATTGGTGACAAAGATGGAACTGTCCGTCACCGCGTCATCCAGCAACGGGATGGGCGTATCTTGAGACTGGTATTCCGACGTGCTCACCGCCGCGCTGTTAAAGTACAGGAAGGTTCCGTACAGCACGGTCACCGGCTGGGTCGTCGGGTTGTAGAGGCCGATATAATAGATGCCCGGATTCAGCGGCGGGCCGGTGGAAATTTCATTGCCCGGATCCACGCCGGTGGGATAGGTGCCGACCACGCAGTTGGTCAACAGCACTTCGTCGTTCGTCGAGGCCAGCGTCGGTTCGCTGCCGGGCTGGACATAAAGCTGGATCGGGAAAGGCACGGCGGTCGGCGCGAGGTTGGTCGCCACCACGAGCAGGTTTGTATAGCCCACACCCACGTTGATGTAGTCGTAATACCAGCCCATCGGCGGCACGGTGACGGTCAGGAAGATTCCGTTGCCCGCCTTGTGCGGCTCGATGCGGATCTGCAAATTGTTCACCTCGCCGGTGTTGCCCGGCGAGTCATCCGCTTCATTCAGCATCCACAATCCGGCCGCCTCCTGGGTCGTGAAATTATTCAGCGAACCGGGGCCGTCCGAAGGCTGGGAGCCTACGATATCGCCCGCCCCGCTGTCGTCATAGATGAGCGCGAGATTGGAGACATTGCCGTAACCATCATGGTCGTTTAACACCACCCCCTGGCCACCGTGGCCCAAGGCACCGAGCAGGTCGCCAAAGTTCTGATGGGTGATGGTGTTCGTGACCGTCACACGGCGCATTTCCATGGGCTGGACGGCCAGCGCCATAACGTAACTGACACCGGGATGCGCGTTGTTGCCGTCGGGAATGTAATACGGCACGTTGAAGGCATTCAGGTATTCGTTGCCGTTCTGGTCCAGCGAGCTGAACGGTTGCGCGCTGAAGACGGGCACGAATGCAAACTGCGCGGCGGTCTGGTCCTGACATTGTACGCCGACGTAATAGATCTGATTGGCCTGCGAATTCGTATAGGTAACGAACTTCGTACCGCCCGGCCCTACGGAGGCGGCGTCACCGGCGACACCGAAGAGACAGTTGGAGATGGTATTCACATCCAGGTTGGTTAACCCGCCCGCGTTCGGATCGCCCGAGGGGGCCGGAAAATTTTGGGGACTAGCCACGAGCATCGACAGTTCCGCTTCTGGCCGCGTACTGTTCCCGTTGTTGTCCACAAACACGCCCGCGCGCGGCAGGGTCAGCGTATCCGGGTCGAAGGTGATGAACGCCGCGTTGGTGAAGGCGGAATTGGTGGCGGCCTGCGTGTTGGTGATGACAAAGAAGTGCCATTGGTTCGACTGCCCGATGGAAAACACCGCGTTGGTCAGATAAAGCACGCCGCTGGAGGCGAGGTAGGAAGCGTTGGTGCCGAAGACGAGATTGTTCGTGCTCAACCATGGCGCACTGGAACCGGCGGTCTCGTTAAAATAGATCCCGTTCGTTGACTGCAGGTAATCCACGTCCGGCACGTCGACCGCCAGCTCGGGTGGCGCCGTCGAAACGTTGACGCCGACGGAACTGTTGTCACCGCACGAGATGACCAGGGCGAAGTCCTGGACGATGTTCGTCTGCTCGATCGTGACGGCATTGGCGTTGACCGCGCGGCCATAGACGGTGACGACGTAATTTGAGGCCAGCGTGGGCGGAATGAACACGTTTTGCACGTTGTTGATGCCGTCCCAGGCGGGCAGGTTGGTGGCGGACTGGGCCGCGCTGAACGGCGGTGTGCCAAAGCTCGCAAAGTTGTTGCCGTAATAGACCTCGCCAGACGCGGTGTTGGACACGATCAGTTCGAGGTCGTTGACGAGCTTGACACCGGCGGCTGGATTGCCCGGCGGATCGGTCCACGCCAGCGTCACGCGCAACGACTGCGATTGCGCCAGCACGTTGCTGACGGCGACGTTGAAATTACGGCGGTCGCCGGTGGCCACGGTGTTGGTCGGGTTTTGATCGATGAAAAACATCGGTGTGCCGTTCGTGGAAGCGGTGTTGGTCAGGCCGGCGGGCAGCGAATTCGGCAGGTTCACCTCGCCCCAACCCTCATAATTCACGTTGCCGTTCACGCCATACCCGTAATTGGCCGTAAGCCGCGCACCGTTCACCACCATGGCCTTGAGCAACGCCGGACTGGGATTCGTGGCGAAATTCGGATTGCGCTGGTTCACGAAAAAGTCCTGCATCAACGCCAGCACGCCCGATACCGCCGGCGTGGACATGCTCGTGCCGCTCTCGTAGCGATACCACGGCCCGATGGTGTTGTTCAAGTTGCTCAAAACCTCCGTCTGGTTACCCAGGTCGTTTGTGGTGATGACTTCCTCCAACACATCAAAACTCACGCTGGGATAATTCGTCGGAATGCCGACAGCGTAGATCACGCCGCCACCCTGGATGTCGGAAATGCTGCCAATCAGGCCGCCGCTATCCGGCGGAACGGAAACGAACCCGTTAGGTTCAAAGATGTCGTAGGTCGAAGGGTCGGTCGGAACCGGAGTGCCGAAGGCCGAAACGTAGATCGGGAAATTCGTCGATGACGTCGCCGGAACCTGGCCGTTTGGCACCACTTGGATGATTAATTGCTCGGCATTGATCGGCACTTGGATCTCGCCAAACGCATAACTATTGCTCGCCACCGTGTAGTTCGCCACGTTGTCATAATAGTTCGTGATGTTGTAATATGCAGCCTGATCCCACACCGTTGAACGCGTTGAGACGATGAAGGTTCCCGGTGCGACCACGTCCGGCTTAAAGCGTCCGTAGGTGCCTTCCGTACCGATGCCGACGTTGCCGCGCGAGGAATAGCCGGCCACGTCGAATGCCGTCGCCGTCTGAGCGGCCCAGATGGCGTTGGTCGTGCCGTCCAGGTCGGTGACGAGGTTCGTGATGTTGCGCGGCGCTTCCAGTGCACCCACCGTGATGACGTTTTTCGCCGTACCGGGCGACGTGATGGAATCCTCCACACCGCCGCTGCCATCGTCATCACCGCCACCGGAGTTACCGGCGGCAAAGACGAAGAGCACCGGCTGCGGCCCGGTCATTTCCGGCACCGCGTCCCGCACAGCCGCGTCATAGCTCGCCGCCGACAGGTCGTAATCATAGTCACCGTCATTCTGCCAACTGTTGTTCGAGATGAGCGCATTGGTAAGGGCCGGTGCCTCCTGCAAATAACTGTCGCCAATCGAATTGGCGGGATTGTTTGAATCATTCACGCCGAGGAAGCCGACGGAATAGAGCAGTGCATTCGGCGCCTTGCCGCGAAAATCCGCGTTAGACACCGACCCTTCGTTATAGGACTCGATCACCGCGCCGATATTGGTCGGGGTGATACTCATACTGCCGTTGCCGGCGATGATGCCCGCGACATGCGTGCCGTGACCGAGCGTATCAATCAAGCTGGTGCCGATATCGGCCGTGATGCGGCTGGGCGGCACGGTGCCCGGAGTGGCAGCCGAACCGGTTACGCTGAAATCCGGATGATTCGTATCAATGCCGGAGTCGTTCACTTCCACCAGCACGTTCGAACCCGTCAGGCCGAGATAATTATTCGTTATACTGAAGGTCGTGTCCGTGTTCTCGCCCACGGCCACCCGCGTCAGGTCGTTCGCGGCCTTTTTCAGATAGGCCGGCTCGACGAGTTGCACGCCCGGCAGACTTGCCAGCGCCACCCAGTCCACCGGCGGTGCCACGCGCACCAGCGAACCGAACGGCGTGCGGTCGCGCGAAAGGATTTGCGCGCCCATCTGTTGCAACTGCTGCTCCGTGCTTGGCGCCGCGCCGTCGAAAATCCCGAGAGTCAGGTAGGTTCCGGCCGGCAGCGGCTTTTGGTCCACCGCCAGGCCGAGCAATGACGACGACACCTTGTAGTAAGGCTCATACGGCAGCACCGCCTGCACGCGCGCATTGCCGGCCAGCGCCGCCGCGCCGCCCGCGGACACCTGCACCAGCTCCGCATTGTTCGGGATATAGGAAACAATGGTCGCGCCCGCCGCGCCGAGCGCCGCGCGGAACGACGGATCAATCAACCCGCGGGCCTGCACGATATAGGAACCGGGATTGGCCGACGCCTTGAGCTGCGACGGGATTTTGAGGTTCATTTTCGCCGTGGTATCGATCGTGGCGTTTTCCAGCAGGATGAAATGCGGATTGCCGATCAGTTCCCGCTGGGAAGCCTTGTCGGTGAATTTTTTGGAGGTATTCGACAGGCGGAAGGCCCAGCGGTTGGTCGCGGCGGCAGAAAGTTTGGGTTCCACCCTGGCGAGCGGCGCATTGGTGGCGGCCGTCCTGGACGCGGAAACGAGCGATGCGGCACCCGGGGCTGATCCTCCCGCGCGTGACGGCACGACGCCGGCGCGCGGCCAGAAACACCAAACCGCGACCAGCGCGAGCAGGCACAACAAAATTCTCAAACGAACTTTCATAACAAATTTACAACTTCAAAAAATCAGAAGCCAGACCCTGGCTGGTTGAACCTACTCCAGCTTCCAACTTCTATCCTCTAAATTCTTTTGCATTTCACAATGACATTGACGCATTCGTGTCTAGAGACGGCAAAGGTAGGGCGCATCTTGACACTGCCCCCATTCCCGTATTTCCCCCGGAGCGCGGCTGTGTCGCAGACCAGCCGCAGCAAGGTGTGCATACAGCGCGGCCATCGGATTTGCCAGCGGTTTTGGCTTTCCACGTTGCTGCGACTGGCTTTCAGCACAGTCGCGCTCCGGGGGCGGTGTCAGGATGCGCCCGCTAAAGACAGGACGCGTCACTCCGTGCGCGCCGCCTTTGGCCAGACACACGACGGCGCGCACGGAGTGACGCGCCCTACCCGCCTCACCCGTGCCATAGTTGTTGTGATTTGCCATATCTTCCAAAAAATTACTGCGGCGGCAGCACGCTGAAGCTTTCCACCTTCGTCGTGTAATTTGTCACCGGCACCGTCACCCCGTTGATCACCTGGTAGGTGACCGACGGCTGCACCGTGACCACCGCGCGCGTGGCGCTCTCCGCCGCCACCTGATAATTCGTCACCAGGCCATAAAACTGGCTGCTCAATACCGTCCCAGCGGGCGCGGGCTTGAGCGTCTGGCCAAAGGAATAAATCACGTAACGCGGCTGGCTGTCCAGGCGCACCAGACCCATCATCTGCTGCGGCAGCCACTCGGAAAGCTCGTCACTCACTTGCGTTCCGCCATTCAAGTTGCTCAGGAAGGGCGAAAACTGGGCCAGCGCCGGGGCCTGCATGACTTCGCCGACGTGACGGAAGACACCATTCGGTCTCCGCGCCCGCGCGTTGGTGATGCTGCTGTACAACTGGCCCACGTAAGAATTCGCCACATCCACGCCGGCCGGTGGAATGACCTGGTAGCCGGTCACGGGGTTGGTCGGCACAACCATACCGCTAAACAAGGCCGACCACGCCGCCAGATTTTTTTGGTTCACCGACAATGTGCCGCGCCCCGCGTTGTCGTTGGGCGTGGCGGTGAAGATATCAAACAAGTATTCGTCCTGCAGAGGCAGCGAGTTCACCGCGTCCACGGGATTAAAATTACCCGACCAATAGCTCCAAGTGTTTGACCCTGTGTAGGTGGTGGTGTTGTTGTAAGCAGTATAGATGTTGGTCGCTTTGAGGTAGACGGTCTGCCAAGGGGTGCCGCGGTGTACCCGCCCGATCCAGCCGACCGACGGATACTTGCTGCCCGGGAAATCCCAGTTGTCCGACGTATAAACGCCCGGATCCTTGTAGGCCAGGTTTATGGAATTGGTGTCCACCGGCACCCGGACACCCGCCATCTGGGAAATCTGTGACCACGGCTGATAACGTTGGGTAATGGGAATCGTTTGAGAGACCGAAACCAAACTCGGGTATCCGATATTGTTGGTGTTTCCATCATCATTCGGGTACGCCCCGCTGGGACTCAGGCTTGACGCCGGCACTTGATCATTCAAATCCGAGGGTAGATAGTGTACCAATGGATCATTCGCCAGCCAGACGACCGGCGTAACCGCGGTGCGTTGCGGAGTGTAAGGTGCTTGCAACACGGTTAAACTCGCGGCCGATACGGGAGTGCCAGAACTATTGTTCACGATCCCGCCAGTAAAATACGCGAAAAAGAAATTCGCCTCCACTTGGGGGGAATTCAGGCCATATTGTTGGTAAATTGGAATGGGTTTCCACGGGCCTGTCGTCGGAACATTCCGGTCAGTCTGAGAAACTGTCAATTGGTCGATGAGGCCGTAATTAACCCCGCTCGGATTGTCATTCATGCTCCACTGCATGGCCTGATTACGGTGATAGAGATTATCCGGATAGGCAAAATCAGCAATATCGTTGGTGACCGACCGGTTCAGGGCAGGACCGGAAAAACTCACATAATCCAAAACATGATTTCCATCAATGACATATCCTTGGAAATAATTGGTGGTGGTCACCTGCAAATCGGGAAATGGAGCCAGACTTGTCGAAGTATCATAAATGAACGATTGAGTTGGATCAAACCCGGTGACATTCCCGTTGTTATCGAGAACCAAGGCTGTTTCCCCCAAAAGCGTAAAGGGCAACGCACCGGCAACAAACGAACTGTTGTTCGGAGTTTGATATTTTGCGTTGCTGTTTGCGGCCACCCCCGTCCCGGGCCAGGTGTTCATGGGCTGGTTACCAAGAGGAAAAGGTGTTAGAGCGTAATTAATCGGCATGTTCAAAGTACCGTTCGTCTGCGTGAGCCGCCCGAAAAAAGCGCACGATGCCACCACGGTCGGACTACCGCCTGGATATTGGTTGGCATAGGAATTCCAAAAAGAAACCCCCACAAAATTAGTCACCCCTAAAACAAACATCTGGTTCGTATAATATTGACTGGAATTAGACCTCGTCCACGGGATTGCATTCGTTGGACGTCCCACCTGAACTTTTCGGGTGACTGATATGGTGTCATAGGAATAAAACGTGTTAAAATTTGGCATGTATTTTTTGGCGCCGATGATCCATGGAATTCCTAATACATTAACGCCATTGACCCCGTAGGTGGAACTGCTCAAACCAAGTGGTAGAGAACCCATCGTGATTGAATTGACTAATTGCGGATCGCTCGTGCCGCTGACGCCCGTCACCTGCTGGTAGCCATTGATATACACGTTGCGAATGCCATTCTGGTTCGTGACCAAAAAAGTCGGTCGGAACACCGAGGGGAAGAAACCCGGGTTGGGATATGCGGCATTGGTTGAGGCGTCATATAAGTTCGCCGCGAGCTGGAGCAGGCGGTTGATGGCGGGCGAATATACGAACTGGCCGTTGACCTGCACTGGAATGCCCGCCAGCGACAGTGCGGGAATCTGGTTGGTCATGCCATAGACCGGCACATTGGTCAGACCGAAACCGTTCGGGTCGTTATAATTGGTCGTCGCGATACCATTGTTGTAAGTAGTGTAAGAATAGGTGGCATTGGCGGGAGCGATGCCGAAGTAGGTGATCAGATAATTAGTCGGGCCGGCCTGGAACCAGTTCGTGGAATAAATTTTCAACAACCGGTCGGCGGCGTTGGTGAAGAAACGCAGCGCACCGCCGGACTCCGTGGTCCAGGAGATGAGGTTGGTTTCCGCGCCGGGAATGACATTGCCGCTGCCATCGAGGTTGTCGTAATTCAAATTCATCTTGCCGGCGTCTCCCGGCAAGGTATCCGTGCCAAGCTGGTCCAGCATCCGGTAAAACGTGTAGCGGTCATAGGTCGGCTGCGCGCCGTTGCCGGCGAACGTAGTACCGGCGGCGGTCAACCGGTCGACGAAACCAATGGAGCTTTTGTTCGTGTCAAACAAATCGGACGGCTGGCTGGAAAACCGGTTCGTGTAGGTCGAGCCGGGCCAGGGCCTGGCAGTTATGGTGGCCGGGATATAAGAATAATATGGAAACGCGGTGTTGGTCGCGATCGGCCCGAGGGGGAACAGGTCGGCGGGCCCGCCCTCCAACGATAGACTGTTGCTCAACGAATACGAGAGCGGCGGAACCGAAGCGTAGGAGGCGTAGGGGTAATTATAACGCCACCTGACCAAACTGAGGGCGTCATCAAAAGCCGTGTATTGCGCAAAAGGCGTTGCGGGTTCGTAATCGTAATACGAGATCAGTGTATTGGTGGGATTTTCATACCACAGGTTCGTATCCAAATCCGCAAGGAATCCGGCCAGGTTGATTTCCCAGGAACCGATCCCTTGATTGCGCAAGTACAGGTCATCCAGCGGCGAAGGCGCAGAAATCCGGGATTCATTATGGTCATAATTTACGTCCAGCGACTGGCCCACCGGCAATACGATGTAGGCGTAGCGGTAGAGAAATTTGTTGTCCGCCGCATGGACGGTGCCGGGGTTTTGCAACTGGCCGATCCATTGCGGGTCGCCGGTGAGCTGGTAGGGCGTAACGGCATTGGTATTGCCATTCTCATCCACCAGGCTGCCGAAGGTGCCGCTGTTTTCAAACGTGCCGTTGCGGTTCAGATCCAGATAATAGCGTCCGACCGGTTCGGCGGCGCTGACCATGACCGGGGCGCGCGGCAGGATCTGCAGGTTGGCCACGTTCTGCAAAAAGTCCGCGCCGGAAACCGGACCGGCCGCGTCGTAATAATAGTTGTAATTGACGTTGGTCGGATTGGCCGAGTTGGGCACGAAGCCGTAGCTGTTGAGGTAATTGGTCGAAACCATCAGGCTGTAGCTGAATTGCGCGGCGTTGGTGGCCTTGATATTGGCGATGATCTGGGACTGGGCGGCGGCCAGCGCGGCGTCGGAGGCCAGGCGGGCGGTGGTGGCATCCGTGGCGGTGCCCACGGAGGCGCGTTCGCGGCGGGCCACGGCGAGCAGCGCGATGATCATGACCAGGATGACAGCCAGCAGGATGAGCGTGATGACGAGCGCCATGCCGCGCCGGGATTGCCGCTGGTGGTAATGGGTAGGGACGGCGCGCTGCGCCGTCCGCGCCTCCCGCATGCGGGACGGGCGCAATCCCTCATGTGGAGTGGTAAAATCCGCATTTCGTCCATCTCTTCCGGCGGCTTTACCGCCGGGGACAGCGCAGCGCGCTGTCCCTACCCGCCAAACTGACCCGCTACCGTGCTGGTCGCTGGTAACATGGCACTGGTCACTTTTTGTTTTCATTGATAGGCGGAACGGTCAACGTTCGGGATGGTCACGATCTGGCGGAAGACATGGACGGTGCCGGACTGGCCGGCCAGGTAATTGGTCACGGCGGAATAGGTCACCGCCAGCGATTGGGCCCGCTGCAACGCGCGGTCTTCAATGACGGCCATCTGCAATTCCACGGAGGCCGGCACCACGTTGCTGTAAAAATAGCAGGCGGTATAGCCGTTCACGGGCGAATAAAACATCACGTTGCGGTTCAGGACCGACTGGCCGCTCTTAAATTGAACCGTGTTCGTCATGGGATAACCGCCGAGATCATAGGGCTGCACGGTCAGGTGGATCACGCCGTCCAGCAGATGGCTCCAGCCGGTGTTGGTGAAAACATTGGCGGACACCCCGGCCATGAACGAATTGAAAAGAGCCGCCGGATCGGTAACGGCGGGCGCATTCGTGGTGAAACGATACAGCGGAAACAAGGTCCTGGTGTTTATGCCGTCCACGGCATAGCCGGTGCCGACCCAGTTGTCCCGGCCGTTCAGGTTGGCGCGGCTCAGGCAAAAAAATTCCTCCAACACGTTCGCCCGCTGCGTACCGGACACCGATCCGGGCAGATTTTGATATACGACCGCCGCGTATGGATTCAGGCTCGCATAAAAACCGACCCCGCAACCATTGTAGACATCGTAGGTATTGTACAGGCCATTGCTGTACCCGTTGGACGGCGTCATCGTGCGCAGGTCGGTGGCGATCAGGTCCATGGCGGCGCGGCTGCCTTCGAGGACATCCGTCTGGGTGACGGCGGCGCGGAAGGCGCGCTGGGTGGCGCCGAACACATCCATCAGCGCCAGCACCACGACGGTGAGCAGCGTGACGACGACGAGGACCTCAATCAGCGAAAATGCACGGCTGGCGGCCGGTCTGGCGGGGCGCGGGTCAGGGGTTGCTGTTGAAAAGGGAGCGCGCCCGCCCCGGGCGCAGCGGGTCGCGCCCTCGCGACCCGCACTTACGCGCGCGAACAACGAACCGTTTGGCGGGCTGCCCGCCGCCCGGGTTCGGCGCGAGGGCGCGCCGAACAACAGCCGGGGCGGCTGTGCTCCCAAAATCTCAACTGCATCGTTCCGGCCCGAGGGGGAGAAGGAATGCGCCCGCACCGGAGGAAAACCTTCCGGCGTGCAGTTCAAATTGTCCGGCGGGCGGTTCATGGCGAGGCGGTAAAGGTTTGCGACTGGTAAAAATAGAGCGGCGTAAAAGGCTCAACGAAAAGGCCGTTGGTGCCCAAGGTGCCCGCGATGGAGGCGCGAAAGGTCAACGGACTGGAACCTTGATTCGCCACGGCGCCGGTCGGCAGAACCGGCCAGCGGAACGTGACCCGCAGCTCGTGCAGGGACTGGCTCAAGTTCTGGCTGTTCACGTAGGCCTGATAAAGGGGCGAATCAGCCGCCGGAACGGGGCTGAAAACATTGGTGTCCACGGGGACCGCCGCATTGGCCACGTAAATGCGGTAGGCAAAGGTGTTGCCAACGATGGTGGGGTTGTCCTGCGGGGACTGGTCGGCAACCAGACCGCTCAAGGAACGGACATAGGCCACCATATGGTTGCTCCAACCGCCGCTATAAAGATTGTTGGTCGCATGATACGAGGTATCGGTCAATTCGGGCGTGCTCAAGAGGCCGATGATGTTCGTGCCGCTGGTCAAAATCGGATACCAGCGGGCGGGAGGCACATCCGGAAAGTTCGCCTCAAAGCTCGCGAGCGAGGGGTGCATCAAGGGCGTGAGCACCGGATTATAATAACCGGACGGGCCGGGGGCGCTGTTCGTGCTGAGATTGACGATGGCATAGACGTGGTTGGTCAAATCATCCACGCCGAGGGCGCCGTTACGGATGAATTCGATGAGCGAGGCGGCATCCTGCCCGACGACGGTCTCCTGCCGGTTGTCGCGCTGGGCGTTCAGGCCGAACGGCAGCGCGAGGATGACGGCGACGAGCGCAAAGCCGATGATGGCCAGACAGATCGCGATCTCGATCATCGTGAAACCACCTTTCGAGGTAGGGACGGCGCGCTGCGCAGTCCGCGCCTCCCGCATGCGGGACGGGCGCAATCCCGCATGTGGGGTGGTAAAATCCGTATTTCGTCCATCCCTTCCGGCGGCTTTACCGCCGGGGACAGCGCAGCGCGCTGTCCCTACCAGACAGACTGACCTGCCGACTGCAAGTCGGCAGCACTTTCTCGTCGCTCGTAACTGGGCAAAGGGGAGTTTCATGGCAACTTGTAAAATTCCAAGGTTGCACGCCCGGTCAGCCGGTCGATGTGGACGATGTTGAAAGAAATGTTCGTGCTGTTGCCGGCGGGATTTTCGGCAATATCCGACGGGTTCACCACGGTGGGGGTCGCAGTTTTCGTTGCCCCATTGTAGCCGTAGCCCACGCTGCCCTGCGCCAGGGGAATGTACTCATCATGCGGGGAAAGGTCGCCCTGGTTGTCCATGGCCAGCTGCCCGGTGTAGTTGAAGGCAAGGTCGGGCAGATAAACCGCCGGCGAAGCGTCCGTGGGAAAAGGTATCGCCATATTGCCGACGTTGGTGAAGGAATACATCTGATTGTTGTCGGCATGGGGAACGCTCGTATTCCAAAGCGGATAAAATTGCGGCGGGCCGGATGACTGGTTGATCAAGGTGCCGGCCGGCAACAGAAATTTCTGCGCGGCGATAAATGTACCCTGCGGCAAGGTCTGCCAGTCGGAAAGGTAGTGCCATTGATGATTGCCGGGCTGGTCGCCCAGCGCGCCGTAGGAAATGAAGTTGTAACTGACCATCTGCCCCTCGACCAGGTTGGTCGCCACATTCAGCGCATTGGTGCGGTCGGTGGCCGAGGCGATGCCGGTCAACCCGACCAGCAAGTTCTGGCCGCTCACATTGTTGAGGTTAAAAAAATTCGTCGGCACGAAAACCATGTAAACCATGGCGCGGTTGGCGATGGCGAGCTGGCGTGCCCGGCCCGCGTCATCGAGCAACTGGCGGGCGGCGCTGAGGGACGAGTTGGACTTGCCGATATTTTTGAGCGCCGGCAGGGCCAGCGCCGCCAGGATGCCAAGAATGGCGATGACCACGAGCAGCTCAAGCAGGGTGAACGCTGCGCGGATGCGCGACGGCAAAAAACATTTACGACGATGGTGCACAACTTTACTGCCAACTCAGGACATTGTCTTTGTTTTTAACGGCGCCGGGTCCGGTGGCGGCATTATGGTCAAATTGCCGGTCCGGCCCGGCGGACCAGACCATGACTTTGCCGTGATACAGGAAATCATCGGGTTGAGCGGGATAATTTGGGTTCGACAGCCCGTTGTAGCCGGCCGAGCCGGAGCCGTTTTGGGAGACGGTATGCGTCGAATACAACAGGTCGCTGGTGCCCTGCCCCTGCGCCGCCGATGAACCATCCATGCTGTAGCTGGTGTTCATGGTGATGATATAGGGATTGCCCCAGGGATCGCGATAACACCCGGTGACATCCACGCCACCGGGCGGATTAAGCTGCGCCGTGCCCGGTTGCGTGAAATCGTAACCGGACAGTTTGGCATTGAGATATTTTACCTGCTTGGGGTTGTAGATATGACCCGCGTTACAGGTGGGTATGGACGCGGTCAATGTGGGAAACGATACCATATCCATCAAAATGGCGATGGTGTTGCTGTTGTTGTCGAAGGAATAACTATTTCCACTGGTCCCACCCCCGGGCCAGGTCAAAGTTTGAGACGGCTGCGGGGTCGAGATCAAGCCGGTGGTAAAATCGTTCTGACCGCCCACACTCGCCGCTGCCAGTTCAGCGGTCGTGAGGGGATAGCGTCCATAGTCCGCGTCATAACTGGTGATGGCGGTGACGAGGGAGGATTCCTCGGTCCTGGCGCGGGCGACCAAAGCCTTGGTTTTCACGACGCTTAAAACCGGCACCAACATCCCCGCAAGGATGCCGATGATGGCGATGACGGTGAGCAGTTCGACCAGGGTGAAGCCGGAACGGCGGCGGGGGTGCAGATTCTTTTTCATGGAAAAAATTTTGAGCCGTGTAGTTTGCGGCAAAAGGAGGCGCGGAACCAGCATTTTTGCGGTGCGCACACGGCGGGGTGAGGGCACCAGTTCCCGGATGGCGGGACGCCACCGGCAGTCGTGCCATTCCACGGACATGCGGCCGGGTTGGAGCGGATTGGAAACGGTGAACATAGGTCAGGGATCAGAGGTGTTGACTTGGGCGGCGGAACTCCAGTTGCAGACGAGATTGGTCACGCCCGGCTTGATGACGAGCTGCACCCAGAGATCATAGCTGGAGGGATTCCGCACGCCGGGACAAACATAGCGGAACGGATTGCCGGCAAACCCCTCCCTGGCCAGTCCCGCCAGATAGCCGGCATCCGGCCCGCCGACGGCGGTGACCAGCACGTTGGCAGTGGCGCCATTGGCATTGGTGTAAGTACCGATATTTTTTGAACTGAAACCGGACAGGAAAGTTTTGGCGGCCGCAGCGTCCTCGCCGCCGCCCTTGCTGCAATTCACCACCCCGACCAGGTTGTTATTGTTGTTATTGTACGCCACCGTATTGAAGGCCTCCGAGTAGTTTGCCTGGGTGATGTTCGTCGCCCCGTCGAGCGTGGTGAAAACGGCGGGAGTGTTGGTGACGGTGACGCCGGTCAATTCAAAATAAAGCTGGTTGGTCATCGCCAGGCCGGGATTGCCGGGGGGATAGGCGCTGTATTTGGCCTGGTAGGTGGACAGCGCGGACTCGATGATGGTCAGCTCGGCGCGGGCGGTGGACACCCGCTGGCGGTTCTTCACCGAGCCAAGCACCGCCAGGCTGAAGCCCGCCAGGATGCCGATGATGGAGATGACGACGAGCAGTTCGATGAGCGTGAAGCCGCGACGGTCCGGGTTGGTTTTTTTCGGGGTCATGTTTTTGAAAAAATTTTCAGCGGTCGCGCAGTTCATCTTCCATGCGTTCGCTCAACCATTGCTTGACCATGCTCTGGTAGTTGAGGTAGCGCGCGCGGGCGAGGCGCTTGATGCGCGCGAGCATCCGCGGGTCGAATCGCAGGGTGACGGTGACGGATTCGGACGATTCGGCGCTGCCCGCCACGGCGGATTCCATGAGCCGGAGGTCGGGACGATGCTCGGTCCAGAAATCAGCCTCGGCCTCCTCGCTGTCGAAGATCGGCACGTCCTCCCAGTTGGCGAATGTTCTCACGGCAAAATTTGTTTCATGCTCATCACGAGAGCGTCTGGTTCATCTTGCGCTGGTAAAAGAACCGTTCCTCGGCGTCGAACGGCCGCGCCAGCAACACGCGGACCAGCCGGCCGTTCGTGCGATAGACGCTGGTGATGCCGATACCGCCGGCACTCGTGCCGAGGTTGAAAAAGCGCGCCTGCACGCCAAACCGCGGAGAATCGGGCAGGAGACGCACGGCAAATGCGTCCTCGAACGATTCTTCAATTTCCCGCTGCGTCAAAGAGCCAAGCTCAAAGGGCAGGTTATTCCAATCGAACTCCATACCGGTTCAGTTGTAAATAATTCGCCCATGCAATGTTAATACAATGTATTTACATCCGGGCGGTGTTTTTGTCAAGTTCGAGTTCTGACTTTTGCCGACTTTGACGAGTTTTGCTGGTTTTAGCGACTTACTCGCCCTTTTTGCCGTCGCCTTCACCGCTCAAGCTGCTGATCATGGCGATGAGCGGCAGGAACATCGCGATCACGATGCTGCCGACGATGACGGCGAGGAAAATGATCATGATGGGTTCGAGGAGCGAGGTCATGGCGGCGACGGCGTTGTCCACTTGTTCATCGTAATCGTCGGCGATGCGCAGGAGCATTTCGGGGAGCGCACCGGTCTGTTCACCGACGTCCACCATGCTGACGACCATGGGCGGAAACACCCCGGAACCTTCCATGGGCGCGGTGATGGTTTCGCCTTCCTTGACGCTCTCATGGATTTTGACGACCGCGGTGGAGATGATGACGTTGCCGGCGGTCTCCTTCACAATGGTGAGCGCCTGCAAAATGGGCACACCGCTGCTGACGAGCGTCCCCAAGGTTCGCGCGAAACGGGAAATGGCGACCTTGCTGATGACCGGGCCGATGGCCGGCGCGATGAGCTTGAACTTGTCCCATAACCTTCGCCCGAATTTGGTTTTTATGAACAGCAGGAACAACACGACCACGACCGCAAGCGCACCCATGGTGCCCAGGATGTTGTTCTTGATCGTGTCGCTCACCCACATGACGAACAGGGTGAAACCCGGCATCTGCACGCCCATCCCCGCAAACACGTCCTTGAACTTCGGCACCACGAAGCACATCAGCAAAACCATGATGCCGCAGGCCACGATCATGACCGCGATGGGATAAAACAGCGCGGCCTTGACCTTGCCCTTGATCTTCTGCGCTTTTTCGGAAAATTCCGCGAGGCGTTTCAGGACGACTTCCAGCACGCCGCCCAGTTCGCCGGCCTTCACCATGTTGACGAAAAGCTTGTTGAATGTTTTCGGATGCTGCGCAAGCGCCTCGGAAAACGTGCTGCCGCCTTCGATGGCAGTGGCGAGTTCGCCGACGATCCTTTTCAAGGTCGCGTTGCGTTCCTGCTTTTCCAGCACGCGCAAACCGCGCAACAGCGGCAGACCGGCGTCCACCAGCGTGGCGAGCTGGCGCGTGAACGTCATCAAAATCTTCGGCTTCACCTTCCCGCCCATGCCGGGGATGGAGAGGTTGAGGTTCATCCCCTTTTTCTTGGCGCCGGGTCTTACGGGGGCTTTGCCCTTCTTCGCCGCCTTCTTGTCGGCGGGTTTTTCCTTTTCCGCCTCGACGATCTTCGTCGGGAACAACTGCATCTCCTTCACGCGGCCGATGGCCTCGTTCTGGCTGCCGGCCTCGATGCTGCCTTTGGTCTCGTTACCGCTGCGATCCAGGGCGATATAGGAATATTTTGGCATGGCAGTATCGGGTTAGGTGTATTTTACGACTTCTTCAATAGTAGTATCACCATCGAAGATGCTTCGCAAGCCGTCCTCGCGCAGCGTGACCATTCCCAATTCCACGGCTTTCTGGCGCATCACCACGGTCGGCGCACGTTCATTGATCAGATT
>DATHOG010000212.1:0-10751 GCA_035485115.1 Candidatus Sulfotelmatobacter sp. | reverse complement strand
GGAAGGTTTGGATTTATGGCCTGGGGTTTGGTGTTTCTCTGCAGCCTGGCACTGGGAGTTTGCAGTTTTCAAGGCCGCGCGCAGCAGCCGCCGCTGAGCCACGCGCAGGATTTCAGCACAGACATGTATTTCAGGCCGCCGAACGAGCAACTGGTGGAAACGCGCCTGTCGGGAACGAACGCGTTGCCGTTGCCGGGCGGGCTGCTGGACGTACAAAAACTGAAGATAGAGTCGTTCAGCACGAACGGGACCCTGGTGATGACCGCGCTCGCGGACCAGTGCACTTATGATATCCGGCACGGCATAGCGAGTTCGCCGGGACATCTGGACCTGGTTTCGGGCGATGGCGCGTATCATCTGGACGGCGACGGATTCATGTTCGTTTGGGGGACGAACGCAACTTCACTCACGGTGTCCAACCATGTGCGCACCGTGATCCGGAATGGAATGTTAAAATTATGAAGGCGAAAATCTTTTTATTGTTGTTCGCTGCGGCCTGCTGCGCGCAGGCACAAACGGACCCGGGCACGAACCGCACGACCATTACCTCCGAGAGCGGTTACTTCGACAAGAACTCGCGCCGCATGGTTTATTCCACCCACGTTTATGTTAATGATCCAAGGGTACAATTGTGGTGTGAACGGCTCACGCTCGACCTGCCGCCACAGGGCCATCCGACGAACGTGGTGGCCGAGACGAACGTGGTGATTGATTTTATTGATGCGACAAATAAGACCTACCATGTCACCTCGGACAAGGCGGTGTATTCGTTCAGCGTGGACAACGGCAAAACCAACGAACTCGTGACTTTCACCGGCCACGAAGGCAAGCCGCCGGCGGTCAAAACGGCCGACGGCATGATTTATTCCGAACCGCTGGTGTGGGATCGCACGGCGGATGTTCTCCATTTCAATAATTACACAACCATCCTAAACCAGAGCATTTCCGGCACGAACAGCATTTTGCCAAAATAAAACCGCGCATGAGCGAACAACCAACTGAACTCCTGCTCACGACGGACAACCTCGTGAAGGAATATCGCGGGCGCAAGGTCGTCAACGGCGTGTCGGTAAGCGTCGGCGCGGGCGAGATCGTCGGGCTGCTCGGACCGAACGGTGCAGGCAAGACGACGACGTTCAACATGGTCGTCGGCGTGGTGAAGCCGGACGAGGGCAGCGTCAGCTTTCAGGGCAACAAAATCACCGCCCTGCCGATGCACCGGCGGGCGCGGCTGGGAATCGGTTATCTGACGCAGGAGCCGTCGGTTTTTCGCAAGCTGTCGGTGGAGGAAAACATCCTGGCGATCCTGGAGACCTGCAAATTGTCGGGCGAGGAACGCGAGGTGCGTTTGAAATATCTCCTCGAGGAGCTTGATTTGACGCCCATCCGCAAGAGCAAGGCATATCAACTGAGCGGCGGCGAAAAACGCCGTCTGGAAATCACCCGCGCGCTCGTCACCAGCCCGAAACTGCTGTTGCTCGACGAGCCGTTCAGCGGCATCGACCCGATCGCGGTCTATGAAGTCCAGAAAATCGTCCGTCGTTTGAAGGAACGCGGCCTTGGCATCCTGATCACCGACCACAACGTGCGGGAGACGTTGAAGTTGATCGACCGCGGCTACATCATCCATAAAGGCCAGGTGCTGGTGGAAGGCAGCGCGGAATTTCTCGCGAACGACCCGAAGGCGCGCGAAATTTATCTCGGGCCGGAATTCAATTTGTGAATGGCTGAACGTTTCAGCGAAATAAAAATTGCCTTTGGCGGTTACCGATTCAACAATTCAACGGTTCAACATTTAAACGAACATGGAACGCCAATCCGTCACGGTCGAACAATTCTATCAGGCGCATGGCGCGTCGCTGGAGATGAAGGTGCTGACCGGCCAGGCGGGTCTGGACCGGGTCATCCGCGAACCGACCGTCAACCGCCCCGGCCTCGCGTTGAGCGGCTTCACGCGCTATTTCGCCTACAAGCGCGTGCAGGTCATGGGCCACGCGGAGGTTTATTATTTGCGCGAGCAGCGGCTGGAAGAACGCGAGGCGCGCTATGCATATCTTTTCGCCTACAAGATCCCTTGCATCGTCTTCAGCCGCGGGTTGAAGCCGGACAAGGAATTCATCGCCGCCGCGCAACAGTCCGGCGTGCCCGTTTTTCAGACGCCGCTGGTCACGATGAAATTCATCAACAAGGCCACGATCGACCTGGAGATGATGTTCGCGCCGCGCATCAGCGAACATGGCTGCATGATCGACATCCTCGGCGTGGGCGTGATCGTCAAGGGCGAGAGCGGCATCGGCAAAAGCGAAGCCGTCCTGGCGTTGATCGAACGTGGTTACAGCCTCGTGGCCGACGACGTGGTGAAGGCCGTTCTGGTGGACGGGCGCGATGTGATCTGCACCAGCGCCGAACTCACACGCGACCACATGGAAGTCCGCGGCATCGGCATCATCAACGTGGCGCAGATGTTCGGCGTGAAGGCCATCCGCAAGGACAAGAACCTCGACTTGATCGTTTCACTCAAGCCGTGGGACGAGGTGCATGACGTGGACCGTCTCGGCATGGAACAGGATTACGTCAAGATTCTGGGCGTGGACATCCCGCATGTGGTCATCCCCGTGCGCCCGGGACGGGACATCGCCCGGCTCATCGAGGTGGCGGCTTTCCAGGTCAAGCTGCGCAAGTCCGGCTACAACGCGGCGGAGGAATTGAACAAGCGCCTGCTCGCGCAGATGGCCGAAAAAGCTGCTTCAGAAAAACCGACGGAGGGTTGAACTTTCGCATGGCGCAAAACGTCGCCGCGGGGTAATTTACAGGTGAGCCAACGCATGAGCGCCAAAAAACTGCCGGATGGGTTTCTGACCAAGGAACTCACCATCATAAACAAGTCGGGCATCCACGCCCGTCCCGCCGCCCTCTTCGTCAAGACCGCCAACAAGTTCGGCAGCGACATTTTCGTGGAAAAGGATGGTGAAAAAATCAACGGCAAAAGCATCATGGGCCTGATGATGCTTGCCGCCGGCCCCGGCAGCAAAGTGATCCTGTACGTCAAGGGCGCGGACGCCGCCGCCGCCATCGCCGAGCTCGAATCGCTCGTCCAGCGCAAGTTCGACGAGGAATAAAAACGTGCGCGGACGTTTTTTGACCCGATGAAAAATCTTTTCTTCCTGCTACCGCTTGCGCTGCTGCTCGCCGGCTGCCAAACCCCTACTCCCCCTATCAGCAGCACTGCCGACACCAATGCCTATTTGCCCGCGCCGAAGTATTCCCGGCCGCACCCCCGCCACATACCGGTCCTTTATATCGTCGGCGATTCCACCGTCCACATCAGTACGCCCGGACTCGTCGGCTGGGGCGATGTCATCAGTAATTATTTTGATTCCGTAAAGATTTCCGTTGTGAACTGCGCCCGGCCCGGACGCAGCTCGCGCACCTTTATCTCCCAGGGCTGGTGGCAGCAAATCCTCGCCGCCGCCCGGCCCGGCGATTTCGTCATCATCCAGATGGGCCACAATGACAGTGACCAGATCAATAATACCAACCGTTCGCGTGGCACGATTCCCGGCATCGGCGATACCGAGACCAACATCGTCAATGGCATCACGCACCAGCCTGAAACCATCCACACCTATGGCTGGTATCTCACCGAATACATCACTGACGCGCGTGCAAAAGGCATGACGCCAATCCTTTGCACACCCGTCTCCCGCCTGCCCCAACCCGGCAAGGAACCTGATACCACGCGTTACGCCGCATGGATGCGCGCCGTCGCCGCAACTGAATACGTTCCGCTCATTGATCTTAACCGGCGCGCTCTCGACCGCTGGCAGGGAAAAACCCCGGAGGAATTGAAAACGGAATACTTCTCGACGAAGGACAATACCCATTTCAAACCTGCCGGTGCGGAATTAAATGCCGAATGCGTGGTGGACGGCATCCGCGCTCTGGACGATTGCCCGCTGAAGGGTTTCCTTCAGCAAAAACCGTGAGGCATTAGAGCATTTTAAGATAAACTGTAGCCGTGTTGTTTGCCATGAGCTCTCCCTCACCCTGACCCTCTCCCGCTGGGAGAGGGAACAGTCATGTTGGCTCTTTCTTTCTCTGAGTGCAGTGTGCTCCAATCCAGTCGCTGGTTTTCGAATGCAACTGGGAGCGTTTCACCCTCTCCCAGCGGGAGCAGCGACAGCGGCTATGGCGGGTGAGGGAGAAAACCGACTAAAAGCAGGCGGCTACAAGTTTTTCAGACCGCTCTAGCCCTTGAGCTTCCGCTCCAGAATTTCACCGACGAGCGCCGGGTTGGCTTTGCCTTTGGAGAGCTTCATTACCTGCCCCTTGAGCGAATTGAGCGCGGCGACCTTGCCGGCCTTGTAATCGGCCACAGGATTCGGATTGGCGGCGATGGCCTCGTCGCATAATTTTTCAATCGCGCCGGAGTCACTGACCTGCGCGAGACCTTTTTCCTGCACAATGGCAGCGGGAGATTTTCCAGTCGCGAACATCTCGGCAAAAACCGTCTGCGCGGCGGAGCTGCTGATGGTCTTGGCCTCGACCAGATTTACGAGCTCCAAAATCGCCTCCGGCTTGAACTTCAAATCGGCCAGCGATGAAAGCTCCAGGTCGGCCGGTTCCACGCCCATCGTCCCCTGCTCCGTTTTTTCGGCCTCGTTTAATTCGGCGAGCCGGGCCTGCAAATTGTTGATGACCCAGTTGGCGACGGCCTTGGGATTCTTCGCCTGCCGGGCGATGCCTTCGTAGTAAGCCGCGAGCGAAGGATTGGTCCGGAACACCTCGGCGTCGCCGGCGGGCAGTCCGAATTCGTGCATGAACCGCTGCTTGCGGGCGAGCGGCAATTCGATGACACCCAATTTCACGTCGGCCAGCCAGGGGTCGGTCGGCGCGAGCGGCATCATATCCGGTTCGGGGAAATAGCGATAATCGTGCGCGTCTTCCTTGGTGCGCATCTGCTCGGTGATACCAGCGACATCGTCCCACCGGCGCGTGGATTGGATAAGCTTGCCGCCACTTTTCACGACTTCAATCTGGCGCGCGATTTCATATTCCGCTGCGCGGCGCACGCCGGAAAAGCTGTTCATGTTCTTGATTTCAATCTTCGCCCCGAGTTCCTTCGTGCCAACGGGGCGGACGGAAATGTTCACGTCGCAACGCACCATGCCCTTTTCCATGTCGCAATCGCTGATGCCGCCCTGGTGCAGGATTTCCGTCAACGCATTGAGATAGGCGTAGGCCATGTCGGCACTGGTGATGTCCGGCTCGGAAACGATCTCAAGCAGCGGCACCCCGGCGCGGTTGAAATCCACGCCGCTGGTGCGCTCGAAATGCGTGCTCTTGCCGACGTCCTCCTCAAGATGCGCGCGGGTGACGCGGACCTTTTTGAGCTCGCCATTCAACTCGAATTCCACGAAACCGTTCGCCGTGGATGGCTTGTCGTATTGCGTAAGCTGGTAATTTTTAGGCGCGTCGGGATAAAAGTAGTTTTTACGGTCGAACTTTGCATAGCGCGGAATTTCGCAATTGAGCAGGAAGCCGGTCAAAACGGTTTTGCGCAGCGCCTCCTCGTTCGGCACGGGCAACACGCCGGGCATGCCGAGACAGACGGGACAGACATTTGTATTCGGTTCCGAACCATATTGATTCGCGCAACCGCACCACATCTTGGATTTGGTTTTCAGCTGGACGTGCGTCTCCAGCCCGATGACGGCTTCATATTCCATTGCGGAACCATTCTAGCCATAGATGAAACGCGGATGAAACACTGATTTTTCAATCACGGTTGGCTGGCTTCGATTTGATAAAACCTATGTACCGGGTTTGGCGACAGATCCACCGCCCGGGCCGCGTTGCCGGTGATGGTGATGGTTCCGTTCAGAATCTGCCAGACCGGGTCGGTCAAATTGTCCTTGAACAAAACCTGGTACGTTATCCCGGGTGCGGCAACCCAATTCAGAGTCGGCGAAGGACTGGTTTGACCGGAGCCGGGCATGTAAATGGTTTGGCCGATGTTCAGCACCGGCGGGTTGGTTGAACCGTCCAGCGAGTTGGTGGAATACAACTCCAGATCAAACAGGTCGCCGCTGCCGTTGAAATCATTGGCAACCAAGTCGGAAGCAAAACTATAAAACGCAACGGTCTGGCCGTCGCCGGTGAATTCGGGTGCAATCGAGAAACCATCGCCGGCCCCGGTATTGTAGCAACTGGCGCTCAGCAGCGTGGTGGCTCCTGCCACACGGTCATAAAGGAAAATACCTTTGACGCCGTTGAGTCCTGACGGAACGATATTGTCAGCCTTGCTCTCATAAACCACAAACCGGCCATCTACACTGATGTCGGCGGAAATGGAATCAGCGTCGGCTGTATTGGCCGAAAAATAGCATTGGCTCACCAGCGTGTTCGAACCGGTTTGGGAGTCATAAAGATACACTTTTTGGAGGCCGTTCGTGGCGAAGGCGACATTAGTGGCCGTGGTGGAATACAACAGAAAACGCGCGTCGCCACTAAACTTTAGACTGGCATGCGGGCCAAAATTGCCCTTGCCGCCGATGACAATGTTGGTGTTGGCGATGCGATCAACTGCTCGCAAAACCGACGACGCGACGAAAGCGAGCCATTGTCCGTTGGTGCTGATCGTGACGAGTGATGGAAAACTGGTAAAATTAGTGAAGACCCTTTTTCCCGCTTGAGCATCCCAGACATAAAGGGCCGAACTGCTCAAACCATTAAGTGAGCCGGTGAATGCGACATAATGCCCATCCGGGGTCATCGCGGCATAATTTGTTCCCACCGCCAGCATATAATTCGTGCCCAAGGTCCGGTCACGCAGCATGGTATAATTCGTATTCTGGTGGCTATTAAAAAACAGGACGTACCGGCCGTCATAACTCACCGATCCCGCGAACGACGATCCATATGCCGAACCATTTGTGGCGGCATTCGCACTGACCAGTTGATTGGTTCCCGACTGCAAATCATAGATGAATACATCGGAAGCAAAATTTGTGTCGTTCCTGGACAGGTTCGCGGCATAGCTCGTGAACACCACATACCGCCCATTGCCGCTGATCATCGGTTCCATGGACGCGCCATTGGCATTGGGAAGGCCGTTGGTGGTCACGCTCACCAGCAAATTTGTCTGGTAAATCAGATCGCGGACAAAAACCCCGCGAAAGCGATTTGTGTAAGTGGAATCGAGCCCGCTGGAGGCAAAAGCCATGAACCGGCCGTCCGTGCTCACGTTGAACCGGTAGCTCATGCCTGTGGAATGACCATCGTACGACGCAAGCAACGAGTGATGCGCGGAAACCAGCTCCGTGAAATTATTCACGGTATCGCGCACAAATACGTCTGAACAGCCGTTGCTGTCATTCGTTGCCAGGTCGGTTCCGGTTGAATCAAAAGCGATGATACTTCCGGCGGTGTCAACTATTGACTGGGAAATGTCGGTGGCCGATGCAGATGCATTCGCGTTGGTGGTGACATCCACCAACGCAGTCACGCCGGCCTGCAAGTCGCGCACATAAAGATGGAGCGAACCGGCAGTGACGGAATTAGTCACAAGGTTGCCGGCAGTACTTTGAAATGAAATAAATCTTCCGGAAGGATCTATCGCAGGCGAGCTACAGCTGGTGGAGTTGGGCGGGCCCGAGCCATCGGCTCCCACGCTGACCAGAGTGGATGTCGCCGTTTGGGCATCCCATAACATGACACATGAAGAACCAAAATTCGTGTTGACGATAAACGTGACGAAACGGCCATCCGGCGTCATGTCCACCGATTTCACGTACTTGTAAGCATAGGTCACTATCGGAGCATTGGTGCTGATGAGATTATCCAAGCCGTTTTGAAGATTGTGCCTTATGATGACGCCACCTCTCGTGGTCATAGAAAAGGCATTCAATGTGATTGGGAGTGCTTCAAACACGATATACTGCCCATTAGTGCTGATTCGGTGGCTGAAAGCGGCAAAATTGCCCAGATACGAAACGGGATTTGAGCTGACGCAATAGGTCTGATTCGCGCTCAAATCCCGGACATAAACTTCGCCAAAGTTGGTGATGCCGGGAACCAGATTCGTCGCCGAGCTGAGAAACGCGACATAACGCCCGTCCGGCGTGATTTCGGGGAGATCAGAAGCCGACGTCCCATAATAACGGCCCGCATTGAATTGTGACAACGCCGCATCTTGACCGCCGACACTGACCAGGGTGGTGCTCCCGGTCAGCCGGTCCCATACAAACACGTCCGCCACACCGTTGGTATCGCCAGCCACTAAATTATTTGCGAGACTAGAAAAAGCGATAAACCGCCCTTCAGGGGTCATGATCGAATCCGTGGAGGCGCCGTCCGGCAACGTCGAGTTTGTGCCGACGCTCACCAGCATTGTGGTATCGGCCGTCAAATCGCGCGTGAATAGGGAGGTAATGCCGTTGTTGACACCTAGCACCAGATTTGTAGCAGCGCTCTCGAAAAGAACGAACTGCCCGTTCGTGGAAATAGCCGTCGGAATCGAATTGTCATTTCCTTCCGAGGTTCCGGTGTCATCAACACTCACCAGCACCGTGCTGCCCAGCGAGCGATCCCGCAGAAAGACGTTCATGCCAACCGGATATGCCTGCCGGTAAGGTAAGCCGTTGGAATTCAGCACGAGGTTATTCGCAGCGCTGCTGAATAAAACGTATTGTCCATTCCGGCTGATGACCGGTAATCCCGAATCTCCGCCGCCGCTGGTTGGTGGATTGAACGAAGGACTACCTGCAGTGGCAATACTCAGGTTTTGTGCCTTGCCGGAAACGACCGCCGAAAGAATCAACAGCCAGGCGAAATATCGGATGGTATGTAAAAACGATTTGCCCGTACGCAGAGAATCCGATGCCATGTGAATCCACCATATCCGCTTCATGAGAAATCAACAATACCCGAAGGAGGCAAGTACACACCAGAATTAAAAAGATCACGGCTTATCCGCCGACGTCATCACGGACGGAAAGCTGCCGAGATGGCCTCAAGGAATTTTGCATAATCCCGTTGAAAATTTTTGTCCGTGACGCTTTTGCCAAGAATCAGGCGCGTGATTTGCGGCATGGCCAGCGGAAACATCGTGAGCGACGTCTTGGCGAGCTGCAAAAATTCCGGACGCACATCCGGGCGCAAAAGCCGGGCCGCCTGGTGTTTCCGGATTTTACCGATGGAACGTTTGGTCACCCGCCGGCGCTCGGCCTCGTCGCAAATTGAATTACCCGTCGCCTGCAATGATTCCCAGGCCAGCAACCGCACCCAGTCCGTGCCCTCGCAGTTCTGCTTGAACCACAGCGGCATCGTCAAAACCTGGTCGCCGCCCGGCGACTGCGCCTCGACGTACGCGAGGCGCCGCGCGATGGTGTGGCGCAGCACCGCACGGAAAAGGCCGCCCTTGTCCCCGAAATAATGGTAGAGCATCCGTTTGTTGACCGGTGCGCGGCGGGCGATGACATCCACCCGCGCCCCGGCAAAACCGCGAGCGGCAAATTCGTGCAAGGCGGCGGCAAGGATGCGCTCGCGTGTGCGTTCCGGGTTGCGCACGGGCGGACGGGCCTTGGATCTGGCGGTTGCAGGCATGGCGACTATTAAGTAACTACACGGTTACCATGAAGATGGAAAGCACTAAAATGGCGGCGGAACGGATTCAGAGCGGCGGCTTTTCCTTGCGCCAGTCCGTGTTCTGTTCAAACGCGTGCGCAATCTTCAACAGGGTTTCCTCGCCGAACGGCCTTCCGAGTAATTGCAAACCGATCGGGAGCTTCGGATGTTTAGTAAATCCGCAGGGCAAACTCAAGCCGCAAATCCCGGCCAGGTTGCAGGAAATCGTGAAAATATCGGACAAATACATCTGCAACGGGTCGTCCGATTTTTCGCCGATCTTGAACGCCGCCGTCGGCGTGGTCGGCGTGACGATGGCGTCCACCTGCTCAAACGCCTTCAAAAAGTCGTTGCGGATGAGCGTGCGGACTTTTTGCGCACGCAGATAATAGGCGTCATAATAACCGCTGCTCAAAACATAGGTGCCGAGGATGATCCGCCGTTTCACTTCCGCGCCGAAACCCGCCCCGCGGGTCTTGGAATAAAGTTCGGTGGGGTCGGCGCCTTCCACCCGCGCCCCGTAACGGATGCCGTCAAACCGCGCCAGGTTGGCGGACGCCTCGGCGGTGGCGATGATGTAATAAACCGCCACGGCATAATCCGTGTGCGGCAGGGAAATCTCCACAATCTCCGCGCCGAGCGCAGAAAACTTTTTCACGGCGGCATCCACGGCGGCTTTCACTTCGGGATCGAGCCCGCCGATCATATATTCTTTTGGCAGGCCGAGCTTCAGCCCGCGGATGTTTCCGTCCAGCGCCTGCGTGTAATCCGGCACGGGCTGCGCAATGCTCGTGGAATCGCGCGGGTCCACCCCGCTCATCGCCCCGAGCAAAATCGCCGAGTCGCGCACGTCCTTCGTGAACGGCCCGATCTGGTCCAGCGAACTGGCGAACGCCACCAGACCATACCGCGAAATTCTTCCGTAAGTCGGTTTCAAGCCGACACAACCGCATAGCGCGGCCGGCTGGCGGATCGAGCCGCCGGTATCCGTGCCAAGGCTGGCAATACATTCGTCCGCCGCAACCGCCGCCGCCGAGCCGCCGGACGAGCCGCCGGGAATACGCGATGTGTCCCAGGGATTGCGCGTGACGCCAAAAGCGGAATTCTCCGTCGAGCTGCCCATC
>DATHOG010000211.1:0-34535 GCA_035485115.1 Candidatus Sulfotelmatobacter sp. | reverse complement strand
CGCCGCTCCGGCCAGCTGCTCAAACATTTCGAGATTTCCAAGCCGCTGCTGAGTTATTTCCAGTTCAACGAGGCCAGGCGGAGTGAGGAAATCATTGAACGCCTCCGTCGTGGCGAGAAGATCGCGCTGGTGACGGATGCGGGCAGTCCCGGCATCAGCGATCCGGGCGAGCGAGTGGTGAAGGCGGCCATTGCGGCGGGTTTCCGCGTGGAATCGGTGCCGGGTCCGAGCGCGTTGGTGGCGGCAATTACGGCGAGTGGTTTGCCGGCGGACGAATTTCATTTTGTCGGCTTTCTCCCGCATAAGTCCGGGCAGCGGAGAAACCGGCTGGAGTCGCTTAAAACGATTCCGGGTACGTTGATTCTTTATGAATCGCCGTATCGGGTGGAAAAGCTGTTGGGGGAGTTGAATGAGGTGTATCCGGGGCGCGAGGTGGTTTTGGCGCGGGAATTGACCAAGAAATTCGAGGAGTTTTTGCGCGGGAAGCCTGCGGAATTGTTGCAAATCGCTCAAAAAAAGGCATTTAAGGGTGAATTTGTGGTTCTGATTGCGCCGGCGGATAGTTAAATGTTTTTCCTGACAATCCGGCGGTTTGTGGTACTTTTTTAAAAACCTGACTGTGCGCCGCTGCGTATCAATGTCGATTTTAGCCGGCCTGCTGGCCGCGCTCTTCTGTCCCGGCACCATTCCCGCTGCGCAAAATTCATCCTCCACCGCTTACGTTCCGGCTGTGGTTGCGCAAAAAGCAGTCCGGCCGATCAACCGTCTGCCGGCGACGAATGAACTGCATCTGGCGTTGTCATTGCCACCGCGCGACGAGGCGGGGTTGACGGAATTCATGCGCGAGGTCTACGACCCGGCGAGTCCGCAGTTCCATCATTTTTTGAAGAAGGGGGAATTTGCCGCGCGTTTTGGGCCGTCACCGGCGGATTATGCGAAGGTGATCCATTTTGCGGAGACGAACGGCTTCAAGATTTCGGCCACGCATGCCAGCCGGCTGGTCGTGGATGTGACGGGCAAGGTTTCGGAGGTGGAGCACGCCTTGCATGTGCGGCTGAGTTCATTCCGGCATCCGAAGGAAAACCGGAATTTTTTCGCGGCGGAGGCGGAGCCGTCCTGGGATGCCGCGCTGCCGATTTCCCATGTCAGCGGGCTGGATAACTATTCGCTGCCGCACCCGAATGTGAAGTTGCACCAAATCGGTTCCGCCACGCCGCGGGATGGTTCGGGGCCGGGCGGCACGTTCATGGGCAACGATTTCCGGCAGGCATATGTGCCGGGTTCGCCGCTCGACGGCACGGGCCAGAACGTGGCGCTGGTGCAGTTCGACGGATTTTATGGCGACGACATAACGAATTACGAAAACACCATCGGCCTGACGAATCCGCCCGCGGTCACCGTTATGCCGGTGGACGGCGGCGTGACCAACGAGGGCGATAACGATGTGGAGGTGACCCTGGACATCGAGATGGTGCTGGCGATGTCACCGGGGGTATCGAACATTTTGGTGTATGAGACGACCAACGGTGCGGCATGGGAGGATATATTGAGCCAGATTGCGGACGATGATTCGGCGCAGCAGATCGGCTGTTCGTGGGGTGGCGGCGGGCCGAATCCGGCGGCGGAAGTGATTTTTCAGCAGATGGCGGCGCAGGGCCAGTCGTACTTCAATGCGACGGGCGATTCGGATGCATTCGTCGGCCCGATTGAATTTCCTTCCGAAAGCCCGAACATCACGCAGGTCGGCGGCACGGCCTTGATGACGGACAGCAATGGTGATTATGTTTCCGAAACCGTATGGAACCAGGGCAGCGGTTCCGGCAGCAGCGGCGGCAGCAGCTTGTCGGTGCCGATTCCACCGTGGCAACTGGGAATGGACATGACTGCAAACGGAGGTTCGACGGTTTACCGCAACGTACCGGACGTGGCGCTGACGGCGTCCAATGTTTTTCTGATTTACAACCATGGCGCCGAGGCGGAGGCCGTCGGTACGAGTTGCGCGGCTCCGTTGTGGGCGGGCTTCACCGCGCTGGTCAACCAGCAGGCGGCGCTACAATCGCAGCCGCCGGTCGGGTTTTTGAATCCAGCGATCTACGGCATCTGCCGCGGATCAAATTATGTCGCGACCTTCCACGACACGGTCACCGGTGACAACACCAGCTATTCAAGTCCCGATCTGTACTACGCACAAACCGGCTATGACCTCTGCACCGGCTGGGGCACCCCGGATGGAACAAACCTGATCAACGCGCTCGTGACCGTTGATAACCTGGCAGTCTCGCCGGCGACAAACTTTTTGACCGTCGGGCCGGTTGGCGGACCTTTCTCGCAAACCTGCTGGCCGGTGGTTTTGACGAATAACGGGGCGGTGGACCTGGCTTGGTCGCTGGGCGTCCTGCCGCCGTGGCTGTCGGCCTCGGTGAGCGGCGGCACGCTCGCGGCCGGCACGGCCACGAATATTCTTCTGCAATTGGATGGCGCGGAAAATCTGCCGTGCGGAAATTATCAAGCCCCGGTGATGATCACGAATGAACTTTCCGCGCGCGTCCAGTCCATCGGCGTGCTGCTCGCCATCGGCCAGAACATCGTGATGAACGGCGGTTTCGAGGCGGGGGATTTCACCGGTTGGACATTCGCCGGCGACACTGTTATTGGTAATTCGATTTATGACGCAGTGGTGACGGAGGCGGAGGCATCGGGCACCGTGCATTCCGGAAATTTTGGCGCGTTCCTCGGGGAGAGCGGATTTCTGGCGACGCTCACGCAAACGCTGCCGACGGCCACCAACCAGATATATCAACTGTCATTCTGGCTGAACAATCCGTCCGCCGGCGACCGGCAGGAATTCGTCGCGAATTGGAATGGCACCAATCTCATTGATCTGGTCGATCCGCCGGCGAGCGCCGGATGGACGAATTTTCAATTTCTGGTCACCGCGAACGTCACCGATACCGTGCTGCAGTTCGGTGCCGAAAACGATCCGAACTATTTTGGCTTCGACGATGTGTCCGTGATTCCCGTGCCGGCGGTGAAATTTGCGGACGCGATGCTTTCCGGGGGCGGCTTGCAGTTTAACTGGCAGTCGCTGGCCGGGCTGAACTACGAGATTGATTACAGCACCAATCTTGCGCCGGCAAACTGGCAGATGCTGGGAGATGTCACCGCCGTCACCAACACCTGCGGGTTTGCGGATACGAACATCTTCAACGGCGATTGCAGCCGTTTCTACCGCTTGATCCTGTTGCCGTGAGTTTGCACCGCCTGCCGCTGCCGCTGCCGTTGCCGCCATAAGATTGCCTCACCCGCCAACGAAAACCCGCAGTTCAATCGGATGCCCGCGATGATTCCTTGAAGAGGAAGCGACCGGGAAACTTTTCCAAAGGGGGTATCAAAAAAAACAACCCGCCGGTTACTCGCCGGCGGGTTGAACCAAACCAACCTATGAAAAATCAGTCGTAGCTGACGAGAGTCGACAGCCCTTCGGGATTCGCGGAGCCATTGCCCTGCAGGAACACGATGTGTTCATAGCCGAGGCAGCGCATGCCGATGAACCACGGCGTGCCCCGGTCGCGGAACTGGTCGCCGATCTGCGGTTCGTTGTAATTTTCCAAAATGATGACCACGGTCTCGTGCTGGGGTAATTTCTTGGCGTAGTCCACGACGTTCGCATTGGCGATCAGGCCGGACGGGGTGGGCATGATCACGCGGCTGTTGTGGTTGTCCAGGACGTCCACCACCAGCGCGGAATTGTCGGTGCTGTGGAACGCCTGCGGCGGCTGCGGCGTGGAGCAGGAGGACAGCATCAGCGGCAGGGCCGCCAGCGGGATCAGGAATAATTTTTTCATCGGGCTTAAATTGTTTTGTTCTTTGTGTCAGCCATCCGGTTCCGGATGATTCAACCAACGAGACCTCCAATCGCAATTGCGATGCCAGATTTAAGGGGCGAGTTTACCCGAATTCAGGTATCCGAAGGAAGCGTGGTATCGGCAATTTTAACCAGGAAAATCCTAGTGAAAACGAGGATTTGTCGGGCGGCGGAAAAAATGCCCTTTTGAATGGTCTAAAAGCGGAACACTTTGCCGTAATTTGCCGAGGCGCGGCAAAACTTGTTATGCCGTAAAACGGGACGGATGGGTGAACAATGAGACACGCCCTGGATTTACCGTAATTTCGGGAAAAACTCATGCGCCACGTGGCAGGTCGCCGCGCTCAACTGGTCCAAGGAACATTGTTTCACCTGCGCGACGGTCTCGGAGATATCCTTCACGTACGCCGGCTCGCAACGTTTGCCCCGGTAGGGCACGGGTGCGAGGTAAGGACAGTCGGTTTCGAGCATGAACTTGTCCAGCGGCGTGGCGGCCACGGCATCGCGGATGTTTTGTCCGTTTTTGAACGTGACGATCCCCGTGTAACTGACCAGCCAGCCGAGCGATAAAATGTTTTGCAAACGCTCCACGCTTTCGCCGAAACAATGGAACACGCCGCGCGTCTTTTTTGACCACGGCTGGATCTGGGCGAAAAGGTCGTCGAAGGAACTGCGCTGGTGGATCACGCAATTCAGATTGAGTTCCACGGCGACTTCGAGCTGTTGCTCGAAAATTTCCGCCTGCTTTTTTTTGTAGGCCGCGTCGTCCGCCGCGCTGCCGCCCTGTGCGCCGGGCAGGCGATAATAGTCCAGCCCGCATTCGCCGATGGCGACGGCCTTCGGGTGGCGTGCGAGTTCGCGGAGTTCCGGGCGGATGTCGGCCGGGGCCTCATGCGCGTTGCCGGGATGCCAGCCCACGGCGGCGTAGATCATCTCGTTTTTCTCCGCCAGCGCGAGGGCGCGCCGGCTGCTGTCGAGGTCGGTCGCAATGGAAATGATCTTGGTGATGCCCGCATTTTGCGCGCGTGTCAGCACCCCGGCGAAATCCGGCTTGAAATCGTCGTAATCAAGATGCGCGTGCGTGTCGTAAAAAACGGGGGTGGTCATGGGTCAAAAAGCGCCGCGTGCAAGCCGGGCAGGGACTGGTGGTTTTGCTGGTCCCAGTAGCGGAATCCGGCGCTCCAGTCCCAGATGCACCAGCCGATCTTCTCCTGTTCCGCCGTGCGGCGCATGGCGGAATAAAAATTTGCGCGCGAGGTTTCGTCCGCCTTGGTGAAGGCGCCGAATTCCCCCAGATGAACGGGCCGCCCGTAAAAATCCGACCAGGCACGGCAGTATTTCAGCTTGGTCTCGAAAGCGAGCCGGCTGCTCGGATTTTTATCCGTTGGCAGCGTGTTATATTTCTCAATCCAGTTGAGCAGTCGCGGTTTGAGGTTCAACTTCGGGTCCGGCACGAGAGGGGTGGCGGGCGGGCCGGGAAACACGATACCCGTGACCGGCGTTTCGCCGCCGGTCCAGGTCGCGCCTTGATGCGTGAAATAAAACGGGTCGTAACAGTGGATGGAAACGATGACGTTGTCGTCTGGCGGTAGAACGAGGTTTTTGAGTTCGTCAATGCTGCCCCAGTTGCCCGGCTCGACAAAAATTGTCCGGTGGGGATTGCTTTTCCGGATTTCCGCGATGGCCTGTGCATAGATGGGATTCATCAAGGTCGTGGTCGCGTGACTGTGCGGCTCGTTATCCAGTTCAAAGGCGAGTTGTCTCGGAAATTTTCGATAATGCGCGGCGACCTGCTCCCAGATCTTCAAAAACTCCTCCGTTGCGCCCTGCGGATTTTCATCGAGCTCGTCGAAATGATGGATGTTGATCATCACGGCGAGCTTGCTGGCGAGCGCATTGGTCACGACCAGGTCCACGCGCGAGAAAATTTCCGGTGACAACGTGAAATCCGGTGCGGGCCCGGCGTAATGCTGCCAGCCGACGGGCACACGGACGTGGTCAAAGCCTTCGTGCTTCATCGCCGCTGTTTCATCCGGTGAAAAGGTCACGCTCCAACCCTGGCCGGGCGGCACTTCAAGGTAATTACCGAGGTTCGCCCCGTGCTGAAAAAGTTTTGCCGCATGCCACGCCGGTGTGTCATGCGCGGCTAGGGATTTCATCTCCGGCGGATTTTCCGGCGTGAACGCGGCTTGCAGCGGCGGCGCGGATATGCAGCCCGGCATCGCGGCAATGAGCAGTACCAATCTTTTCATGTGTCACTCGTCACTTTCAATCCGTCCCATGCCAGCATGATGCCCTCGGGCAACTCCGCCTGCGATTTGTCGTGATCATAGTGGTGGGTGAGGTGGGTGAAGTAGGTCCGTCCGGCATTGATGCGTCGCGCCGCGGTCAATGCCTCATCCAGGCACATGTGCGTGGGATGGGGATCGGGACGCAGCGCGTCCAGCACGGCGATTTCCACCCCACGGACCTTTTCAAGGACGTCGTCCGGGATTTCCTTTGCATCGCTCATGTAAGCCAGACGCTTTTTGCCATCCTGTTCGAAAAGAAAGCCCGTCGTGGTCCAGCGGCCATGCGGCAGGTCGAGCGGCGTGATCTTCAGGTCGCCGATCTCGAACGGGCCGGTGATGACGCGTTCCTCCGGCTTGAAATAGCCGCGCGGCCACGGGCCTTGATGAAAGGCATAAACGAATACGCGCCGCAGATGCACCATCGTCTCCTCACTGGCGTAAATTGGGATCGTCGTGTCGCCGCGCAGGTCGCAGAACCGCCGGCAATCGTCCATGCCGAGGATGTGGTCGGCGTGCGCGTGCGTGACCAGCACGGCGTCGAGCCACTTGATTTTTTCGCGCAGGCACTGGATGCGGAATTCCGGCGGCGTGTCCACTGCCAGCTTCACCTTGTCCGTGGCGACATAAATGGCCGGACGCGTCCGCCAGTTTTTGGGGTTCGCGAGATACTCCGGCGGATAATCCACGCCGATGAGCGGGACGCCCTGCGACGTGCCGCTGCCGAGAAAAATGAACTCAAACGCCATGCGGGTGCAGTTTAACAGAAGCGGGAAATCAACGCAAAGGTGCAAAGTGTGTGACTGCTATTTCTCATTAATCAGTTTGAGAATTTCGCAAACTTTTGCTCCTTCGCATTGACTCACATTAATCTCATATCGCTCCGATATCTTTTTGTAATAAAAATGCAAATCACGTTCCGATGTGAAGTCCCATAAAGATGATTCATCAGAAATGAAAACCAACTTTTGGTCTTGTTTGCTGAATCCCAAAATATGCTCCAAGAAGTCAGAAATCAAATATTGGGGTATTTCATTCGTTTTACGCGTTGAAGCAAACTCTATTGGCACACTTGTCCCGGGTCGCGGCATTTCTTTTCGGTTTGAACAGACTGAAACAAAGTTCCTTTTGAGTTCTTCAAGGGCAGCTTTCTTATTCGGCCCAAGACCACCAACTACCCACCAATGGATAATTTGAGCAGAATAGACATGGTTTGAGTTTTCGACTCCCTTTTGTTTGCGGATGCGAACGGGGTAATCTTCAAAATTCCATTCATGCTTGGTGAAAGAAAGCGTATACGCCAAGATGGCCTTTGGTTTGTCGAGCATGGCGATGGAATGCTAAATCCGTAGTTTGCCATGTCCAGACGGATTTAAATTCATGTCAAAAACATTTTCGTTTTTGAATCTGTGCCCAACTGTGTTTAGCTGTGGCAGAAAATTCGGCCATGTTGACGACGCTGCGCATCAAAAACCTCGCCCTCGTGAGCGACCTGACGCTGGAACTCCAGTCGGGTTGCAACGTCGTCACGGGCGAGACCGGCGCGGGCAAGTCCATCATCCTCGGCGCACTCAACCTCGTCCTCGGCGAACGTGCCGACCGCACGCTCATCCGCAGCGGTGAAGATAGTTGCTCGGTCGAGGCCGTGTTCGATGTCAAAAACCTTCGCGCGCCGCTCAAAATTTTTCTCGAGGACAACGGCCTTGAGCCGTGCGAGGATAATCAGCTTGTTCTTAAACGGACTTTTTCCGCCGCCGGCACAAACCGCCAGTTCATTAACGGTTCACCCACCACGCTCGCTACGCTCGGCAGCATCGGCGAATGGCTGGTGGACATGCACGGCCCGCATGACCATCAATCCTTGCTGCATCCGTTGAAACAGCTCTTGATCCTGGACGCGTTCGGGAAATTGGATGAACAGCGCGAAGCGTTTGCCGAGATGGTCCGCCGGCGCACGGTATTGGAGGGGGAAAAATCCGCGCTCATCGTGGATGAAAAGACTTACGCGCAACAACTCGACCTATTGCGCTTCCAGGTCCAGGAGATTTCCGCCGCGCGCTTGCAACCCGGCGAGGATGTCGAGGTCGAGGCCGAATTTCATCGCACCAGTAATGCCGCGAAGCTATTGCAGCTCAGCCAGGCTGCGCTTGATCTCCTAAGCGAGAGCGATAGTTCACTTCTCATCCAATCCGGTGCGGTCGGCCGGGTATTGGCCGAATTGCAGCGGGTGGATTCCGGCGCAGAGAACTTAACCGGATTGCACTCGCAAGCGACGGAAACCCTGCGTGAGCTGCAATCGGCTGTTTCGCATTATATCGACAAGGTGGACGTGGATCCGGCGCGGCTGGCGGAACTGGAAGAGCGCCTGAACCTGCTTCACACGCTCAAGCGTAAATACGGTGCGGGCATCGCCGAGGTCATCGCCTTCGGTGACGAGGCGAAACAGAAATTGCAAGCGCTCGAATCGCGCGACGCCGAACTGGCCCGGCTCAATGCGGCGCTGGAAAAATTGGATTCGGAACTCCAGGCCACCGGCAAAAAGCTTACCGCCGCGCGCAAAAAGATGATTCCGCCGCTCGCCAAGGCCGTCAGCAACCAGCTTGAAGATTTGGGTTTCAAGCAGAGCAAATTTGATGTGGCCATCAATTCCGTAGCAGCCGAGGTGACGAGGCTCAAATCAAATGAAAATCAGAGCCTCCTTACGTCGGCTGCTACCATCAAACAAAGCGGCCTGGACGAAATCGAGTTCTTATTCGCGCCGAATCCGGGCGAGCCGGTCAAGCCGTTGCGGGCGATCGCATCGAGCGGTGAAATGGCGCGCGTGATGTTGGCGCTCAAGACCGTGCTGGCGGCGGAGGACGAGATTCCCGTGCTCGTTTTTGACGAGGTGGATGCGAACGTCGGCGGTGAAACAGCCAATGCCGTCGGTGAAAAGATGCGCCAGATCGCCGCGAAACGGCAGGTGTTTTGCATCACGCATTTGCCGCAGGTTGCGGCGGCGGCGGATGCGCATTACGTCGTCAGCAAAACGGTGAAAAACGGCCGGACGATCTCGGAAATCACTTTGCTCGACCGGAAATCGCGCGTGACCGAGCTGGCGCGGATGCTCGGCGGCCAGACGGAGGCCGCGCGCAAGCATGCGGAGGCGTTGCTGCGTGCTTGAGCAGTGCTGCGGAAATGACGGTTACTTTCCCCTCACCCCGGCCCTCTCCCTTGGGGAGAGGGAGAAACGCTCCCGGCTTCTTGGCGAATTGCAAGCGGCCGACGGCTCGAGTGATCACCGAAATGACGGAAATGTCCAACTGCTGTTCCTTCTCCCTGAGGGAGAAGGTTAGGATGAGGGGAAAGGCAGTTTGGTAATTACTGCGGCTACCGAATTATTGAGATAACCTCGCTTGGAGATCAGTGTCATGGACTGCGGTGGCAAGGCGGAGCCGCGACACCGCTTTCGTGCGCACGTGCAGCTTCTGAATGTTCGATAAATTTCCGTGCGGGCTAAAGCGGCGTGGCGCTTCACTTCCCGCCGCAGTCCAAAACGCGCCGGTGCTTATCGAGATTCAGTTATTTGCCCGCGAATGGCACGCAATAACTGTAACGCTTCTCAATGATTGCCGAGTTGCAGGCGGGAGTCATTTTCCAGTAACGCCTTCAGGTTTGGCCAGCCCGCGCCGTTCAGGTCGTTGAACGCATTCAGGTACACGCTCACGGTCTCATGCGGATACTTCCCGAGCAGCAACTCCACGGCGGACTTCAACTTCACATCATCCATCGCGGCGGGCAGGTCCTCGACGACGCCCTTGTCGTTTTTGATTTCGAGCGTGTTCAAGAAATCGATGAGCATGGCCTCGTGTTTTTTGACGAGCCACGCGCGGAGCAGGGCGGCGGCGGCGGCGTCCATGGCCGGTTTGGTTAACGCGGAAACCATGGTGGCATGGCGCTGGTCGCGCGGCTGGCGTTCAAGGAACACGGGGCGGACGTGCTTGGCCTGGGCGACGGCGGCGACGGTGGCGCGGTAGGCCGGCTTGTCCGATTCAAAGGTGAAGCTCATGATGTCCGCCGCGAGCGCGGGCGACATGAAGCCGAGGAGTTCGTGTGATTTTAGCATGGGAAATTTTTAACAACTTGAATGGCCGAGATAATATTTAATTACTTTTATGCGTTTATTATTTTTATCGTAAAATAAATAGTAATTCCAAACATCTCTATTAATTTTGAAGTATTCAAAATTAACAGCGTGTTGCCCTGTCATATCCTCATAAATAAAAATAGGGCTGATGTAAGATCCTTTAGGTCCGACCGGTGGTATTTTTTCAATGAAATCTTGGTAATCTCCCTTTAAAATATCATTCACCGGTTCTCTCTCTCTGCCAATATCCATCACTTTCCATCCCACTAGTGGGTCAGGTTTTGGCATGAAACAACTACATCCCCAAATCATTACGCCGGTCAGAATCAGTGCGCAAAAAGCATAACTGAGAATTGTTTTCGTCCGCTCTCTCATACGACAGTTGTAATCGAGATTTTATTTTTCTGCACCAATTGCTCCACGGTTTCGCGTTCGAGCAGGATGCTTTTGCCGGATTCCACGGCGAGCACGGAAATTTTTGCCGCCGCGCAGGTTTCCAGCGTTTTTGGGCCGAAACAGGGGATGTCGAAGCGCATATCGTGGCCGACCTTGGCGACTTTCACCGCCACCGCGCCGCCGTCCTTGCCGCCAAGTTCGCCGCCGCGCGCGAGGCATTTGTCCGTGCCTTCAAAACCTTCCACGGCCAGCACCGTGCCGTTTTTGACGACGACAATCTGGCCGATTTCCAGCCGCGAAATCTCCTTGGCCATGCGGAAGCCGAACTGGACGTCGTCTTTTTGCGCCTCGGAAAGCTTCGGGCCAAGATGAAAGCCGGTGCTGGGCATGATGGGTGCCAGCCACGGCGTGGCTTCAATGACATCCACCCCGTCTTTTTTCAATTCATTCACGATCGCGCCGAAAATGGTATGGGCATTTTTTTCCTTCAACTTGAGGAAGGTGGTCATGGCGCGCAGGTCGAGGCGCAGGTCGAAGAGGTTTTTCGGAGCGATTTGCCCGGCCATGACGCATTGGGTGATGCCGCGTTCGGTAAGGGCATTGATCATTTTGCCGACCTGCCCGACGCGCAACCAGACGATTTCATCCACCAATTTGGCCAGTTCCGGGTCGGTTTCGCCCTCGAAGGCCACGCAGACGATGCGTTTGATGCCGGCGGCGCGCGCGAGGCGGGCGAACTCGAACGGCAGTGATTTGCTGCCGGCGATGAGTCCGATGGAGTCGGGCGCGAGGTTCATTTCAGAGCCGGAGAGTTTAGGGAAATTCCGGCCGGAATCCAGCGCGTTCGCTGTCGTATGGCGGCGGGCAGCATGAGAGAGCCTCGTCGTGTTAGATTTCACCCTACAAAACATGAGTTTAATTGCTCTGTCCATGACAAAGACAAAAGTGTATTGCCCAATATTTTGGATGGAGCTGTTGTTGGATTTCTTTGGCTTATTAGACGAAATTCAGGATGAAAGATGTTTTCGGAAAGTTGGCCTGCCCTATGCTTAATGAACGCAAATGTCATCGCTAGATGCAATTTACGAAAAAATGACGCCGGGAACGGAAGCCTCGGCGTCGGGGACTCGTTATAACCAGCCAACGCCACCCACGGATGGGGACCGCGGCATAAGCCGCGACGTGGCGCACGAATTGAATAATATTCTCACCATCGTGCGCGGGTACGCCGACCGGCTCATCCTCAAACACGGCGACAATCCCGCATTGCGCCCGGAGCTGAAGCTGATTTCCGACAACGCCCGCCGCGCGGCCAATGTCATCCGCACCGCCTCGCAGCCGAAGCCCGCGACGTCCACGAACTGATTTCAATCCATGCTGGACACGGTTCGCACGGCGAATTATCGTCGCGCAAACATCCAATATGGCCCAGACCCAACTCATAATCGAAAAACTCGTTTCCGGCACCGGTGCCGCGCCTAAAAACGGCGACACCGTGACCGTCCACTACACCGGCACTTTCCTCGACGGCAAAAAGTTCGACAGCTCCGTTGACCGTGACGAACCCTTCAGCTTTACGCTCGGCGCGGGCGAAGTCATCGCCGGTTGGGACCTCGGCGTGGTACAGATGAAGACCGGCGACAAGGTGAAGCTCACCATCCCGCCCGAACTCGCCTACGGCCGCGACGGTTATCCCGGCGCGATTCCGCCGAATTCCACGCTGATCTTCGAGGTTGAACTGCTCGCCATCGGTTGAGCAAGCCCGTGAGACTCCTAATAGCATCGAATTTTGCTCTTGGGTTTCTTTTTTATGGAGCGCTAGTCTTAGGGGCCAAATCTGAGCTTCTAGATTCGTTTGGAATATTGTTGTTCCTTGCCTTTTTATCTCTCTTTTTTGTGAACCTCGTGTTCGTTTTCTTGTCTTGGAAGAAGCGGCGCTTTTATTCATTAGTTCCAGCTGCAACATATATCATCGCATTTACATTATTTACCGGGCTGGCAATAGCAGGTACGAATTACATGCTGAAAGGAACACTCTACCGACCAAATTCATTTTTTGATGAAACAAGAAAAAAAGAGTTCACTGAAATCGCAACGCGCGTCCTAAAAGCCAAACAAGACAATATTTTAAGGCCGGATACCTATGCAGGTTTGAAGAAATACGATATGAAACTTCTCTTCCTGGATACAAATGAGCAATTGGTCGAATTTGGCCAATTTCATAGCCATGTGTGGTTTGAATATATTTATTCCAAATATGGAATCACCAATCTGCCTTATGTGGATGACTACCCGATCCAACTCAACCTTGGAAATGGTTGGTATTTCAGAAATTGGTAAATCAGATAAATTTGATCTGTGTCCGGCAACGAACAAAATCCCCCCGAAGAAAAAATCTGTTCCTGCCCGTTTTTCTGGCCGGGGCTGGCGATCGTGGCATTGGTTTTTGCGGTGGCGGCCTTCTTGACGTGGCGGCGCTGGCCGGACCTGGTCATTGATTTTGGCCTGCAACTATACATCCCATGGCGTCTGGAACACGGCGCGACGCTGTATCGCGACCTGTTTTATCTCGCCGGCGGCCCGCTCTCGCAATATTACCATGCCGCGCTTTTTGCCTGCTTCGGCGCATCGTTCCAGACGATCATTGTCTCGAACCTGCTGATCACGGGCGCGATGCTCGTGCTCATCTATCACCAGTTCGCACGGGTTTGCGGCACGCCGGCTGCCACCATCATCGCCAGCGCGGTGACAATTGTCTTCGCTTTCGCGCAGTACAACGGCATTGGCAACAACAATTATGCCGCACCGTATTCGCACGAAATGCTGCACGGCCTCGCGCTTTCCGTGTTTGCCGTGGCACTGCTCGCGCGGTGGCTGGAGACGAACAAGATCCGCACGCTTGGCGCGGCCGGATTCGTATTCGGGCTCGTTTTGTTCACCAAGCCGGACATCGCCATCGCGCTGGCGGCAGCGGTCGTGACTGCGTTCGTAATTGTTCATAGGACGCGGAAAGAAATTGTCAAAAAATCGGCAGTGGTGTTTTTTTCCACTGCGACGTTGCCGGTCATCGGTTTTTTCCTTTTATTTTTTCGGACACAAAGCGCAGGTGAAAGTCTGCGACTGGAATTTTTCGGCTGGGGTCCGGCGCTGGCCGGCGGCGTGGTGAAAAATCCGTTTTATCAGTGGTCACTCGGATTGGATTATCCCTTTGAACACATCCGCCAGTCGGCGATTCATTTTTTGGTCGCCGCCGGCATCGTAGCCGTGACGGCGTATGTCTTCCGCGCCACGGAGAAATTTCCGGCGTACGCACGCTGGCTATGGAATGCCGGGGCGATGCTCGTCTTGTGGCTCGCCGCAATGCAGTTCGACTGGCTGAACTGCGGCGCCAGCCTGCCGCTGCTCTGCCTGGTCGCCGTGTTCCTGCTCATAAAAGAATTCAACCGCGGCGAACGCTCCCATAAAATCATCTTCCCGCTGCTATGGTCCGTGTTTGCCTTGCTGTTGCTGGCGAAACAGGGGCTTTTTCCGCGCATCTGGCACACGGGCTTTGCGCTGGCGATGCCGGCCTTCGTCTGTGCGATGTATCTTTTCCTTCGCCTGCTGCCGGAATTTCTGGAAGTCCGCTGGCAGGTTCCACTGCGTCTGCTCAAATTTGCGGCGCTGGGCGTGCTGGCCATCGCCTGTTTCCGGCTGGCAGAGGTCTCTGCGAAATTTTATTCCGACAAGACGCTCGCCGTCGGACACGGGGGGGACGTGATTTATGCACGCGGCGAGGAAGCGCATTCCGTCGAGGGCGAAAATTTCAATCGCGCTCTCGATTGGATGCAAAAACATGTCCCGGCAGGTGCCACGTTCGCCGCGTTGCCGCAGGGTTTGATGCTGAACTACCTTTCCCGCCATGTGAACCCCGCGCCGTGCCTGGACTGGAACCCCACGATGCTCGAGTATTTCGGGGCACACAGTATGACCGCTGCGCTCACCAATCATCCGCCCGATTACCTCGCACTCGTCGAATGGCAGACCTTTGAGTTTGGCACCGGCTATTTCGGCAGCGCCGGTTATGGCGATGATGTGATGGCGTGGGTGAATGCGAACTACGAACCGGCGGCGCTCTTCGGCAGCGAACCGCTCCGCAACGGGCTTTTCGGCATCAAAATCCTGAAACATCGTGTCCCGGTTCCGTCTGTAAAGAAAATTGAAACCGTCGCGCCCGCCCGCTAGACTTGCGCCTGCATGAAAAAATACCTCGTTGAGTTTATTGGCACGTTTTTTCTCGTCCTCGCCGTGGGCATGAACGTCATTGGCTGCGATCCGCACAATTTTCTTCCGCCCATCGCCATCGGCGCGACGCTCATGGTGATGGTTTACGCCGGCGGCCACATTTCCGGCGGGCATTACAACCCGGCCGTGACGCTCGCCGTCTGGCTGCGCGGCCGCTGCGCCACGGCGGATGTGATTCCATACTGGATCGCGCAGATTCTGGGCGCGCTGGCTGCGTCCGGAGTCACGCTTTTTCTGAAGGGTAATTCGACCGCCACGCCTGGTGACCTCAGCCCCGTGCCTGCATTGGTGGCGGAACTGGTCGGCACATTTGCCCTGGCTTATGTGGTGTTGAATGTCGCCACCGCGAAGAATACGGCGGGCAATTCCTTTTACGGTCTCGCGATCGGTTTCACCGTGGTGGTGATGGCGTTTGCGCTGGGCGGTGTTTCCGGCGGCGCGTTCAACCCGGCGGTCGCGACGGGTATCACCGTGATGAAGATCGCAAAGGTTTCGAACCTCTGGATTTATCTCGCGGGCAATTTTGCCGGAGGCGCGCTCGCCGCGCTCACGTTCAAGTTCATCAATCCCGAGGACAAATGAAATGGTTGCAGGTGGCAGGTTGAAGGTTAAAAGTTCCAGCGCACCTGCCGGGAAACTTGCAACCATCAACCTTCAACCGGCAACTTTTGCGCCGGCTTTTCTGAGCGAAACCGCTGATGGCGTTTTGCTTTCGGTGAAGCTCCAGCCGCGCGCATCAAAAAACGAAATTGGCGAGGCGCTCCGCGAGGAATTGAGGATCAAGGTCACCGCCCCGCCCGTGGATGCCGCGGCCAATCAGGCGCTCGTGGAACTGCTCGCGGAAAAACTCGGCTGTGCGCGGAACGGGGTGGAACCCATTCGCGGTCACACTTCGCGGCACAAGACGGTTTTGCTGCGCGACTTCACGGCCGACAAAGTCCTGGCGGTGTTGTAACACGGCGGTCGGTTGTCCGGGCGGATCGTCGTTGACATGCCCGGCTAACCGGTTTAGAGGTTCCGGCATGAAATCCCATTGGATTCGTCTGCTACTCTGGTCGCTTGTCGTCGTCTGTGTTGCGGGATGCGGCACATTATCCAAGCATGCATCGCGGCGCGTGGCCGTGGCCAAACTAAACCTCGCCCGGCAGGGTGCGCTGGTGTGCATCATGTATGCCGGCGACCACGGCGGACAATATCCACCCAACCTCTCCGCCACCGCCAGTTACTTCAACGGCAATACAAATTCTTTAAATGATCTCATCGCCGGTTTCGACCTTGTCTATTCCGGCGCGGACACCAATATCATCAAGCCGGCGGAAACGATTGTCATCCGCCAAAAGCAGGCGTGGCAGCGGGGCGGCGGCAATTGGCTCAAGGCCTACGCCTTCGCCGACGGCCACGCGGAGATACACGCATCCCCAAATGGAAATTTTGATGACTGGGAGAAGGCCGGGCTCATCAAACCATAATTTGGTGAGGGTCGATGGTCAGCGGATGAACTGGAGTCGTGGCAAACCTTCCGGGTCAGGATTTATTTCTTCTTAGGGCAATTCTCGAAGTCGTGCGAAACGCGGAAGGGTTCGAACATGGTCCAGACGCGGTCGCCGCAGTGCGGACATTTTTTCGGCGCCGCGGATTCATACTCCTCGACCTTGCGCACCTGCACCGGCGTGATGGTGTGGTTGATCGTGGCAGACAACAGGCTGGTGTATTCGGGGTGCGTGATCGGCATGGTTCAAGATGGCCGGTCGGCGGCCGCGTCGGGTGCATTTTTACCCGATGCCGGCACCGGCAACAACCGCATTCCGTCCGACGTTGCCGGCACCGGCGAGACCTGGTCAGACGGTAGCGGGGCAACTTTTTTGTTCTGGAAGCAGATTGTTTGAAAGATTTGGTGTTGGCGAACGTAATGTATAGTGGGCAGCAATGCATGATTTCGCTGTCCGTTTAGGGTTGGCAGAGAGGTTTTGCTAGCGGCGTGACCCGGACAGCGTCCCCCAAGTTGGTCGCGCCGCCCTTCTGAGCGCCTTGATGAAGGCGTATTAAACCTCGTCATCAACAGAGCCGGACTTTTGTCCGGCTCTTGTTTTTTAACACCGGCCCGTTTTATTTGACGGGCAATGTAAAATAAAACGTGGCCCCACCATCAACCTTGCCTTCGGCCCAGGTACGCCCGCCGTGGCGGGCAATGATGCGCCGCACGTTTGCCAGCCCGATGCCGGTGCCTTCAAATTCGTCCTGTCGGTGCAACCGCTGAAATACACCAAACAGTTTGTCCGCGTATTTCATGTCGAATCCAACGCCGTTGTCGCGGAAGAAAATCACGGTTTCCGCCGCCGTTTCGTGGGTGCAACCGACCTCGATTTCAGCCGGGGCGCGCGAGCGGGAATATTTTATCGCGTTCAGGATCAGGTTGGTGAACACCTGCTGGAGCAGGGACTGGTCGCCCCACACCCGGGGCAGGGGGCTTATTTTCCAGGCAATGTTCCGGCCTTCGGTTTCCGGCCGCGCCTCCTGGATCACTCTTTCGAGCAATTGATCCAGGTTCACCTCGGTCCGCCGGATTTCCGCGCGACTGTTTCTTGAGAAATCCAACAGATCGTCGATGAGCTGTCCCATATGCTTCGCTGAACTGATGATCAATGCCAAATGGCGTTTTCCTTTTTCCGACAGCGAGGTTTCGGATTGTTCAAGCACTTCGGCGAAGCCGCCGATGTGGCGCAACGGCGCGCGCAGGTCATGGGAGACGGAATAGGAAAAGGCCTCCAACTCCTTGTTCGCCGCCTCCAGTTGATCCGTCCGTTCTTGTACGCGGCTTTGCAGCGCCGCATTTTCCTGGCGCAGCCGGCGCACCGACAGGGCGCGGGAAAGCACCGGCAGGATGGCGCTCAACTTGAAGGGCTTGAGAATGTAGTCCAGCGCGCCGGATTTCATCGCCTCGACCGCAGTGGCAATCGTTCCCTCGCCCGTCATGATGATGCCGACAATGCCGGGCTGTTTTTTCAGCACCGCCTGCAGCAAGGTGATGCCGTCCATTTCCGGCATCATCAAATCGGTCAAAAGCAGGTCGAATTCCATCGTCTCCAATTCCGCCAGCGCCGCCTTCCCCGAGGAAAAACCGACGGTTTCATAGCCGCGATCCTTGAGCGTAGTACACAAGGCCTTCATCTGGGCGGTCTCATCATCCACAATCAGAATTTTTGGCGTCGGCGTGGCGTTCATAGAATGATCGGGATTACTCATCTTGCTCAAGATTTGGCAGATTGCATACACTGTACCAACGCTTCACGCAAATCGCGCAGTTTAGGCGGCTTGTTCAGCACGCGATCCACATGCGGGGGAATGTCGCCTTCGGCCATGAGCCGCTGTCCCCAACCGGTCAGCATCACCACCGGTGTCACCGGTGACATTTTTTTCACGGCTTCGGCAACATGCCGGCCGTCCACATAAGGCATCCCCAGATCGGTGATGACAATGGCGAACGGCTTGTTGTCCGCATGCGCCGCGCGGAAGGCTTCAATACCTTCCCGCCCGCCGTTGGCGGTGACGACGAAATGGCCGTCCGTTTCCAAAGTATCGCGCAACGATTTTATCAGCAACGGATCATCGTCCACGACGAGGATCTGAAGCCGCGCCGGGATGACAAAGGCTGTCTCTGGTTTGTTGGTTTCCACCGGGGCCGTGACCGGCACCTGGAAAATCAACCTCATGGTGGTGCCTTTGCCGGTTGCGCTATCGATCTCGATGTCTGCGCCGTGCCGCTGGACGATGCCATAAACCATTGCCAGGCCGAGGCCGGTGCCGCGCTCGCCCTTCGTCGTGAAAAAAGGCTCCAGACAACGGCGGCGGATGTCTTCATCCATGCCGACACCGGTGTCACTCACCTCCACATGGACCAGCGGCGGCGTGGTCTTGGAAACTTTTGTCCGCAATGTCAACGTGCCGCCCTCGGGCATGGCGTCAACCGCATTGAAAATCAAGTTAACGAGCGCTTCCCGGATTTCACTTTCGATGCCCAGGACGATGGGCAGATCCGATGCCAGGTCGGTTTCCATCTTGATAAAGACGCCGCGTTGCTGGGGCATGTCGCTCCAGCGCGCCCGCGAAAGGTCGATGACCTGCTGCATCAGTTGATTCAATTTTACCGGCGAGAGCGTCAGTTGCGTTTCGGGCTGGCGGTAAAATTCCCGCATCCGCGAGACGGTGTGCGCCACGTCTTCGATCGCATGCTGGATGGTGGCCAGATGGTCGCGGGCGCGCGGGCTCAGGTTCTGCTCATGTTCCAGCAGCCAGTCGGTATAAAGCATGACCGGCGAAATGGCGTTGTTGATGTCATGCGTGATGCCGCTGGCCATCTGGCCCAGCGCCTTGAGCCGTTCCTGCTGCATGACGGCCTGCTGCGTCTGGCGCAGATCGTCATAGGCCTGTTGCAAGGCTTCGTATAACTGTGCCTGATGCGCGGCCAGCCCGACGTGTTCGCTCAACTGCCGGATGAATTCACATTCGCCGCTGCTGAAACCATTCGGTTGTTTTCGCGCCGCCAGCAGCACGCCGAAAACCTTGCTTTCAACCCCCAGCGGCGCGGCCACGAGCGAATGCAATCCGCCTTGTACGAGCCTTTGGGGGAAAGGAAAGGGCAAACGGCTTAAATCGGATTCGTAAACCAGCCGCCCGCTGATGCATTGGGCCAGGCCGTTTTGATCGATTTCCACGCGCGCCTGGTTGTTCGTGACCAGTTCCATCGCCAATGTTTCACTGTGGATGCCGACCTTGGCGACTGTCAGCATATGCGTGGCCGGGTCGTAAAGACAAATGCAGCCAAAATCAACGGGCAGGTTGTCTTCCAGGCTGCGGATGACGACCTGAAAAATACTTTGCAAATCCTGCCGCTCGCTGGTGGCACGGGTGATCTGGTGAAGCAGTCCCAGACGGCTCAACTGATCCTGGAGCTTCTGCTCCACGCCTTTACGCTCGGCGATCTCAGTCTTCAAGGACTCGTTGGTCGTGCGCAAGGCCTTGTCGCGTTCTTCAATGCTGACGAGCAACTGATTGAAGGCATCCGTGAGCAGACCGGTCTCATTCCGGCCCTGCGGGGGCACGCGAACCGTGAAATCCTTGTTTTTGGCGATCAGGCGGGCGGTTTCAGCCAGGGCCAGAATGGGCCGTGAAATGGGCCGTTGCAAAGGTGCCGAGATGGCCAACGCCACCAGGAACGAGCCGAACAAGACCAGGATGGCGATGCCGCTGAACAATCGCAACCGGTCATACATGCCCCGTAAATCGGCTTGAAGAAAAATGGTGCCGATGCGCCGGTTGTCGAGCATCACCGGGCGAAAAAGAACCAGGTGATCCCGCTCAAACCGATAGCCGTCAGCCGCCGGTTGCGACGGGAAAATATTTTTTGTTCCTGACCGGGTGTAGGTTGCAAACTGATTTCCTTTGGCGGTATACAGGCAGGCCGCCGAAACATTCGGTTCAGATTCCAGCGCCTGCAAGGTTTGCCGGGCTTCATTATCATCCTGAAAGGCGAGCGCCGCGCGGGTATTTCCGGCCAGCACATCCGCCAGCACCGTGGTGTCGCGCACCATGGCCTGCCGGAAATCATAGAGCCCGTAAGCGGCGAGCACGCTGCATGCGAGCAGCAACACGACCGAGCAGGTCAGCAAAATGATCAGCGTCAGTTTTCGCTTGAGGGGAAGATTGTTCAGCCAGTTCATTTCCCCCCCCTGGCCGGTTGGACGATTTTTCCGAGGCTCAACAATTGCGAACTGATCTTCAACCCGTCGTTCTGCGCGGCGACGGGATTGATCTCAAACCGCACTTTTTTTTCTTCCAGGTAGAAGTTGATGACGCCGCCGTTCCGGGCGAAACCATCGATTTCACTGACGGTCACGGTGGGTTTGGAATCCAGTTCCGACAAAACATCGGCGACGCGGTTTTTTTCCGATTTATCTATGAAAATCAGCTGGCAATTTTTCAGATCGCCGATTTCGCGGGAGCGTTGGACGATGATTTTGTGGCTGTGGATGGTTTCGCCCTGGACGGTGTCTTCCAAAGCCGTGCCGAACGGGTCATCGCCCAGAATACCGATGCGAAAGGGCACGTCGGTGTTGGTGAGGGCATCGGCCGGCCATTCGATGAACTGCGCAAAGTTGAACAGGAAGGCGGCCTTGATCTGATATTCCTTGGTGGCCGCCGTTTGCGCGGACAATTTCAATCCAACGGCAAGCAACATGACCAGCAGGACATGCTGGAGGCGGGTCGCCCGACGCCGGGCGGTTTGATTCAAAATTGCCATGAAACCTTTCCATAAACGTTGCGCCCGATCTCCTCGCGGGTCGGGCTTGGAAAGCCGTATTCGGGGTGATGGTCGTGCAAAAGATTTTGCCCGACGATGGAAAGTTCAACATTCTTGCTCACGCGCCAGGCCAGCCGGACATCCAGTTCAAAATAGCTCGGCACGGTGCCGGGGGTCGCCCCGTTGTTGTTGTGCAAGGTATCCACCCAGCGCAGGTCGGTATCCAGTTGGACTTGATGGGGCAGATCCATGGAGGAGCGGATGGAGAATTGGTGTTCGGGATCGGCGGTCTCGTTGAGCGCATTGTTGACATCCGTCTGGCCCGGCTTGATGCGCAGGTGTTCACTTAGAAAATCGTAGCCGCCGTGCAGCCGCCACCAGTCGAGTACCTGATAATCGGCGCTTAGCTCGACACCGTAAGTGTCGCCTTCAAGATTGTTTTGAAAGAACAGCGGGAGAATGGTCGCGGGGGTGAACGACGTGCTCCGCACATCGTCGTATTGGTTGTAATAGGCCGAGATGGACGTTGCGACTTTCGAGCCCAGCCGGGCACGATAACCCAGTTCATAGGCGATCAATTTTTCAGATTCAAAGCCATTCCCGCCTCTTAGCAGGACAAAGTAAGGCGGCTCTCCTTCCGAGAGGTCGTGGTCAATGCGGGACGGCGTTCGCACCGCGCGCGAGACGGCACCCCAAAACATCTGGTTGGTGGTCGCATTCCATTGCAGCCGCCCGCTGGGTTCATATTCAAAGCCAGTATAATCATTATGTTCAACTTTGCTGCCGAGGGTGAAAAACACATCTTTCCAAAGCCTGAGTTCGTCCTGCGCGAAGCCGCTGAACAGATTCTGGTTTTCAACCGCCGGGAAAAACGCCAGGGACGGCGCGTTGTCTTCCACTTCCTGGGTGAAACGATAGCCCAGCCCCCAAACGACGTGGTTGCGTTCGCCCAAGCTGAAACGATCCTGAAAATCAACATCGTAGGTGTCCAGAGCGTCCGTAAAAATTCCCGGGGGAGCCAGCAGCAGTGCCCCGATCTGTAACGCGGGCGCGTCTTCACGCAAATGCGTCTGGTCATAATACAACTGCAATTGCATGTCCGAGTCGTCTGAAAAAGTATGCACCCAACGGCTTAAAATATTACCGCCGCCGGTTCTGGCGTCGCCGCCTGTTTCCAGGTTCTCGTCGCCCAGGTAAAAATCACCCTGCAGGGTGAAGGTATTTTGTGGCACCGCCTCGGAATCTATCCGGAATCCGCCCTGACCCATCCGCCATGAGTCCGAAGCGTTCGTCCCGTTGGCCAGAAACTCATCACCCCGGTCAAAATATTTGCCGTAAACGCGATAGTAAACATTGGATGTCAGCACCCCGCCGTAGCGTATACCGGCAAAATCCTGCAACCACGAGCCGCCGCCGGCTTCCGAGTAGAATCCCTGGGTGTCCTTGGCGCTCTTGGTGGTGATATTGATGACGCCGTTGACGGCGTTGGCGCCCCAAAGTGTGCCGCCCGGTCCGCTGATGACTTCAATCCGGTCGATGTCTTCGAGCAAGTAATCCTGCACATCCCAAAAAACACCGGAGTAAAGGGGCGTGTAAACGCTCCGCCCGTCGATCAAGACCAGCAGCTTGTTGGCGAGGGAGGTGTTGAAGCCGCGCGCACTGATGCCCCAGTCATGCGAGTTTTTCTGCGCCACTTCCAGGTTGTCCGCCAACCGTAACGCTTCGGGGATGCTCGATGCGCCGGAACGGCTGATCTCATCACCCGTTATGACAGTGATTGCGGCTGGAGCCTGACCGTAGGGTTCGGGTTGCTTGGCCACGGAGGTGACATCCTGATTCATCAACTCTTCCAGGCTCATCTTTTTGTAGACTGCCGGACCGGCGGTATCAGCCGGATTCAATGATGATGTCTGGTTGGTCGGGTTCTGCTGGGCAAGCACTACTGAAAAGGTCGAAGCTATTAGCCAGATAACAAGGCCACAATAAAAACCGGCTGCGCCCCTAGCGATGACGAATGGCGACGTTGGCGGGTGGCTTCGTCTTGGTTTACTTGGACACCCGTTCCGGTCATTACCATAAGGCGACACATTGGGCTGTGCCGCCCTTGGGCCTTCATTCCAGTTTCCCGAACAGATCATAGCCTGTTAGATGATTAATGGTTAACCTGCCACTGAACTGGTTCATCTGCCTCCGGATGACAAATTGGCGGTCATGTCCCCATGCATTGATGCATGGAGCCTAAGTTTTACACCACTTATTCAAACAACCAAACCGCGTCGTTTCCGGAAGCTTCCACAAACAAATCTGAATGATACTGACGGACTTACAAGAACGTGCCCCAAGTGCGACTACCATGACATACAAAAAGTTTTCGGCAAACAAAAAAAGATGCGTTTTTGAAAATATTACAAAACGGGATGAATACATTTTACAGAACCACATCAGAAATCATCTGAGCCGGGCAACTTTTATGGTCGTTTCAGCGCCGGCTGGTTCACGCGGGCATGACGGTTTCGGCGACAACGCCATCCACGATGGCGGTGGCGAAGCGTTCGAGGCCGTTGACGGCGGGTTTGACGAAAGCCATGTCGCCGGTGTCGCCGATCGCGATCCCAAGTTTTTTGAGTTCAGCGGCGGAAAGGGTTTCGAGCGCCTCCTTGTCGGGGCGTTCCGTGATGTGGAGGTAGGCGGCGGCTTCATCCGGAAATAGTTTGTGGATGCGGCGCAGGACGTAGTTCTCGTCTTCCCAGGTGAGGCCGCCGGTATTTTTACGGAAGCCGAACTTGATGTCGTGCAGGGTACGCGAACGGGGTTTGGTGAAGAGTTCGGGCGCGGCCTGCACGGCGGCGAGGAGCGCGGCCTTTTTTTCACCTTCGATGTTCGCGAGGGCGAAATATTTTTGCAACTTCGGTTTCAGGAGGCGGCTGATTTCGGCCTCCATCTCCCGGAGCAGGGCGCAACGGTGGTCGCGGATGACGGCATAATCGTGCGCGAGGGTTTCGATTTGTTTCATGGCGTTGTCCGCCCCGATGGTTTCATTGAGCATGAGCATAGATTTCAGTGGTGGTTAAATTCTTTGGTTGGACGGCGGGTTTTTTCAGGTTTTGGATCCAGCGCCGCTCCAGAAATTCAGCGAGCGGGGTGCGCGGATAAAGGGGAGGGCCGCCGGGCACGGCGCAACGGGCGGTTTCTCCCGGGCCAAACCATTCCGCATGCAGACTAAGGCGGGTCTGCGGACGAATCTGGAGCAACCGGTCCACTTCGCCGGCGGGAAAGTGCGGGCGGTTGGCGGGTACGATGCGATTGATGACCCATTCGAGTTGGAAGAAGGCATAACGACCATGCTCCTTGCCGTCCGGGCTGATGCGCGCCTGGATTTCAGGCCACCACCAGCGCAATTCCTGGCGTCCAGCCTGCGGATCGCAGGCGAGATTGAAGACCCACGCGAAGCCGCGATCCTTGGTCGAACTTTCGTTCACGAGGGAATAAAGTTTTTTCACCTGCCAGCCGAGCAAGGCCGAGACGACGTCTACTTTGACGAGGGAAGGAGGCATGGGATTTACAATTTACGATTGGGGATTTTTTTTGACAGGTTTGGGTGGACCGTTACGCTTGCCATCTTGTTTTCGGATCGGGCTTGGCCGCGTGGTTGAGGCGGCAGAATTTAAGGCGGATGAGTTCGAATAATTCATCCTTCCCGGCCTGATCGAGCATGGCGTCCTCGCGGATGTCCTCCGTGAGCTGGTGCAGATCTGCGGCGCGGCCGGCCCGGCTGATATCAAATTGATAAACGTCCTTGGTCATATTATTGGCAGTGAGTGATGCTTGATAAGCTTGATCAGTAAAGCCCTTGCTCCTTTTCGGGGTGCTTGTGTTTGCTTTTTGCGACCGTCGGGAAGGGCCGGCGATGTCCAGTACGGCGGTTTCGCCAGAGTTCGATTTCCCTGTCCACGATCAGAAAGACAACCTTGACCGCGAGGGTGGCGATGAACACGGCGAGCAATACGAGCAGCCAGAAAATGGCGTTGTGGATGGAATGCTCCGGTTTGGCGGCGCCCAGCAGCAAGATGCCGGGCACGAAAAATAGATTGGCAGGAGTTTTCTCCATATTTGGCTGCGGCGTCACGCTGTTCCCCCGGGCAAATGCGACCGCCGGCGCGCGCAGCGTTGATTTTTCCGTTGAAATTTCGGCGGACATATGTCAGTGTTTACTCTGTTGACAGAAGAATAGATAACAAAGTAAACTTTGTCAACATAAAAAAGCAAACTCTGTTCACATGACTAAAAATCCTGCACAAATCGAAGTGGCCGAGATATTTACGCGGCTGGAAAAAAACCACGGCCTGACCAAGGCTGATATCGCGCGCGAGTTAATGATCGAGCGCGGCTACGTCGGCTACCTGGTGACGGGCAAACGCAACCCGTCGCCGCGGACGCTCGAGCAGTTCCGCGAGCTGGACCGCCGGCTCACCCCGTCGCGCACGCGCGGGGCTGCGGCGGTCGAATTGGACGCCCTCATCCGGACGCTGACGGACATGCAGCGCTCGGACAAACCCACGTATGAAGTGGCGAAGAAAGTGATCCAGTCGCTCTCGCCGGTATCTAGTTTTGTCGTGCAACAAAATTCGGCAAAGCTTTTAAAGAAGGCGTCCGCGGCCGCGCGCGGCGGCGGCTGATCGCCTTCATGATGTAGGCGCTGACCTCCAGTTGCCTGGCCCAGCGGCGGAGTTTTTCCGCCAGGGCCAGGCGTTCCTCCGGGGTCATCAAGGCGGCCTCCTCCTCCAGTTCCGGTTCCAGCGTCACTGGACAGAACTTCTCCTGGTCCCGGACTTTTTTGACCGCGCCCTCCACAATTTTTTCCATCCCGTATTTCATAACCGGGCCAGCATGACAGGGGGCCTTGGACATTGGCTGTCCATGTGAATAACTCGGACAAGTTTTTTAGGAAAATGTTTTGGGTGGGAAACCGGCTCTGATAAATGAAGGCAGAAGTTGTGACCGCCGCCGAAATCAAGCCGGTGGAAAGCAGCCAATAATTTGCAGGAGACGACGTGAGGACCCTCAAATCAAAACCGGGTGAAGAAAAATTTAAGATTTGTTGCCTCGTCTCCTGCAAAAAATCAAACGGTGGCCGTCCGCAAGGACCTCTAAATCTCCGAGGCGACCGGTCGCGTCGCCGTCCCTGGACAAAGACGGATGTCCGGGTTCCAACCTTGAAAACCCGCGCGAGCCTGGGGATTTTCCCGTTCAAGCTCGCGCGGGACGGCCGGCAAATTACCTCCAGATGAGGAACTTGTCTCCCGGGCTTCCGTAGCCGAACGAAATATCGTTGCTTCCGCTCGAGTTTTCGTTGCGCAACAGCCAATTGTTTCCGCGCACCACGCCGCAGGTCCAGGTCCCGTTGCCGTCCCAGTCGCCGACAATGGGGATGTCTGTGGTGCCGTTGCCGTAGCCAAAGGTGATATCGGCGTTGCCGCCCGAATTTTCATTGCGCAGGTTCCAGTTATTTCCGGTCACCAGTCCGGGAGTGAACGTGCCGTTGCCGTCCCAATCGCCGACCACCGGCGTATCATTTGTATGGTAGCGGCCATAGACAAAGTCATAATCGGCGCCGCCGCCCGCGTTTGAATTGCGCAACAGCCATTCCCACTGACCAGCGGAATTGGTGCGCACGATGCCGGGGGTCATGGTCCCGTTGCCATCCCAGTCGCCCACCACCAGAACGTCTCCTGGTTTGGCATCGCCGTAGGCAAAATCATAGTCGGGATTGCCGCCGCTGTTCGAATTATGCAGCATCCATTCGTACTGGCCGCTCGCATTGACGCGGACGATGCCTGGCGTAATGGTGCCGTTACCATCCCAGTCACCCATGACAAAATTCGTATCCGTGCTGCTGCCGTAGTGATAGGTGAAGTCCGCCCCGCCCGTGGTCAGGGTATAGCGCAAATTCCAGGTGGGGCCCGCGGTGACCGCCGCCGGTTTGCAGTAGGCCGAGGCCACGATGAAGGCCGATAACGAGGTGCCGTTGAACACATCCAGGTCCACCGGGCCGGAGACGCCCGTTGCTGCTCCGCTGCTGGTGTACTGCCAGAAATTCCAAACGCCGCTGCCCCAGGGCTGATAATAACTGCCGCCGACCCAGGGGCTGCTCGTTTGTGAATTCTGGCCGTTGTAATCGGCGATCCACGAGTACGTCCAGGCATTGCCGCTCGTCAGATAAGTGCTCGTCCAGCCGGCGCTGATATAGATGATGGGTGTGACGGTAAGTCCGTTGGCCGCCGCCAGGTTCTTGACGTCATTGCACCATTGGTTCACCCAGTCCGACCAGCTGCTCGCGCCGGTGAACGTGTTTTCGCTCAGCGTTTGCGGCTCGAAATCCAGCACCGGCATCAGCGTCTGGCCGTCCGCCTGGATATAATTTTTGGCATAGTTCCAGAAGTAATTGGCTTCCGTGCTGGGAGTGCAGCGGGCCGGATCCGCCAGGTCATAAACCCCCATGCTGAGACCGGCGGCCTTGCCGTTGTTCATGTTGACCGCCATGTTTGCGTCCTCGTAGTAATTTCCCTGCGTGGCTTTGGTGAAGGCAAAACTCATGCCGGCCGAATGCACGCTCGACCAGTTGACCGTGCCGTTGCCGGAATAAACATCCAGTCCGGTCAGGCGCGCCTGCGCCTGTTCGATACCTGCGGCCAATGCGGCCGTGACGACAAGTCCCCCCATGTGTCGGAGGAACATCCTGCTGGAGCCTTGGATCAATTTTCTCATAACGTATTCATTTTTGAGGTTAATGGTTGGTTTGTGTTTTGGGGCATGGGAAGGCCGGATCAAAAAACCTGACCCTCCCAAATCATTTCATTTGAGTTTGCTTGGACAAGGTTGTGCCGGTGGGGGCGCAACCGGGAAATCATGCGGCCATGTCGGGCTTATTCGCTCATGGGATTATTCGTTTTGTATGCGATCAAAATTCCCGGGTTCATCCGTCCAATGCAAAAGATTTCACGATCGGACCGGTTACGGCACGATGACACGTTCCATCAACATCGCTAAACTAACTTATAGACCTTGTTTAAACTGACCTTCATGGACCTAACCATGCCCGCCAAGTGGATATAAACTGTTTTATAACTTTAATTAGTTTTGGTCAATGGACGGAACGCTGATTCGCATGGAGAATCCGCTGACTGTTCAGAAAACCAGGCAGGCACTTTCACGGAGCGCGGGTCTGCGACCCGCAGGAATATTGCTGTTTCAAAACGCAGGATTTTTCGCAGACGTATTGAAGAACAAAGTTCGTGCGGGTCGCGGACCCGCGCTCCGCCAATGGTGGCCGTCCGCAAGAACTGGCCGGTCCGGCCCGGACCTAGATTTCCGAGGCCGCCGTGCGCTTGAGCAGGATGCTGATGCTGCGGGACACGTTGTCCTTGTATTGCGGATCGCCCGTCAACTGTTTCCAGACCGGGGACGTCGAGAACGCCTTCCAATGCTGCTTGTGGGCGTCCATGTTTTCACCGCAGGTCATGTACATCAGGCAGGGCATGTTCAAGCCCGCGATCGTCCGCCCGTAAAAGATCGGGGCCAGGCCGGCCTCCTTCATCACCGGGATCTCGCCGCTCTCGAACATCCTGATCTTGTTCAAACCCTTGCCCTCGCTCGAACTCATGTACGTGCGCAGCTCAAAGACATTCGGCGTCGCGTTCGTCGCCGGCAGGCACATCCGCTTCATGCCGTCAAAGGCGACGAGCAGTGAACTTTCAAAACGCGCATAGGCCGGATTGGTTTTCGGCGCATTCAAAAATTCCGCCGCCGCCTGCTGATAAGCCGCATCGGCCGCCAGCTTGGACGGCATCGCGGCGAACTCTGCCGGCGAATCATACGGAATGAGAACAAAAATATGGTTCGTCGCCGAATCCTGCAACTCCGTGAAGACCCCGACCGGTTTGATGCCCAGGCGATGGTACGCCGGCACCGCTGCCGAGTGCCAATACTCATTCACGCGCTGTTGTTGCTCCGCGGATGCGGTGGAGTAAATCCGCACTTCGTAATACTGCGGCCTCGCTGAATCCGCTGCCCCGGCGCGAGTTACGCATCCCATCAGGGCAAAGGCGATGGCGGGCAGCAGAGAGAAGATTCGAGAAATCATGATAGTGTTAAACGCTTGAATAAACAGTGTAGCCGATAATTTGGTGTAGCACCCGCGTCCCGCCCGAAACCGCCTGCCAACCGCGATTATCGAATTTAGTGAAACGAACGATTGGTAGCTAACGTGGGTATTAAGACGTTTTGTAGTTTCCGAGGTTACCGCTGATTTTGATAGGGCAGCAAGGGCAATAGGGGAATCATCCTCATCCTCATCCTCATTTTTTGATCCCAGCGGGTGGTGGTCAGGGTACCGGATATGACAGTGTCTGATGACCAGTCCGGCCCGGACCGCCGGGAGTCGCGGAGCGACGAAAGAAAACAGCCCACGGCGTGAGCCGTGGGTGAACGTCCGGAATGGAATCAAGCCCCGAATGGGGCGAAAGAGTTTTGCGACGGTTGGTTTTCTGCCGCCCCTGCCGGGGCTTGGGTGGTTTGGTTGACTTAACCCACGGTTTCACCGTGGGCTGGTATCTGTCGCGCCTCCGGCGCTGGAATTTCGTGAGCTGCGGAGCGCCTGCATCCTGCGGTATTGCCTTTGGCAATGATTGTTTGACCCGGCCCCTGATTTCGTCATTATTTGCCGCAATCAATCTCAGCGGGAAAGCCACCATTAGAAAATGTCACCCCGGCCGACAATTTTTGTTTCTGCCGTCAGCAAAGAGCTGAAAAGCGCACGGCAACTCGTCTCCAATACCCTTCAATTCCTTGGCTACGAACCCGTCTGGCAGGACGTGTTTGGCACCGAACAAGGCGACTTGCGCGCGATGCTGCGCCGGAAAATTGACGATTGCGGCGGCGTGGTTCAACTCGTCGGAAAATGTTACGGATTCGGGCCGCCCCGGCCGGATGAAACCTTCGGGCGCGTGAGTTATACGCAATACGAGGCGTTCTATGCCCGCCAGCGCGGGAAGAAAGTCTGGTACCTGTACATTGACGATAACTTTCCGACCGACCCGCATGCGCCGGAATCCGCGGAACTTTCCGAACTGCAGGAAACCTACCGGCGGCGGCTGATGGTGGAATCCCACCTGTATCACCGGTTGAGCACCCGGGAAGCGCTTGAAAGCAGCGTGCTAAAGTTGCGCGATGACCTAGCGAACCTGCGGCGGGGCGTGAAACAGTGGGCCTTTGCCGTCATTGCCTTGCTGCTTGTGCTGCTCGGCGCGATGATCGTCCTGGAACACGGTCAAAATCAAATCTCGGACCAGCAGAAGCGTTTGCTCGAGGCGCTTCAGGCATATCCCCAGACCTTTGCCCACGTCAGCCAGGAAGCCGCCGCCGCCGCCAAAAACGGCAGCCCGCAAACCGCAGCAAGTTCCGCCGAATTGGAACAAAAAACCTACGATGAACTGGCCCAGGAATATGGGGTGAGTGCCGGTTTGCTCCAGGAGTTTGCCCACGACCTCCAAAACTCCACCAAGGCGACCGCTTATCAAAGGGCGATTGCCGCCTTTATGAACAAGAACTTTGCCGATGCAAACCGGTTGGCCCTCCTCGCCGCCGAGGAAGTCCTGAAAGCCAGCCCGCCGGACAACGACCAGGCGGCAAAAGCGCTGAAACTCGCCGGGCTGGCCGCTGATATCATTGGAAATAGCGATGACGCCATCAACGATTATAACGAAGCCATCGATCTCAAGCCCCATTATGCCGAGGCCTACATTGATCGCGGTGACGCAAAGATCAATAAGGCCGATTATGACGGGGCGATGGCTGATTTTACCAAGGCCATTGAACTCAAACCGGATTTGGTCGTGGCCTTCAACAATCGCGCCTGGCTCGAGGAGAAGAATGGCGATCACGACGCGGCGATCGCCGATTACACCAAAGTCATCGAGTCCGACCCCGGTTCTGAGGATGCCTATAATAATCGCGGCCTCTCAAAATATAATAAAGGTGACATGGATGGCGCGATCGCTGATTACACCAAGGCCATCGAACTCAAGCCGGCGGCGGCCTATCCCTACTTTAATCGCGCCCTTGCAGATGAGAAAAAATACGATGCGGACGGGGCGATCGCTGATTGCGACAAAACCATCGAACTCGATCCGGATCTGGCGGAAGTATACAATATCCGCGGTCTGGCCCGGGGTTACAAGGGCGATCATATTGGCGCGCTTGTCGATTACACCAGAGCCATCGAACTCAAACATGATTATACTGTCGCCTACTATGATCGTGCCAACGAAAAGTCTCTCAAGGGCGATCAGGCTGGCGCCATCGCCGATTTTAGCAAAGCCATCGAGCTCAAACCCGATTTTGCCGGTGCTTACTGTGGTCGTGGCAACGCCAAGATTCCGGATGACATTGGCGACGGAGGGATCGACGACCTCACCAAGGCCATCGAACTCCGGCCCGGTTATGCCGATGCTTACTATTTTCGCGGCCTGGCAAAAGATGCCCTCAATGATCACGCGGGGGCGATTCCCGACTACCTCAAGGACATCGAGCTTAAACCTGATGATGCCGCTGCCTACAAACTGCTGGCGCTTGCAAAGAAAGATACAGGCGATTACCAGGGCGCGATTGACGCCTGGCAAAAAGCCGTCCAAATCAACCCGTCATTGCTGGCTGAACTTCAGCCAAAGATCGATGCCGCCAAAACAAAATTGGGACAATGACCCCGGTGACTGGCAATAGGGAATCATCCTCATCGTCATCCTCATCCTCGTCCTCAAGCTCATAACCATGGACTACGCCAAATGTGACGCGCTCAAACTGGCTTTCAACCGGCAGCCGGAACCGTGGCTCGCGCCCATCGAACAATTTTTTGACGGCAACGATGATGCGGGCTCCATCGGTTGGGACACCGACCCCTATCCCGGCATTGAGGTTTACCGGGACCTGCTCACCGGCCTGTCGCGCCGTCCCGATGTGCAGGCGGTTTACGCTCAATTGTCCGAGCTCGACCTGAATGAAAGGGACGTCTGGGCCTCCGCCGACATGGTCTACGTCGTCGGCACCATTTCCGCGGATGAAGTGCGGAACATTTTAAGCCCGCTTCAACCGGTCGAAGTTGTGTCCATCGAATTTGCCGTGCCGGAATTCATCAAGCAGAAACATCACGCGCCGGTGGTCGCCGTGCGTCTTTGATGACCGCGATAAATAAGTGAAGCCACGGAGCGCAGGTCTGCGACCTGCAGGAACTTTGCCATTCCATACATCTGCGAAAAAACCGTGCGTTTTGAACCTGGAACATTCCTGCGGCTCACAGAGCCGCGCTCCGGGAACGGTGCCGCCGCGACACCGTTTTTGTGCGGACGACGGTTTTTGAACATTCGATAAATTCCCGCGCGGGTGAAAGCGGCGTGGCTCCCGCAGGCGGGATTCCCGCCGCAGTCCACGACGCGCCCGGGTTTGCGAGAAAGGCGCTGGTGAAAATTCCGTTGTTGGACGATTACGGAAAGAAAGTTGCTTAACAAGGCGTGCAGCCTATCCTCATATTAGGCTGCATCGTCATATCAATATGGTGGCAATGAATGAGTGGCTCCTCCGATAGAACATGTCGGCCTGTCTCCAACGCGACCAAGCGTATATTTCCCGCCCTGTGGACAAACCGGTATCTGGTTCGTGCCACTCTTAAATGAATCTGCAAGATATGGACGAATATCGTCCCATGTCGGTTTAGCATCGGAGTTCTTGTTGTGCTCTAAAGCCCACTGCTGCTTTGCGCCGTCAATCTGTGTGAGATTATCAATGCAGGTGTGCGTGTCAGGTGACTTCGTGGCCTGACTGTCAGTGACGAACACCAAAACAAGGCAAAGAAATAATAATGCGATACGCATATGCAGACGTAGAAAGCTGAGCCACCGCCGACTCGCGACGTGAACCGCGATAGCGGAACTGACCGCGCCAACGGCGGTTGGCTCCGGCGACTTGTTAGGTGGCAGAAATCTACTCATTCTGTTTGGCTCGCTCTTTAATGGTAACGAATACTCTGCACGGAATCTCAAGCTCTGCAAACAAACTCATGCCTTGATGGCCAACATCAAAACTGGTGTGATATTCTTTACCGAACCAAAGGCTACCGGTCTGGACCTGAATGGAAACAGAAATCTCACACCTCTGTTTCAAGTCCCGCAAATACTGAATGTGCGGACGAACCGCATCTGACAATGCTGCGAGATGTGCATCTATCGGGCGTGAACCGTCAACCTTCGGGGAATAATACCAACCGTCGAAAACACACAATGTCTGGGCGTGCCCATAACGCTCTCCCTTCCGGCTGAGATTGGTCGGGGTGAGTCCGAGTGTCCGAGAAATCTCATCCAAATCGAGGCCGTCACCCTTGATAAAAAGCGATGTGCTGAAATGACTGCTCATACGCGCTGCCACCTAACAGATAGTAGGCGGCTGGGTTTGCAGCCTATCAACGGCCAAGAACAGCCTGTCTGTTTTCATGTGTAAAACTCTAGCCGGGCTGAACCTGTTGTCTAGCATAAATCTATAACGGCATGATTCCGCAAAAAGGTTCAGCAAAGGCGGCGCGATGCAATTAGGCATTCCATCTGGCCCGCGCAACCCTCATCGCCAACTCACTTTTATTCACGCTCTCCTTGAAAATAGCCCAGCCATTTATGGCTGGGTTCAGGGTCCGGGAACGTCTTAAGTCCCGTCAGGGACGAAAGAAATGGCGCGGCCTCAAAAAATGGCTGGGTTATTTTCGATGACATCATTATTTTGAAACCACCATGCATTCCTTCAATTCCTGCCTGATGCATTGCGTATTCTCGACTGCGGCACGTCGTCCGTGGCTCACACCGGAAATCCGTGAACGCCTCTGGCCGTATCTTGGCGGCATTGCGCGTGAAAATGAAATGAAGGCGCTCGCCATCGGTGGTGTGGCGGATCATGTGCATTTGCTTTTAAGTTTGCCTGCAACGCTTTCAGTTTCCAAAGCGATGCAATTATTGAAAGGCAATTCCTCGAAATGGTTGCGCGAGACATTTCCTGAACTCCGTTCGCAAGGCTTTGCATGGCAGGAAGGTTTTGGCGCGTTTAGTATCGGTGTATCTGGCTTGGAGGATACCATTCATTATATACAGACACAGGAAGAGCATCACCGGAAGAAAAGCTTCCGCGACGAGTTGGAAGTATTTTTGAAGAAGCATGGGTATGTTAACAAGGGCGGGATGTTGGATT